>NZ_JBXAQP010000010.1:0-169232 GCF_058807355.1 Allobosea sp. GW821-FHT12C12
CCCTCGCCTCCCGCGGCGGCGGCCGGGACGGGCGGGCGGTTGCCGCCGTCGCGGCGACGGTCGTCGCGGTTGGGGCGGCGTCCGCCGGGCTGGCGTTCGCCCGGAGCGCCGTCGCGCGGCTGGCCCTGCCTGGCGTTGTCCGGCCTGCGGCCGGCATTATCCGGCCTGCGGCCGCCTTGGGGACGGTGCGGCCTCCAGACCTCGATCAGTTCGGGTTCGGCCGGAGCGGCGGGAGCGGCATCCGTCGCTTCCGAGACAGAGGCCGGGTCGGTTCGCGTCGCCTCGCCGGGCCCGGCTTCGACAGCGGTCTCGTCCGCGACCCGCAGCGTCGACATCAGGTCGGCCGGAACCGGCTCCGGCGCGGGCTCGGCCTCGGGTTCCCGCGTCGGCGCCGGTTCGGCTTCGGTCAGGATCGGCGCGTCGGCGGTCTCGGCCACCGGCGCTTCCACCTGGGCGTCCGGCGCTGCGTCCTCGGCGGCGGACGCCTCCGCCGTCTCCGCATCGGCTGCGGCGGGGGCGGCATCGGCGCCCTCGTTCAGGACGGCGGCCGGATCGGCGGACGCATCCGTGACGGGCTCGGGCGCGGCGGCCGGAGCAGGCGCGGCCGCCAGCGGCACGGTGATCGCGGGTCCGGGACGCTTGACCGAGACGTAGCCGAGCGAACGCAGGATCGAGGCGAAATCCTCGCCGGCGCAGCCGACGAGCGAGGTCATCGCTCCGGTCGCGACGAAACCGTCCTGGTCGGCCGCGCCTGACGGCGGCACGCCCTGGGTCAGGCCGGGACGATAGGCGATCGCGGGACGGATCAGGTCCGCGAGGCGCTCCAGGATGTCGACGCGCACGGCGCGCTCGCCGCAGACGCGATAGCCGGCGGCGCGGTAGAGCCCCTTCGGGATCGCCTTGTCGACCGGAAACGAGGTCCGGCCCGAGGCCGCGAGATGGGCGATGTCGTCGAGCCCGGTCAGGTCCGGCCCGCCATGCTTGAGCGCCCAGAGCTGGGCCGCGAGCGCGCGCGGCGCGGGCTTGAGCAGCGCCGGCACATAGAGATGGAACGCTCCGAAGCGGATGCCGAGATGGCGCAAGGCGGCGCGGCCCTCCTGATCGAGCGCCTTCATCTCCTCGCCGACCTTGGCGCGCTCCAGCACGCCGAGCGATTCGGCCGCCTGGAAGGCGATGCCGCGCGCGATGCCGGTCACGGTCGAAGCGCTTTCCAGCAATTGCAGCGGGCCGAGCAGTTTCGTGACGTGGTTCTTGAGCCAGAGCGTCAGGCGGCCTTCGATCTGCTCGCGCGCCGGTCCGGACAGGTGCTCTTCGACGAGAAGCCGCAGGCGCGGCTCGATCGCCTTCTCGCCGGCGACGAGACGCGCGACCGGCTCGCCGACCCAGCGCAGCAGGCCGTCATGGGAGAGCACGAAGGCGTCGTCGCCGGCGAGCACGACGCGCGCGGCGCGCGCCTCGATCTCGCTCGCGAGCGCCTTCATCGCCGCCATGTTCAGGGCTTTCGCCTCCGGCCCGCCGGCCTTCGGGTCCGCGGTGAAGCGGAATCCCTGCAGCATCCCGACGTGCTGGCCCTCGACGAGCACGTCGCCCGCCGTGGTGACCTCAGCCTCCAACATCGCATTCTCCCGCAAACGACGCATCAGCACACTCGTGCGCCGATCCACGAAACGGCTGGCGAGCCTCTCGTGCAAAGCGTCCGACAACCTGTCCTCTACAAGACGCGCCACCCCCTGCCAATGCTCGGGATCGGGCAGCCAGTCCGGACGGTTCGCGACGAAGGTCCATGTCCGCACCTGGCTGATCCGCGCCGAGAGCGTGTCGATCTCGCCATCGGTGCGGTCGAGCGCCGCGAGCTGGGCGCGATACCAATCGATGTCGAGCCGGCCGTTCCGCATAAGCCGCAGATAAAGCGTGGTCGCGAGGTCGGCATGCTGGGCCGGGGCGATCTTGCGGTAGTCGGGCAGGCCGCAGACCTCCCAGAGCCGCTCGACGGCGCGCCGGCCGATCGCGAGCGCCTTGATCTCGGGATCGCGCGCCAGGATCTCCAGCGTCGTCTGGTCCTCGGCGATCACGGCGCGGGTCAGGCCCTGCTCGTTCGGCTGTAGATTGAGCGTCTCGAGCAGGCTCTCGACCGAACGGAAGTCCAGATCGGTGTTGCGCCATTGCAGTTGCCGGACCGGCTCGAAGCGATGGCTCTCGATCGCCTCGACCAGCTCGGCCTCGAAAGGCGGGCAGCGGCCCGTGGTGCCGAAGCTGCCGTCGCGCAGATGCCGGCCGGCGCGCCCGGCGATCTGGCCGAACTCGGCCGGGTTGAGGATGCGGAACTGATGCCCGTCGAACTTCTTGTCGGCCGCGAAGCCGATATGGTTGACGTCGAGGTTGAGCCCCATGCCGATCGCGTCGGTGGCGACGAGGTAGTCGACATCGCCCGACTGGTAGATATCGACCTGGGCGTTTCGCGTGCGCGGCGAGAGCGCCCCCAGCACCACGGCCGCGCCGCCCTTCTGGCGGCGGATCAGTTCGGCGATGGCGTAGACCTCCTCGATCGAGAAGGCGACGATGGCGGAGCGCGGCGGCAGGCGCGTGGTCTTGCGGTCGCCGGCGAAGAGCAGCCGCGACAGGCGCGGCCTTGTCGCCACATTGACCCCGGGCATCAGCCGCTCGATCAGCGGGCGCATCGTGCCGGCCCCGATCAGCATGGTCTCGGCCCGGCCGCGCCGGTTCAGCAGCCGGTCGGTGAAGACATGGCCGCGGTCGAGATCGGCGGCGAGCTGGATCTCGTCGATCGCCATGAAATCGACGGCGAGATCGCGCGGCATCGCCTCGACCGTGCAGACCCAGAAGCGCGGCCGCGCCGGCTTGATCTTTTCCTCGCCGGTGACGAGCGCGACGGCGTCGACGCCGGCCTTCTCGACCACTCGGCCGTAGACCTCGCGCGCCAGCAGGCGCAGCGGCAGGCCGATCATGCCGGTCGGATGGGCGACCATGCGCTCGATGGCGAGATGGGTCTTGCCGGTGTTGGTCGGCCCCAGAACGGCGGTGACGCCATTGGCTCGGGCGGCGGGCGGCAGGGAACGAAAAGGAATCAAGACGCCGCCAATCCTGTCGACCGGCCGCCGGGCGGCCGGTGTCTCATGCGAACGGAACGAGTCCGGAACGAAAACGGCCCGAATCGCTGACTCGCCGGAATCGGGATTCGTTCTTCTCGCCCGTATCGTACCCTAGCTAGGGCCGGCTGCCCGCGAAGCGAAGGGCGAGGAAGGTCAAAGATCGCCGAAGACCTCCCTGAACACCTCCGCCGCCTCGTCGGGCGCCTCGACATGGACGAAGTGGCCGGCGTTCTCGCAGAACGTGACTTTGGCGTCGTCGAAATGCTCGGGCACGAAGCGGGCCCATTCCGATTTCAGGATCGGATCGTGCCGGCCCCAATGCACGCGCGCCGGCTGATGGATCTTCACCGAAGGCGCGGGATGGCCGTCGATGGCGGCGATGCGCGCCGCGTTCTGGCTGCGATACCAGTCGAAGCCGCCGCGCAGATTGCCGGGCTTCATGAAATTCTCGACCCAATCCTCGAAAGCCGGCTGGAACGCCTCCTTGCGATGGCACCAATGGTTGAGGAAATAGCCGAGATAGAGCGCGCAGGCCTCGCGGCTCGACCCGATCAGCACCTCCGCCAGCGGCAGCTGCTGGAAGGACTGGTACCAGATCTCGTTGACATGGCCTTCGCTGACCCAGCGGCCGGCGACCGAGGCGGTCGGGCAGTTGAAGAACAGCAGCCTGTCGACGAGCTGGGGATGGCGGCGCGCCAGCGCCTGCGCCGCATAGGCGCCGACGTCATGCCCGACGACGCCGACGGGATCGAGCCCGAGCGCGCCGAGAAGCGCCGCCATGTCGTCGGCATGGACATTGGCGCCGACATCGGCGCGCGGGCCGCGCGACTTCTCGCTGTCGCCGAAGCCGCGCAGATCCGGCGCGATCAGGCGGAATTCGCCATGCAGCCGGTTCATCAGCGGCAGCCAGGTCGCCCAGAACTCCGGCCAGCCATGCAACAGCAGAACGGCCGGCCCGTCGCCGACCTCCGCGACGTGCAGGATGGTGTCGCGCACCGCGATCTGGCGATGGCGCAATCCGGGCGGGGCGGCGAAGTCGCTGGTCATGGCGGCGTTCCGGCACAGGCATGTCGCGCATCGTAGCGGCAGGCCCACGCAAACCGCAATGAACGGCATGCAGGATACAGGGCGCGGGATGCGTCGTTCCACAGCGTTCCGGCGACACAACCGCAGGATGAACCTGGCGATCCTCATCGCGGAGAGGCGCCGGAGCGGAGACGAGCTCAACACTAATCCCCGTGCGCGAAACCGTCGTTGGATTGGCGGGCTTCCGAAACGGGACCGCGCCATGTCCGCCCAAGCCTCATGCGACGCCTGTCGCCGCCGCGAAGTGCTGCGGCTGCGCCGCGGCCTGATCCGCATCCAGGACGAGGCGCGGCTTCCGCGCCGCGATATCCGGGCAGGCAGGTATCGCGCGCGCAAATACAGCCCCGACCAGCCGCGCGTGCCCGCCGGCCAGAGTGGCGGTGGGCAATGGACCAGCGGCGAGGGTGGCGGCGGAGGCTCGGGCTTCGGGTCGGGTCCTCCCTTCGGCGGAGCCATCGCCGGTGATCTCGTCCGTCTCGTCGAAGCCGGCCCCTGTGAAGAAGACCATGGCGAGGCTGTAGGAGAGGTCGAGGCTGGCCTGCCTCGGCCCGAAGGCGATCTCGCCACGGTTGCCGGCTCCGATGACGATGGCGGCGGGCGCGACCAGGTCGAGATGGCCGCGATCCCGCGGACCGGCCTCGACGATCAGCCAACGGCCGCCCGGCGTGCGGCTCGATCATGCGCAGCGCCGCCGCCCGCCCGGCATGCCCGTCGGCTTGCGTCAGGCCGGCGTCGGCCAGAAGGCCATGGCGGTTCTCCATCGGCCCATGCCCCACGAAGCAGGGCTTGGCCTCCCTGCCCGCCCCCTCGCGGCAGGGCCGGGCGTCGGGATCGGTGGCCGAGCCACGGGTCTGGTTCGACCGCCTCTCGCCGTGGAAGTCCGCCTCGGCGTCGCGGAGAGCCTGGCCAAGGGCTCGGTCGTCGCGTCGGACGCGTTCTTCCCCTTCGCCGACGGCCTCTTGGCGGCGGCCGAAGCCGGGGCGACGGCGGTGATTCAGCCCGGCGGCTCGATGCGCGACGACGAGGTCGTCAAGGCGGCCAACGAGGCCGGCCTCGCCATGGTCTTCACCGGTCACCGCCACTTCCGGCACTGAGTTCGGAAGTCTCACCACAGCGCCGTCGTCCCGGGCAAGCCGCGCGGCGGCGCCGATCCGGGATGAGGCGGTGTTTCGACGCAAGACGATCTGGCCTAATCCAGCCGCGCCAGCCGCGTCAGCCGGCTCGGATTGCTCTCGGCCAGCAGGATGTCGCCCTCCGGCGTCCCGCAAATCCCGTGCGCGCCGTTCAGCATCGGCCGGCAGCGGCCGAGCTTCTCGCCGCCGGGGCCGATCTTCTGCAGGCTCGGCACCATGTCGGTGACGTAGCTGTTGCCATCCGCGTCGCCCCAGATCGCGACCGGCTGATGGAAATGCGTCCAGGTCGCGAGGTGAAGGCCCAGATTGTCGAAGACCTGGACGCGATCTTGAGTGCGGTCGACGACGCAGACCCGGCCGTCGGCATGGGTCCAGAGCGCATGCGGCCAGCCGAACTGGCCGTCGCCCGCGCCATGCTCGCCCCAGCTCTGCAGATGCACGCCATGAGCGGAAAAGCGGTGAACGCGGCTCGCGGCATAGCCGTCGGAGACGTAGATGTCGCCCCAGGACGAGACATGGACATCGGTCGGATGGTTGAAGGGCGAGAGCGGTTCGCCGCGTTGGCCGAGCGCGCCGAGTTTTTCGCCTGAACCCGAGCAGATGAGCACCTCATGCATGTCGCGATCGACGCAGAGGATGCGGCCCTGCGCATCCGCCGTCAGCATGTGGGAGTCGGCGATGAGGTCGCCACCCCAGCCGGCGAGATAGCTGCCGTCGGGCGCGAGCTCGATCACGCGCGGGTCGTTCGGATGCGTCAGCGGGTCGTGCCGCAGCATGACGAAGACGTGGCCGCGCGGATCGACCGTGACGTCGGTGACGAAGCCCGCGTTCTGCGGCCATGAACCGAAGGGGCGCTCGACCCGATAGCGCGTGTCGCCGAGCGCGACGATGAGGTCGGGGGTGGGCAAGGCCAATGGTCCTTCAGTCGAGCTTTCCGGCATACGGATGCGTCTTCGCCCAATGCCGCGCGATGTCGAGCCGGCCGGTGATCCAGACGCCCTCATGGCCCTGCACATAGTCGAGGAAGCGGGCGAGGCCGGCGGCTCGCGCCGGATGGCCGATCAGGCGCATGTGCAGGCCGACAGACATCATCTTGGGCTGCGTCGCGCCCTCGGCATAGAGCATGTCGAAGGCATCCCTGTGCCAGTCGAAATAATCGGTCGAGGTCGCGAAGAAGCCGGCGCCGAACTTGCCGTCGTTGTTGACGAGCGAATAGGGCACGACGAGATGCGGCTTGCCGGAGACCACTGTCCAGTAGGGCAGTTCGTCGTCATAGGCGTCGGAATCGTAGAGAAAGCCACCCTCCTCGACCACGAGCCGGCGGGTGTTGACGCTCGGTCCATAGCGGCAATACCAGCCGAGCGGGCGCGCGCCGACCGTCTCCCGAAGCGAGGCGACCGCCTTCCTGATGTGCTCGCGCTCCTCGGCTTCCTCCAGCTCGTAATGCTTGATCCAGCGCCAGCCATGGCAGCAGACGTCGAAGCCCGAGGCGCGGATCGCTGCGGCGGCTTCCGGGTTGCGCTCGATCGCCAGCGCGCAGCCGAACACGGTCAGCGGCAGACCGCGTTCCTGGAAGAGCCGCATCAGCCGCCAGAAGCCGACCCGGCTGCCATAGGCGAACATGCCCTCGCCGGCGAGGTCGCGACCCTTGACCGGCATGTTGAGGCTGCTCGATTCGGTCAGCGCCGTCTCGGTGTAGCCCTCGCCGTCCTGCATCGAGGGCTCGGAGCCCTCCTCGTAATTCATCACGAAGTTGATCGCGATGCGGGCGCCGCCCGGCCATTTGGGATCGGGCGGGTGGGCGCCATAGCCGATCAGGTCGCGGTCATAGCTCAAGGCGGCGTCTCCGTGGCTTTCTTGACGAGGCGATCATCGCCGGGTCGATGAAGCGGCGCCAGCAAGATCGTCGCCAGAAGACGCTGCCGCGCCGCAATCCGGAAGCGCCGGGGACGCATGGCGTGGAATCACGCGGCCATTGCCGCCAGAGTCCCGAGCGCCGCCAGCCCCCAGAGCAGCAGGCAGGCGCGGCGGTAGAGCCCGAGCGCCCGGCGGATGTCGGCGGCGTCTGCGGCGGCGCGGCCGTCGCCCATCCAGCCGTCCTCGACCCTGACCGCGCCGTAGATGCGCGGGCCGGCGAGGCGCAACCCCAGCGCGCCTGCCAGCGCGGCCTCGGGCCAGCCTGCATTGGGCGAGCGGTGGCGGCCGGCGTCGCGGCGGATGGCGCGCCAGGCGGCCGCCGGGTCGGCCTCGCGCATCGTCGCGGCGGCCGCGACCAGCAGCAGCGCGGTCAGCCGCGAAGCCGGCAGGTTGACGAGGTCGTCGAGCCTGGCGGCGGCCCAGCCGAAGGCGAGATGGCGCGGCGTCCTGTGGCCGATCATCGAGTCGGCGGTGTTGACCGCCTTGTAGAGCGCGATGCCGGGCAAACCGCCGACGGCGAGCCAGAAGGCGGGCGCCGTGATCCCATCGGAAAAGTTCTCGGCCAGGCTCTCGAGCGCGGCGCGCGCCACGCCGGCCTCGTCGAGGCTGCCGGGATCGCGCCCGACGATCATCGAGACGGCGGCCCGGCCCTCGGGCAGGCCCGTCTCGAGCCCGTCGGCTACGCGCGCGACATGCTCGTGCAGGCTGCGCTGGGCGAGCAGGGTCGATGCGAGCAGGGCGATCGGCAGCAAAGCGAGCGGGCCGAGCGGGGCGCAGAGCCGGACGAGGATCAGCGTCGCGGCCAGCGTGACCGCGAGCAGGATGAGGAGGGCGGCGACGCCGGCCGCCTTGCGCCGCATGGCGGAATCGCTCTCGCGGTTCAGCGTGCGGTCGAGCGCCGCGATCAGCGCGCCAAACCAGGTGACGGGATGGCCGATCCGCGCATACAAGCCCTGGGGATAGCCGAGCGCGGCCTCGATCGCGAGGGCGGCCAGCGCCAGGGGCAAGGTGTCGGAGAGGTTCATGCGGGTGTGCGGGGCGCGGCGTGCTGGTTGAGGAAGACCTGATTGAGACAGACCTGGCCGAGGACGAGATCTGGCATGGCGGCGATCTCGCGCGGGCCCGCGCGCTGTTTCCCGATGCGCCCGAGCCCTGGATCGATCTCTCCACGGGCATCAGCCCGCATCCCTACCCGCTTCCGCCGCTGCCGTTAAGCCTGTGGCGGCGCCTGCCGGGCGCGGCGGAGGAGGCGGCGCTGCTGGCCGCGGCGCGCAAGGCCTATCGCGTGCCCGAACGCGCCGGAATCGTCGCGGCGCCGGGCACGCAGATCCTGATCGAGCTTTTGCCCCGCCTGGCCGGCAAGGGGCCGGTCGCCGTTCTCGGGCCGACCTATGCCGAGCACGCGCTGGCCTGGCGCAAGGGCGGTCATATCGTCGCCGGGATCGGCTCGCCCGAAGCGCTCGGCGACGCGGCGACGCTGGTGGTGGTCAATCCCAACAATCCGGACGGACGGATCGTGCCGCGCGAGCTTCTGGCCGATTTGGCCGGACGATGCCGGGCGCGCGGCGGCTTGCTGGTCGTGGACGAGGCGTTCTGCGATTTCATGCCCGAGGCAAGCCTGATCCCTGAGTTGCCACCGGGCGCGCTCGCGCTGCGTTCCTTCGGCAAGAGCTACGGGCTGGCGGGCCTGCGGGTCGGATTCGCGGTTGGAGAGCCCGACGAGATCGCCGCCCTGCGTGCGGGCCTCGGTCCGTGGGCTGTGTCGGGACCGGCGCTCGCCGTCGCCGCGACGGCGCTTGCCGATACGCGTTGGCTCGAGATGGCGGCGGCCTCGACGCGAGCCGCCGCCATGCGGCTCGACACCTTGCTCGGCGCTCATGGCGCGGTCGCCGGCGGCACCTCGCTCTATCGCCTGTTGGAGACGCCCGGCGGCGCCGCCTTGTTCGACCATCTCGGCCGCCATGGCGTCTATGTCCGGCGTTTCCGCTACGATCCACGCTGGCTGCGCTTCGGATTGCCGGGCGTGGAAAGCGAGTGGTTGCGTCTGGAGGCGGCGCTCGCGACCTTCTCGGTTTCCTCCGGAAACACCGCGTCATCCCGGACAAGCCGCGAAGCGGCGCAGCTCCGGGATCCATCATAGGGCAGGACGGCGTTCCAGGATGGATCCCTGTGTGTTGAGATGTGCGAGTGTCGGTGCGGGCGGGAAGCCTTTGGATCCGTGGTGGCGAACACCACGTTCCGGCTCGGCTCCCGCCCGCGTTGCAAGACCCCATCCTGAACAGCTGGTCGAGGCCGCCGACACGGACCTCGCGGTACAGGGACAGGCGCCATGACCAGACACCCCTGCTTCATCGGTTGCGATATCGCCAGGCATCATCTCGACCTGTTCGGGAAGACGAACGGCCCGCACAGCCGGATCGACAACACGCCGACGGCGATCGCGGCGTTCCTGTCGCGCTTCGAGGGCGGTTCGATCTTCGTCGCCACGCGGCTTGTCCGGGATGACGGGGTGTTTCCAGTGAATTACGAGTCCACAGGCACACAGCCATGACCGACCAGATCGTCTGGGGCGCGACCCTGCTCGAAGGCTTCGACGACGCCGGCGAGCCGATCCTGCACGCCGACTCCGGCGTCCTCGTCCGCGACGGCGTCGTCGCCGGGATCGCCCCGATCGCCGACCTCAAACGCGCCCATCCGCACGTCACCGTCACCGGCGGCTCCCGCTTCGCGATCACGCCCGGCTTCGTCAACGCCCATCACCATGTCGGCCTGACGCCGCTGCAGCTCGGCTCGCCCGATCATCCGCTCGAGCTCTGGTTCGCCAGCCGGCTCGCGCTGCGCGACGTCGACCTTCACGCCGACACGCTCTTCTCCGCCTTCGAGATGATCGCGAGCGGCGTCACCACCGTGCAGCATCTTCACAGCCGCGCGCCGGGAACGCCCGACGACATCCTCGCCGCCGCCGAGAAGGTGATCTCGGCCTACCGCGCGATCGGCATGCGCGCTTCCTATTCGATGGCGCTGCGCGACCAGAACCGTTTGGTCTACGAGGCCGACGCGGATTTCGTCGCGCGCCTGCCCGAGGACCTGCGCCCGGCGCTGATCGCCTATTTCAGGCGCTTCACCGTGCCGCTCGAAGATCAGGTCGCGGTCTTCGACGAGCTCTTCCGCCGTCATGGCGCCGGCGACCGGGTCCGCATCCAGGTCGCGCCGGCGAACCTGCACTGGCTCTCCGACAGGGCGCTGGAGACGGCGGGCGAGCTCGCGGCGCGCACGGCTACGCCGATCCACATGCATGTGCTGGAGACGCCCTACCAGAAGGCCTATGCGAGGCGCCGCACCGGCGGCTCGGCCCTGGCCTATCTCGACAGGGTCGGGCTGCTCGGCCCGCATTTCACCATCGGCCACGGCGTCTGGATGAGCGAGGCCGACATCGAGCTGGCGGCCGGGCGCGGAGCTTGCGTCTGCCACAACTGCTCCTCGAACTTCCGGCTGAAGAGCGGCATCGCCCCGCTCAACCGGCTGCTGGCGCGACAGATCCCGGTCGCGATCGGCATCGACGAGGCCGGCATCAACGACGATCGCGACATGCTGCAGGAAATGCGGCTCGTCCTGCGCGCCCATCGCGAGCCCGGCATCGACGCCCCCCACCCCTCGCCGGCGCAGGTGCTGCGCATGGCGACCGGGCAGGGCGCGCGCACGACGCCCTTCGCCGGCCGCATCGGCGCTCTCAAACCCGGCATGGCGGCCGATCTCGTGCTGTTCGACTGGCAGGCGGTGACATACCCCTATCAGGACGAGGCCCTGCCCTTCGTCGACGTGCTTGTCCAGCGCGCCAAGGCGGGCGCGGTCGACAGCGTCATGATCGGCGGCGCTTTCGTCTATCGCGAACGGCGTTTCACCAAGGTCGATCGCGAGGCGGTGCTCGCCGGCATCGCCGAGGCGCTGGCCAGGCCGAAGACGGCGGCCGAGCTGGAGCGCGTCCGGCTCTCGCAGGCCGTGATGCCGCATGTGCGGGCGTTCTACGATGGCTGGCTCGACGGGCTCGCAGACGAAGCCCAAAAGATCACATCGTGATCGTCTGCCCAGAGTGAGAGCGTGGCATCGGCCATGTTCTATCGTACCAGCGGCCGCGGCTGAGGCCGCAGTCGCGTCACCTCGGCGCTCGGCATCGTCTCCGCCACGACCGGGACAGCGCGCGCAAAGGCTTTCGCGATCTCGGCGCGCGTGGCGATCCAGAGCCGCTCTCGCCTTGCCGCCAGCAGCCAGAGGATGTCGCGGAAGGCGGCGAAGCGCGCCGGCCGGCCGCTGATGCGCAGGTGGAAACCGACATTGAACACCCGCGGCAGCCCGCGCAGCGCCTCGGCCTCGAGCACGTCGAGCGCATCGCCGACATACTCCACCATCTCGCTGGAGCGCACAAAGCCGTTGGGATGGAAGAACTTCATGTCGTTGGTGTCGAGCGCATAGGGCACGACCAGCAGCGGCTTGGCGGCGCATGAGCTGTCCCAATAGGGAAGGTCGTCGTCGAACCCGTTCGAGGTGTAGAGGAAGCCTCGCTCGGCCAGCAGCGAGCGCGTCCACGGGCTCTCGCCGCCCCGGCAGAAGAATCCGACCGGCGTCGCGCCCGTCGCCTCGCGGATCACCGAGACGCAGCGGTCGAGATCCGCAGCCTCGTTCTCGCGCGTGTCGTAATCGGCATGGGGCCGCCAGCGCCAGCCATGCACGGCGGCCTCGTGGCCGCGTTCCGTGACCTCGGCCGCGAGCTGCGGCAGCCGCTGGACGGCGCGGCCGCAGAAGAAGAAGGTCGAGCCGAGGCCGGTCTCGTCGAGCGCGCCGAGCATGCGCCAGAGCCCGGCGCGCATGCCGTAGCCGAAGATCTGCTCCTGGCCCTGGTCGCGCCTCCCGGTCGGCACGACGCTGACGACCTCGCCCATGGCTTCCGAGCGCGGATCGCCGTCGCCGACCTGCAGCTCGGCGCCTTCCTCGAAATTCACGACGATGGAGACGGCGAGGCGCGCCCCGTTGGGCCAGGCGAAATCGGGCCAGACGCCGCCATAGCCGAGGAGGTCGCGTTCGCTCATGACGGCCCTCATTCATTCACCCGGTCGAGCCCGATCGTCAGCGAGATCGCCGCCAGCGCCAGCATGGCGAGCAGGATCTGGACGCTGGACACGGCCGCGACCAGCGGCGAGTTGGTGTTCTGGACGATGGCCAAAAGTTCGATCGGCAGCGGCCGGTCGCGATAGCCATGGGTGAAGATCGTCACCGAGAGGTTGTCGAAGCCCTCGATGAAGGTGAAGACCGCTCCCGCCAGGATCGCCGGCAGCAGCAGCGGCAGGGTGATGGTCCGGAAGGTCTGCCAGCGGCTGGCGCCGAGATTGGCCGAGGCCTGCTCCAGCAGCGGGTCGAGCCTTTGCAGCCGCGCCATCACGGTGCGCACCATCACCGCCATGACGTAGCAGGACAGCGCGATCGACTGCAGCCAGATCGACGGCCCGATGCCGAGCAGCGCGCCGGAGAACAGCACCGCGACGCCGAGCACGATGCCCGGCACCATATGCGGCACCAGCACGAAGACCGAGAGCGCGGTCGCGCCGCGGAAGTCGCCCCGCACGCAGGCGAGCGCCGTCGGTACGCCGAGCACGATGCAGATCGCGGTGACGTAGAGCCCGACCTTGATGCTCGTCCACATCGCCTGCGTCAGCACCGGCTGCTCGAAGACCTTGCGATACCAGTCCAGCGTGAAGCCGGCCGGCGGGAACGAGATGTAGCCGCGCGTGTCGAAGGACATGATCACGACGATCACCGCCGGCAGCAGCAAGAGCGCCAGCGCGAAGACCGCGAGCGCGACGATGACGCCGACGCCGAGCCTGTCCATGATTTCGGCGCGGTCGATCGTCATCGCTGCGCGGCCCGCGTCCAGCCCGTCGCCAGATGCGTGATCCAGGCGAACAGCGCGAGCACGATCAGGCATGTCGCCATCAGGATCATCGCCGTGACCGCGCCCTTGCTCCACTCCAGCGAGTAGACCACCTGCTCGTAGATCATCGTCGCGGCGTTGAGGTAGTTGCCGCCGCCGAGCAGTTGCGGCACCACGAAGGTCGTGTAGCTCAGCGTGAAGACGAGCGACGCCCCGGTGCCCAGCCCCGGAATGCTCAGCGGCAGGATGACGTGGCGCAGCGTGCCGAGCCGGCTCGCGCCGAGATTGGCCGAGGCCTCGTCGAGACGCCTGTCATGCCGGCTCATCACCGCGATCAGCGGCAGGATCATGATCGGCAGGTGGATCTGCACCATGCCGATCACCACGGCCCATTGCGTGTTGATGATGCGCAGCGGCGCGGAGATCAGGCCCAGATCCATCAGCATGCCGTTGACCACGCCGCGCCCGCCCAGGATGACGATCCAGGCATAGGTCCGCACGATGCCGCTGGTCAGGATCGGCGCGATCGTCAGCACCAGGATGATGCGCCGGACCAGGGGGCTGCCGATCAGGAAGAGATAGGCGACCGGGAAGCCGAGCAGCGTGCAGAAGAATGTCGTGGTCAGCGCCAGCGCGATCGAGCGCTGGAAGGTGGTCTGGTAGAGCGGGTCGGCGAGCGCGGCCGCGAGATGGCGCAGCGACAGTTCCTGCGAGACGATGACGCCGCGCGACACGACGATGTCGGAGAAGCCGAGCGAGAGCAGCACGCCGAAGGGAATGACCGCGACCACGGTCAGGACGACGATCGCCGGCACCGCCGGCCAGATGCCGGTGCCGGAAAAAACCTCGTCGAAGAGGCGGACGTGCAATGGCTTCGGGGTCATGGCGCCGACAGCCATGCGCAATTGACAAGGCGCGGCGCGCTTCGCCCCCCTCCCCCCGCTTGCGGCGGGGAGGGGAATGGCCGATGTCGCGCCAAGCAAAAATGAGCCATCGATCTTGCGCCCGTCATGACGGCGGAAACACGACGCAGGCCGCCGCGTCGCGGACGCCGAGCGCGACCCGGTCGCCGGCCGCCAGCGCCGCGATAGTGTCGTCCCGCAGCGCCACCGCGCGCAGCATCCGGCCGCCGTCGAGCTCGATCTCGTATTCCATCAGCGCGCCGACATGGCGGCGGAACCGGATCGTGCCCTGCCAGGCCGAATCCTGGTCGCTCGCCGCCCTCAGCACGAGGTTGTGAGGCCGCAGCATCGCCCGCACCGGCCCGTCGAGCGCGGTCGGAACGCTCTGTCCGTCCGGCAGCGCGACCCGGCCCGACCGCGCGACGCCCTCCCAGAAATTCGAGGCTCCGACGAAATCGGCGACATAGGCCGTGTTCGGCCGGTCGAAGATCTCCTCCGGCGTGCCGAGCTGCTCGATCTTGCCGGCGCGCATCACCGCGATCCGGTCCGACATCGTCAGCGCCTCTTCCTGATCGTGCGTCACGAAGATCGCGGTGATGCCGAGCCGCTTGATGAGCTGGCGCATCTCCATCTGCATCGTGCCGCGCAGTTTGGCGTCGAGCGCGTTGAACGGCTCGTCGAGCAGGAGCACGCGCGGCTCCAGCACCAGCACGCGCGCGATCGCGACGCGCTGCTGCTGGCCGCCCGAGAGCTGGCTCGGATAGCGTTCCTCGAAGCCGGTCAGCGAGACGGTGGCGAGCGCGGCCCGCACCCGCTTGCCGATCTCGGCCGCCGCCATGCCGCGCATGCGCAGGCCATAGGCGACGTTGCGCGCGACGCTCAGATGCGGAAACAGCGCATAGCTCTGGAAGACGACGCCGACCGAGCGCCGGTTGACCGGGACGGGGATGGTGTCGCGCCCGTCGATCAGGATCGCGCCCGCATCGGGCGCCAGGAAGCCGGCGATGCAGCGCAGCAGCGTGGTCTTGCCGCAGCCGGAGGGGCCGAGCAGCGTCAGGATCTCGCCCTCCTGCGCGGTCAGCGAGCAGTCGTCGAGCACGGTCAGGCCGCCGAAGCGCTTGACCGCCCCGCGGATCGCGACGACCGGCGCGTCCCGCGCCCCGGCCTCGTGCTTCGCCGGAAGGCCGGCCTCGCTCACCCTGCGAACATCCGGTCGAAGGCCTCGACGATCTTGCCGCGGTTCGGCGCGACCTTGGGCCAGTCGACCGAGACCATCGAGGCGACCTCCTCGGGCGTCGAGGGCAGATAGGCGGCGGCGCCCGCCGGGGCGACGATGCCCTTGACCGTGGTGCCGAAATAATAGGGCGGCTGCGCCGCGAAGGTCTGGCTTTCCGGCGTCAGCAGGATGTTGGCGAATTCGTGGATCAGCTCGCTATGGGCCGTGCGGGCGAACTTGACGATGCAGGTCGGCAGCATCAGCGGGCCGGGGCCGGTGACCTTGGCGTAGCCGAGCGGCAGGCCGCTGGCGACCGCGATGCCGGTATTGTCGTGCCAGAGCGGGCAGAGCCCGATCTCACCGCGCTCCAGCATCTGCTGCAGCAGGCCGGGCGTGCGCCCGACCAGCGGCTTCAGCTCCTTCCATTTGGCGAGGCCGAAATCGGTGTCGGAATCGGGCCTGCCGAAGGCCGCCGCGCCGATCGAGATGCAGGCGAGGCCGAGATTGGACTGCGGCCGCGAGACGCCGATCTTGCCGGCATAGTCCGGCTTCCACAGGTCGGCCCATGTCTTGGGCGGATTCGGCACCATCTGCTTGTTGTAGGCGATGCCGATGCCGGCATAGCTGATCGGCACGCCCATGCCGTAGGCATAGGGCGGGAAGCGCGGATCGATATTGGCGGCGTTCGGAACCTTGCTCACGTCGAGCGCCTCGAGCACGCCCTCGTCGACGGCGTTGATGATCGCCGGCGATCCCATCACGGCGAAGTCGTAGGGCGAGGCGCCGCGCGAGGCCTTGATCTGCGCGATCGCCTCGGCCGAGAGGCCGCCGATCACCCGGAGCGAGACGCCCGGATTGCGCTTGGCGAGTTCGGCGCCGGCGCGCTTCAGCGGATCGTCCTGGGCGCTGCCATAGCCGATCATGACGAGTTCGCGGGCCTGGGCCCGCAGGACGGTGGGAGCCACGATGACGCCGCCAGCGGCCGCGCCGAGGAACAAGCGTCGAGACAAGGTCTTCATGAGACGGCCTCCTGGGTTCGGCTCGGGCCGGGCGATTTAGGCCAAGGCTGAGCGCGGCGTTTCGATCGGCGATCAATCTCTTTCACTTTTAGGAGAAACGAAACCTTTCGCAAGCACAAAACTTCATCGGCCGGGGATGATTTTCGCGCCGCTCACGCAACCGCGACGCGCAGGCCGGCCGCCTCCAGCGCCTGGATGTCGGCGGCCGGCGCGCCGCTGTCGGTGATCAGCAGGTCGACCTGGTCGAGCGGCGCGATCCGGGCGCTGCCGACATGGCCGATCTTGCCGTGGTCGGCGACGACGATGATGCGCAGCGCCGCCGCGATCATCGCCTGCTTGATCTCGGCCTCCTCCCAATTGCCGTTGGTGAAGCCGCGCGCCGCATCGACCCCGGCGCAGCACAGGAACGCGACGTCGGCGTTGATCTCGCGCAGCAGATGCGTGCCGAAGGGCGAGATCAGGCTGCGCGCCGCCGCGTTGCGGCCGCCGCGCTTCAGCCGCCCGCCGGTGACGATCACCGTGACGCCGTGATGCCCCTGCAGGGCGATGGCGATATCGAGGCCGTTGGTGACGACGACGACGTCGGTCAGCCCCCTGGGCAGCGCCTGCGCCAGCGCCAGCGTCGTCGTGCCGGCGTCGAGGATCACCGTCTCGCCGTCGCGCACGAGGCTGGCGGCGAGATCGGCGATCGTCTCCTTCTCGGCCGAGAAGGTCTGGCTCGGCAGGTCGACCGGGCGCTCGAACCGGGCCGGGCGCAGCGCCATGGCGCCGCCCCTGACGCGCCGGATCAGGCGGCGCCTCTCCAGCGCGTCGAGATCGGCGCGGATCGTCACCGCCGAGACCGAGAGCGCCTCGGCCAGCGCCGTCACCTCGACCAGGCCCCTGGCGGCGAGCATTTCCAGGATGCGCTCATGGCGGGGGGACGAGCGCCCCTTGGCCAGATCCTGGAGCGGCTGCGGCTGGCTCGTCGGTTGCATTCCAGGTAAATCCGGCATGTTTCGGAACGTCTTGCGTTTCAGCATAAAATGAAGGATATCGAAAGTCAGCCCCGAACGCCGACCGGCCTCGGGACCTTGCGGTCAGCGACGGGATCGAGAGCACAATGGTCGACCACAGCCAGCAATTCAAAGCCCTGAAGCGCGAATCCTCGTCCGACGCGCCGGGCGACCCCGAGCGCTTCCGCCGGGTCGAGCTGACCAATCGGGAGATGATGGCGCAGGGCCAGGCGATCTCGCGCACGCTGGAGACGGCGGCCGATGGCATCGCGCGGATCGCAAAAGACCTCGCCGACCGCCCGCTGCGTCGCGTCGTGATGATCGGTTGCGGCGATTCCTGGATTTCCGGCCATGGCGTGCGCCTCGCCATGGAACGCGCGCTCGGCATCGTCTGCGAGCCCTACGAGGCCTTCGATTTCGAGCATTATGGCCTCGCGACCGTGGACGAGGCGACGCTGGTCGTCGGTCTGAGCTCCAGCGGCAACACCGCTCCCGTGATGGCCGGTCTGCGCGGCGCGGCCGCCAAGGGCGGCTACGCGGTCGCGCTCTCGAATTCGGCCAACTCCGCCATGACGCGCGAATTTCCCGACACGCTGCTGATCCAGGCGACGCGCGGCGGCTGGCCGACCCAGTCCAGCACCGCCGCCATGGCGCTGAAGATCGCGCTCGCGCTGGAGATCGCCAGGGCGCGCGGCCGGGGCGAGGGCGAGGCAGCCGGCCTCGCCGCCGATCTCGCCGCGATGCCGGCGCTGATGGACGCGGTCTCGCGCGACTTCACCGACCGCGCCGTTACGCTGGGCCGAGAGCTGGCGCGCGCCGACATGGTGCTGCTCGCCGGCGCCGGCCCGCATTTCGCGCCGGCCGCTTTCGGCGCGGCCAAGCTGAAGGAGTTGGCCCCGATCCACGCCATCGCCTTCCCGCTGGAGGAATATCACCACTACCGCACCCAGAAGGCCGGCGACCCGATGTTCGTGATCGCGCCGGACGCCGCCAGCCACCAGCGCGCGCTGGAGACGGTCATCGTCGGCAAGGGCGTCGGCGGCCACACCATCGTGCTCGCGCCCGAGGGCGAGAGCGCCTTCGATGATTACGCCGCTCATGTCTGGCATCTGCCGAAGGTCCGGGTCGAGCTCGCGCCGATGCTCTACAGCGTGCCGCTGCACCTCTTCTCCTACCACGTCACCAAGGCCCGCGACGCGCTCGGGCTGGGCGCTCCGCAGTTGGGCGGTCTGGCGGCGTGACGCCGGAGTTCGTCACGGTCGGCGGACTCACCGTCGACAACGTGATCTCCTCCGACGGCGCCGTCGCGCTGGCGCGCGTCGGCGGCAACGGCGCCTATTCCGCGGTGGGCGCGCTTTGCTGGGCGGAAACCGTCGGCCTCGTCAGCGTCGCCGTCTCGACCTATCCGAAACCGGCGCTGGAAACGCTGCGCCGCAACGGCATCGCGCTCGACGGCGTCGTGATGCACGACGCCGTCCTCGAAAGCGGCAACTGGTTCATCTACGACGAAGACGGCAACCGGCATGAGCGCCTGTCGAGCCCGCCCGGCGCATTGGCCGAGGCCGGCTTCCCGATCGACCGGCTGAGTCCGGCCGAGGTCGCGCGCTGGCAGGAGATGCTGCGCCGGCGCGATATCGCGAACGAGCCGAGCTATTCGCAGTTCCGCGACACCCATCCGATGGTCGTGGGTCAAGTGCCCGAAAGCCATCTCGACGCGCGCGGCGTCCATCTCGCGCCGAGCCGCGCCGTTGTTCTCGACGCCATGCTGCCGCTGTTCAACGCGCGCGGCATGGTGGTGACGCTCGACGCCGGCTGGCAGCTCGCCGAGCTCTCGCTGCCCGAACTCGAACCTTTGCTCGCCCAGGTCGACGCCTTCCTGCCGAGCGAGGTCGAGCTGCGCGCCATCCTGCCCGGCGTCGCGCTCGAACCGGCGCTGGCTCTGCTCGCCGCCCGCTGCCGCGGCACGGCCGCCGTCAAGCTCGGGGCCAGGGGCGCGCTGGTCTTCGACAAGGCCGCCGGGCGCGCCGTCTCCGTCCCCGTGCTCCCGGCCCATGCGATCGATCCGACCGGCGCGGGCGACAGCTTCTGCGGCGGCTTCCTCGCCGGCCTCGTCGAAACCGGCGATCCGGTCCGGGCCGCCTGTTTCGGCGCGGTCTCGGCCTCGCTGATCGTCAGCCGCTTCGGCGTCGACGGCGCGCTGCCGATCGACCGCGCCGCCTGCCGCGAGCGCGTCGCGGCGCATGCCGCCGCCATCGGCCGGCCGTTCGCCGGCAACGTTCCCTGAAACCGCCCCCGGAACCGAACGCCCGCCATGTCCACGTTTCGCGTCTTCGCCGCCCGCCCGCTCGTCATCGCCGCGCTGCATCTGCCGGATTTCGGCAAGCTGCGCGACAAGGGCATGGCCTGGCTGGAAGACTATGTCGCGACCAATGCCAGGGTCTTCGCCCAGGCCGGCGTGCCTTACGTCAAACTGCAGGACCAGACCCGCGAGGCCGGCGCGATGGCCCCGCTCTCGCTCGCCATGACGGCGGCGCTCGGCCGCTTCCTGCGCCGCGAGGTGCCCGGGATCGGGCTCGGCGTCATCGTCGAGGCGCACGACCCGGTCGCCTCGCTTTCGGTCGCCCATGCGGCGGGCGCGGATTTCGTCAGGCTCAAGGTCTTCGTCGGGCAGGCGATGACGGCCCAGGGCCCGCGCACCGGCATGGGCGCGCAGGCCGTGGCCTTCCGCGCCGGGCTCGGCCGCGACGACATCGCCATCCTCGCCGACGTGCATGACCGGACCGCCGTGCCGATGTCGGGCGAGACGCCGGAATTCGCGGCCGAATGGGCCCAGAAGACCGGCGCGGACGGCCTGATCCTGACCGGGAGCGACTGGGCCGATTCGCTTGCCCGGATCGCCCGGGCCCGCAAGAGCGGCATCAAGCGCCCGATCCTGCTCGGCGGCAGCGTCACGGCGGGCAATGTCGGCGAGGCGCTGACGGCCGCCGACGGCGTCATCGTCTCGACCGCGCTGATGCGCGAGGACGCGAAAGCCGGCGACGTGCTGCGCTGGGACGCCGACCTGTGCCGCCGCTTCATGGACGCCGCGCGCGGCGGAGCCTAGGCCGCGGCCAGCTCCTCCGCGACGAAGGCCCTGACCTCCTCGGCCGCGACGCCCGGAGCGATGAAGCTCTTGCCGATGCCGCGCGCCAGGATGAAGGTCAGCACGCCGCGCCTGACCTTCTTGTCCTGCGCCATGGCGGCGACGATCTCGTCGGCGCTGCCCGTCCCGCCCGGCGCCTGCCGCAGCGTGCTCGGCAGGCCGACCGCATCGAGATGGCGCGCGACGCGGACCGCATCCTGTCCGGGACACAGGCCGAGCCGCTGCGAGAAGCGGAAGGCGAGCGCGAGCCCGATCGCCACCGCCTCGCCATGCACCAGCCGCCTCGAATCGTAACCCGTCAACCGCTCCAGCGCGTGCGCGAAAGTGTGGCCGAGATTGAGCAGGGCGCGGTCGCCGTCCTCGCGCTCGTCGCGCGCCACGATGGCGGCCTTGGCACGGCAGGCGACGGCGACGGCGTGGTCGCGCTCGGGGCCGCCCGCGATGATCCGGCTCCAGTTCGCCTCGCACCAGTCGAAGAACGCCGGATCGTCGATCAGCCCGTATTTCACCACCTCGGCATAGCCGGCCTTGAACTCGCGCTGGCTCAGCGTGTCGAGCAGCGCCGTATCGGCGATCACGAGAGCCGGCTGATGGAAGGCGCCGATCAGGTTCTTGCCATGGGCCGAGTTGATGCCGGTCTTGCCGCCGACGGACGAATCGACCTGCGCCAGCAGGCTGGTCGGAATCTGGACGAAGCGGACGCCGCGCCGCAGCACCGCCGCGGCAAATCCGGTCAGGTCGCCGACGACGCCGCCGCCCAGCGCCACGACGATGTCGTTGCGCTCGATCTTCGCCGCCAGAAGCTCGTCGCAGAGCGCCGCCAACTGGCCATAGGATTTCGAGGCCTCGCCGGGCGGGATCACGATGCGGGTCGACGCGATCCCGGCCTGATGCAGGCTCGCCTCCAGCGCCGGCGCATGCAGCGCCGCGACCGTCTCGTCGGTGACCAGTGCGAGCTTGGCGCCCGGCGCGAGATCGCCGATCAGCCCGGCCGCCTCGCAGAGCAGATGCCGGCCGATATGGATGTCGTAGGCGCGGCCCTGCAGCGCGACGGACACGCCGATCCGCGCGCCGGGATTCCCGTTTGGCGGCACGCTCATGACGCCTCCGCGCGGGCCTCGACGCGGCGCATCATCGCGTCGAGCGCCGCGATCGCATCCTCGACGACGACGTCGTGCGGCGCGTCGCGCGAGGTCAGGGTCAGGTCGGCCAGCGCATAGACCGGCTCGCGCTCGGCCAGCATGCGCCGCATCGTGGCGTCGGGATCGGCGGTCTGCAGCAGCGGTCGGTTGGCGCGCTTGCGCACGCGCCGCATCAGCACCTCCGGATCGGCCTTGAGCCAGATCGAGATGCCGAGCCGGCCGATCTTCTCGCGCGTCTCGGAGTTCATGAAAGCGCCGCCGCCCGTCGCCAGCACGAGCGGCGCCCGCGTCGTCAGGATGCGGCCGATGACGCGGCGCTCGCCCTCGCGGAACTCGCTCTCGCCGCGCTGCGCGAAGATCTCGGGGATCGTCATGTTCGCCGCCGTCTCGATCTCGACGTCGGCGTCGACGAAGGGCAGGCCGAGCCTCAGCCCCAGCCTGCGGCCGACCGAGCTCTTGCCCGAGCCCATCATTCCGACGAGCACGATCGCGCGCGAACCCAGCGCATGGCGCAGGGCGTCGCGGTCGATCGGCTCGGCGGTGTCCAAAATCGTCACTTCGGCGTATCCTCGGCAGCCGCTTTAGCATGACAAATCGCGCGGCGTCATGCCCCGGCTTTCCATGCAATGGCCTGAAGCGCCGCCCTGTCCCCTTCCCCCCGCTTGCGGTGGGGAAGGGCCAGGGATGGGGGGCCGAACGACTGGGCGAGCCAAGCATATCGGCGTTGCACCCGGCCGAGCCGCCCCCCCAACCCTCCCCGCCGCGAGCGGGGGGGAGGGGGCTGAGAGCGCCGCGCCTTGAAACTGTTCAAGCGTTTGCCGTCCATCGTGGCCCGGCTGCCCTTGCGTCCGGGAGGGCCGATCGGGAATAACCGAAGCGTTCCGGCCCGAATCGGAACGTATCCGCAAAGGTCGCCCGGCGTGCCGACGCTGTTCAGATTCGTCGCCATCCTCGCCATATTGGGCGGGCTCGTCTTCGGCGGCATGGTCGCGCTCGTCGCCTTCGTCCAGCCGGAGCCGCGCGAGATCGTCGAGACCGTGCCGCCGGCGAAGCTCCAGCCGAAATGAGCCGGCTGTCGCAACAGCGGCTCAAGGCCTTTCTCGACATGCTCGCGGCCGAGCGCGGCGCGGCCCGCAACACGCTCGACGCCTATGAGCGCGACGTCTCCGACTACATCGTCTTCCTCGGCGCGCGCGGCTTGGCGGACGCGACCTCCGACGACATCCGCGGCTGGCTCGCCGACATCGCCGCGCGCGGGCTCAAGGCGTCCTCCGCCGCGCGCAGGCTCTCGGCCGTGCGCCAGTTCCACCGCTTCCTCTATACCGAAGGACTGTCGGGCGCCGACCCCGCCGCCGCCCTGCAAGGCCCGCGTCAGGGCCGGCCGCTGCCGAAGGTGGTGTCGGTCGCGGCGGTCGGGCGCCTGCTCGACACCGCCCGCCAGGCCTGCGAGGCCGAAGGGTCGACGCCGGCCGGCCGGCTCCGCGCGCTGCGGATGCTCTGCCTGATCGAGATGCTCTATGCCACGGGCCTGCGCGTTTCCGAGCTGATCGCGCTGCCGCGCTCGGCCGCGACCACGCGCGAGCGCTTCCTGATCGTGCGCGGCAAGGGCGGCAAGGACCGGCTCGTCCCGCTGAACGAACCCGCCCGCGCGGCGGCGCGGGCCTGGCTCGACGCGCTGAAGGAGGCCGGCCAGGCCGAGGGGCGCTGGCTCTTCCCCTCCGACGCCGAGAGCGGCCATCTGACCCGCCAGGCCTTCGCCCGCGACCTCAAGACCCTCGCGGGCGCGGCCGGGCTGCCGGCCGCCGCGATGAGCCCACATGTGCTGCGCCACGCCTTCGCCAGCCACCTCCTGCAGAACGGCGCCGATCTGCGCGTCGTGCAGGAACTGCTCGGCCATGCCGACATCGCGACGACCCAGATCTACACCCATGTCCTCGACGAGCGGCTGAAGAGCATGGTGCGCGACCTCCACCCGCTCGCCGACGAGGGCTGAGGGGTTTTCGGTCAAGAGACCTGCCGCTTTCCTCGCGCTCGCCAAAGGCACAGCGCTATCAGCCCCCTTCCCCCCGCTTGCGATGGGGAGGGTGGGGGGCAGTCCGACCGGGTGCAGCTTTAGTTAAGGCTTGCTCGCCCGGTCGTTCGGCCCCCCATCCCTGACCCTTCACCGCCGCAAGAGGGGGGAAGGGAACGCGCCACGCTTTCATGGGACCGTACGGCACCGGGCTTGCGGCTCAGGCAGCGCTCACGTAACCAAACCCACCACCCGCCGGCAGCCTCCCTTCATGTCCGCCTCGATCACCGACCGTTATGCCGCGCTCGTCGCGACGGGCGCCATCGAGCGCGACCCGGCGCAGGTCGCGGTGGTCAGACGGCTCGCCGCATTGGAGGAGGCGCTGGCCGCGCGCCGGATCGGCCGCAAGAGCAGCGCGCTCGGCTGGCTGCTCGGCCGGGGCAAAAGCACCGGCGAGCCGCCGAAAGGGCTCTACATCTGGGGCTCGGTCGGCCGCGGCAAGACCATGCTGATGGACCTGTTCTACGACGCCTGCCCGGTCGAGAAGCGCAGGCGCGTGCATTTCCACGAGTTCCTGGCCGATGTGCATGGCCGCATCCACGCCTATCGCCAGCGTCTCAAAACCGGCGAGGTCAGGGAGCCCGACCCGATCGCGCCCGTCGCGGCGGGGCTCGCCGACGAGGCGAGCCTGCTCTGCTTCGACGAGTTCACCGTCACCGACATCGCCGACGCGATGATCCTGGGGCGTCTGTTCACGGCGCTTTTCGCGGCCGGCGTCGTCGTGGTCGCGACCTCGAATGTCGAGCCGTCGCGGCTCTATGAGGGCGGGCTCAACCGCGCGCTCTTCCTGCCCTTCGTCGCGCTGCTGACCGAGAGGGTCGAGGTGGTGCGGCTCGACGCCCGCACCGATTTCCGGCTGGAGAAGCTCGGCGGCGCGCCGGTCTATCACGTCCCGGCCGACGGGGCCGCGACCACGGCGCTCGACGCCGCCTTCAGGCGCCTGTCGGGCGCGGCGCGGGGCCAGCGCCTGGTGCTCGACGTCAAGGGCCACGACTTCGTCGTGCCGCAGGCCGCGGCCGGCGTGGCGCGCGCCTCCTTCGCGGATCTGTGCAGCCAGGCCTATGGCGCGTCCGACTACATCGCGCTGGCGCAGCGCTTCCATACGCTGGTGCTCGACGACATTCCGGCGCTGGTCCGCGACCGCCGCAACGAGGTCAAGCGCTTCATCATCCTGATCGACGCGCTCCACGAGCACCACGTCAAGCTCGTCGCCTCGGCGGCGGCCGAGCCGCATGGGCTCTACCGGGACGGCGACGGCCGCGAGGGCTTCGAGTTCGACCGCACCGTCTCGCGGCTGATCGAGATGCGCTCCGAGGACTATCTCGCGCTCCCGCATGGCCGCGCCGACTCGGCCGCCAGCGGCGACACGAGCGGACTGGTCGAGACCTGAGCCATGGCGCAGCGCGAACCGAGCGAGACCCGCATCCTCTCGGTCGCCAGCGAGCATCTGCGCCAGTTCGGCCTGAAGCGCTTCACCGTCGTCGCGGTCGCGCAAGAGGCCGGCATGACGCATGCCAATGTCTACCGCTACTTCCCCTCGCGCGCGGCGCTGGTCGACGCCGTGGTCGATGTCTGGCTCAAGGCGACCGAGCGCCGCCTCGCCGACATCGCCGATGGGCCGGACCCCGCCAGCGACAAGCTGGAGCGGCTGATCCTGGCTCTGGCCAGGGGCAATCGCGACCTGCTGAGCGAGGATCCGCATCTTTTCGCCGCGTTGTCGCAGGCGGTGGCGAAGCGCCACGCCATCAGCCGGCGCAACCGGGCGCGCGTCCGGGCGCTGTTCGAGCGCGTCATCGACGAGGGCATCGCGTCCGGCGCCTTCGAGCCGCGCGACCGCGACCGGGCGATCGCCTTCGTCATCGACGCGACCCACCGCTTCATCCATCCCGCCGCCCTGGCGCTGGAGGCCGACGTGCCGCAGGCCTCCGTCGATGCCCGCCTGGCGACGCTGATCCGCGTCGCCCTGCGGGTTCTGGAAACGGGCATCGTCTGAAATTTTGGTGACAAGTTACACAATCTGTAGATCGTAATAGGGTGTTTTCGCCGCAATCCGCCGTTATCCATGGGGTTCGACCGGCCTAACCCATTGATATCATGTTGCTCGCCGCGCGACGGCTTTTGACTTCGCGGATCGACCGCCTAAATTGCCCCCTGTCGCCAAAGGGTTGCGGCAAAACCCCGGTTTGGGCCAAAGACACGCACGGTTTCGCCGGTTCGCCGGCCTCTCGCAGCGCCAAGGACAGCGCTAAGCACAAGGACTAGGCAATGGCCCGCAAGAAGATCGCCCTCATCGGCGCCGGCCAGATCGGCGGCACGCTCGCTCACCTCGCCGGCCTGAAGGAACTGGGCGACGTCGTCCTGTTCGACATCGCCGAGGGCATCCCGCAGGGCAAGGGCCTCGACATCGCCGAATCCGCCCCGGTGGACGGCTTCGACGCCGCCTATACCGGCACGCAGTCCTATGCCGACATCGCCGGGGCCGACGTGGTCATCGTCACCGCCGGCGTGCCGCGCAAGCCCGGCATGAGCCGCGACGACCTGATCGGCATCAACCTCAAGGTGATGAAGGCGGTCGGCGAGGGCATCAAGGCGCATGCGCCGGGCGCCTTCGTGATCTGCATCACCAACCCGCTCGACGCCATGGTCTGGGCCCTGCGGAAGTTCTCCGGCCTCGAGCCCAACATGATCTGCGGCATGGCCGGCGTGCTGGATTCGGCCCGCTTCCGCCATTTCCTCGCCGACGAGTTCAAGGTCTCGGTCAAGGACGTCTCGGCCTTCGTGCTCGGCGGCCATGGCGACGACATGGTGCCGCTGGTGCGCTATTCCGGCGTCGCCGGCATCCCGCTGCCCGACCTCGTCGCCATGGGCTGGACCACTCAAGGCAAGCTCGACGCCATCGTCGAGCGCACCCGCAAGGGCGGCGGCGAGATCGTCAACCTGCTCAAGACCGGCTCGGCCTTCTATGCCCCGGCGGCCTCCGCCATCGCGATGGCCGAAAGCTATCTCAAGGACCAGAAGCGCGTCCTGCCCTGCGCCGCGGCGCTGACCGGGCAATACGGCGTCAAGGACATGTTCGTCGGCGTGCCGGTCGTGATCGGCCAGGGCGGCGTCGAGAAGATCGTCGAGATCGGCCTCGACGGCGACGAGAAGGCGATGCTCGCCAAGTCGGTGGCCTCGGTCCAGGCCCTGATCGACGCCTGCAAGACCGTCGATCCGTCATTGGCGTGACATAAGGGCGGTCGGCAGTCGTGAGGCGCGCCGTCCACATCCCTGCTGCCGACTGCCCATTGCCGACTGCCCGCTTTTTCCCGAGGAACCCACCCCGATGAACATCCACGAATATCAAGGCAAGGCGGTCCTCAAGGAGTTCGGCGCGCCGGTCTCGGCCGGCTTCCCGGCGCTGACGGTCGCGGAGGCGGTCGAGGGCGCCCGCAAGCTGCCCGGCCCGCTTTATGTGGTGAAGAGCCAGATCCACGCCGGCGGCCGCGGCAAGGGTAAGTTCGAGGAACTGCCCGCCGAGGCCAAGGGCGGCGTGCGCCTCGCCAGGTCGATCGAGGAGGTCGAGGCCCACGCCAGGGAGATGCTCGGCAACACGCTGGTGACGGCCCAGACCGGCCCGGCAGGCAAGCAGGTCAACCGGCTCTATGTCGAGGACGGCTCCGACATCGCCAAGGAGTTCTACCTCTCGGCGCTGGTCGACCGCGAGACCTCGCGCATCGCCTTCGTCGTCTCGACCGAGGGCGGCATGGACATCGAGAAGGTGGCCCATGACACGCCGGAGAAGATCGTCACCTTCTCGGTCGATCCCGCCACCGGCATCATGCCCCATCACGGCCGCACGGTCGCCCGCACGCTCGGCCTGACCGGCGACCAGGCCAAGCAGGCCGGCACGGTGCTCGCCCAGATCTTCGCCGCCTTCGTCGCCAAGGACATGGCGATGCTGGAGATCAACCCGCTGATCGTGACGACGCAGGGGCAGCTCAAATGCCTCGACGCCAAGGTCTCGTTCGATTCCAACGCGCTCTACCGCCACCCCGAGCTGATGGCGCTGCGCGACGAGACCGAGGAGGACGCCAAGGAGATCGAGGCCTCCAAGCACGACCTCGCCTACATCGCGCTCGACGGCACGATCGGCTGCATGGTCAACGGCGCCGGCCTCGCCATGGCGACGCTCGACATCATCCAGCTCTATGGCGAGAGCCCGGCGAACTTCCTCGATGTCGGCGGCGGCGCTTCCGAGGAGAAGGTCACGGCGGCCTTCAAGATCATCACCGCCGACCCGAAGGTGAAGGGCATCCTGGTCAACATCTTCGGCGGCATCATGAAGTGCGACGTGATCGCGCGCGGCGTCATCGCGGCGGTGAAGACGGTCGGCCTCGAGGTGCCGCTGGTGGTGCGCCTCGAGGGCACCAACGTCCAGGAAGGCAAGGATATCATCTCGTCCTCGGGGCTCAACGTGATCCCGGCGGACGATCTCGACGACGCGGCGCAGAAGATCGTCGCGGCGGTGAAAAAGGCCGCGTGAGCATGACTGATCAAGGCAATGCCGACAAAGCCGCTCAGGTGAGGCTTGTGCTCGATCTTTCGCCAGAGCGGGCTGCCGAACTCGAAAAGATGGCGCGATATCCAAATCGCGACATTGCTGATCCCGCGAAGGAATTTCTTGAAGCAGAGATCGAGGCGGAGCACGGCCCGAGATACGGCCCGTTCCGACGCAAGCATTTGTACCGCGCCTGAGCCAATCTCCGCGCCAACAGAGATCATTGCATGTCCATCCTGATCGACAAGAACACCAGGGTCATCTGCCAGGGTTTCACCGGCAAGAACGGCACCTTCCATTCCGAGCAGGCGATCGCCTATGGCACGGTCATGGTCGGCGGCACCTCGCCGGGCAAGGGCGGCTCACTCCATCTCGGCCTGCCGGTGTTCGACACCGTCGCCGAGGCGAGGGAGAAGACCGGCGCCGACGCCTCGGTCGTCTACGTTCCGCCGCCGGGCGCGGCCGATGCGATCTGCGAGGCGATCGACGCCGAGATCCCGCTGATCATCTGCATCACCGAAGGCATCCCGGTGCTCGACATGGTCCGCGTCAAGCGCTCGCTCTCCGGCTCGAAGTCGCGCCTGATCGGGCCGAACTGCCCCGGCGTCGTCACGGCCGGCGAGAGCAAGATCGGCATCATGCCGGCCAACATCTTCAAGCCGGGCTCCGTCGGCATCGTCTCGCGCTCGGGCACGCTGACCTATGAGGCGGTGTTCCAGACCACGCGCGAGGGTCTCGGCCAGACCACGGCGGTCGGCATCGGCGGCGACCCGGTCAAGGGCACCGAGTTCATCGACATGCTGGAGATGTTCCTGGCCGATCCGAAGACCGAGTCGATCGTGATGATCGGCGAGATCGGCGGCTCGGCCGAGGAGGACGCCGCGCAGTTCATCAGGGACGAGGCCAGGCGCGGCCGCAAGAAGCCGATGGTCGGCTTCATCGCCGGCCGCACCGCCCCTCCCGGCCGCCGCATGGGCCATGCGGGCGCGATCATCTCCGGCGGCAAGGGCGGCGCGGAAGACAAGATCGCGGCGATGGAGGCGGCCGGCATCCGGGTCTCGCCCTCGCCGGCGCGCCTTGGAAAGACCTTGGTGGACGTGTTGAAGGGCTGAGCGTTTCCGACGCCGCACGCAGGGAAAAGGCAGGACGACCATGGCTCGCCAGGACATCAACGAGGCTCTCGCCCGGACGGGTTTCCTCTATGGCGGCAACGCGGCCTATATCGAGGATCTCCACGCCCGCTACCAGGCCGATCCGAAATCGGTCGACGAGCAGTGGCAGGGCTTCTTCGCCGGGCTGAAGGACGACGGCGCGTCGATCGTCCAGAACGCCAAGGGCGCGTCCTGGACCAGGCCGAACTGGCCCGTCCACGCCAACGGCGAACTGGTCTCCGCGCTCGACGGCAACTGGAGCGTCGTCGAGAAGGCCGTCTCCGACAAGCTCGGCGCCAGGGCGAAGTCCACGGGCTCCGCGATCAGCCCGTCCGACGTGCAGCAGGCGACGCGCGACTCCGTGCGCGCCATCATGCTGATCCGCGCCTACCGGATGCGCGGCCATCTCCACGCCAGGCTCGATCCGCTCGGCATCGAGACGGTCGACAATTCCGAGGAGCTGTCGCCGGCCGCCTTCGGCTTCGGCGAGGCCGATCTCGACCGCAAGATCTTCATCGACAACGTGCTCGGCATGGAGTTCGCCACGATCCGCGAGATGGTCGCGATCCTGCAGCGGACCTATTGCAACACCATCGGCATCGAGTTCATGCACATCTCCGATCCGGAGCAGAAGGCATGGCTGCAGGAGCGGATCGAGGGACCGGACAAGGAGATCGCCTTCACCCGCGAGGGCAAGAAGGCGATCCTGAACAAGCTCGTCGAGGCCGAGGGCTTCGAGAAGTTCATCGACCTGAAATACACCGGCACCAAGCGCTTCGGCCTCGATGGCGGCGAATCGCTGATCCCGGCGCTGGAGCAGATCATCAAGCGCGGCGGCGCGCTCGGCGTGCGCGACATCGTCTTCGGGATGGCCCATCGCGGCCGCCTCAACGTGCTGACGCAGGTGCTCGGCAAGCCGCATCGCGCGCTCTTCCACGAGTTCAAGGGCGGCTCGTTCCATCCCGACGACGTCGAAGGCTCGGGCGACGTCAAGTACCATCTCGGCGCGGCGACCGACCGCGAGTTCGACGGCAACAACGTCCACGTCTCGCTGACCGCCAACCCCTCCCATCTCGAGATCGTCGATCCCGTGGTGCTCGGAAAGGTCCGCGCCAAGCAGGACCAGTTCGGCGACATCGTCGAGCGCTCCAAGGTGCTGCCGCTCCTGCTGCATGGCGACGCCGCCTTCGCCGGACAGGGCGTGGTCGCCGAGTGCCTCGGCCTGTCGGGGCTGAAGGGCCACCGCACCGGCGGCTCCGTGCATTTCATCATCAACAACCAGATCGGCTTCACCACCTATCCGCGCTATTCGCGCTCCTCGCCCTATCCGTCCGACGTGGCGAAGATGGTCGAGGCCCCGGTCTTCCATGTGAACGGCGACGATCCCGAGGCCGTGGTGTTCGCGGCCAAGATCGCGATCGAGTTCCGGCAGAAGTTCCACAAGCCGGTCGTGGTCGACATGTTCTGCTATCGCCGCTTCGGCCATAACGAGGGCGACGAGCCGGGCTTCACCCAGCCGCTGATGTACCGCAAGATCCGCTCGCACAAGTCGACGCTGGAGCTCTACTCCGCCAAGCTCGAGGCCGAGGGCGTGATCCAGCCTGGCGAGATCGACGAGATGAAGGCCGCGTGGAAGGCGAGACTCGAGGTCGAGTTCGAGGCCGGCCAGGCCTTCCGGCCGAACAAGGCCGACTGGCTCGACGGCCGCTGGGCCGGGATGAAGGCGATCCGCGCCGACGAGGACGATCCGCGCCGCGGCGCGACCGGCGTGCCGGCCGGGGTGCTGACGGAGATCACCGAGAAGATCACCGCGGTTCCCGCCGGCTTCAACGTCCACAAGACGATCCAGCGCTTCCTCGACAACCGCCGCAAGGCGGTCGAGGCCGGGCAGGGCATCGACTGGGCGACCGCCGAATCGCTCGCCTTCGGCTCGCTGCTGCTCGACGGCCACCCGGTCCGGCTCTCCGGCCAGGATTGCGAGCGCGGCACCTTCTCGCAGCGCCATTCTGTGCTGATCGATCAGGAGACCGAGGCCCGCCACACCTCGCTGAACCATATCCGCGAGGGCCAGTCGCGCTACGAGGTCATCAACTCGATGCTCTCGGAAGAGGCCGTGCTCGGCTTCGAATACGGCTACACCCTCTCGGAGCCGAACGCGCTGACCTGCTGGGAGGCCCAGTTCGGCGACTTCGCCAACGGCGCGCAGGTGCTGTTCGACCAGTTCATCTCGTCGGGCGAGCGCAAATGGCTGCGCATGTCGGGGCTCGTCTGCCTGCTGCCGCACGGCTATGAGGGCCAGGGTCCCGAGCACTCCTCGGCCCGGCTCGAGCGCTTCCTGCAGATGTGCGCCGAGGACAACATGCAGGTCGCCAACTGCTCGACGCCGGCGAGCTATTTCCACATCCTGCGCCGGCAGCTCAAGCGCGACTTCCGCAAGCCGCTGATCCTGATGACGCCGAAGTCGCTGCTGCGCCACAAGCGCTGCGTCTCGACGCTGGAGGAGCTGGCCGAGGGTTCGAGCTTCCACCGCGTCCTGCACGACGACGCCGAGCGCGGCAACTCGACCACCAGGCTGGTCAAGGATTCCAAGATCCGCCGCGTCGTGCTGTGCTCGGGAAAGGTCTATTTCGACCTGCTGGAGGAGCGCGAGAAGCGCGGGCTGGACGATGTCTACCTGATGCGCGTCGAGCAGCTCTATCCCTTCCCGCTGAAGTCGCTGGCGCAGGAGCTCTCGCGCTTCAAGGGCGCCGACGTCGTCTGGTGCCAGGAGGAGCCCAAGAACATGGGCGCCTGGACCTTCGTCGAGCCCTATCTCGAATGGGTGCTGGGCCATGCCGGCTCGAAGTCGAAGCGGCCGCGCTATGTCGGCCGCCCGGCCTCGGCCGCGACCGCGACCGGCCTGATGTCGAAGCACCTCGCCCAGCTCAATGCGTTCCTCGACGAGGCCTTCGCGGCCTGACCGTCACGCTCAAGACAAGAAGACACCAGGAAGAGGCCTGACATGGCGACCGAAATCCGCGTTCCCACCCTCGGCGAATCCGTCTCCGAGGCGACCATCGGCAAATGGTTCAAGAAGCCCGGCGACGCCGTGAGGGCCGACGAGCCTCTGGTCGAGCTCGAGACCGACAAGGTCACGCTGGAGGTCAACGCGCCGGCCGCCGGCGTGCTCGGCGAGATCGTCGCCAGGGAAGGCGAGACGGTCGGCGTCAGCGCCCTGCTCGGCACGATCTCGGCGGGAGAAGGCAAGTCCGACGGCAAGGCCGCCGCGCCCAAGGCCGCTGCGCCCAAGACCGATGCCCCGAAGTCGGATGCGCCCAAGGCCGACGAGAAGAAGGGCGACGCCGCCATCGCCCAGGCCGCCGGCAAGGCCGGCGCGGACACGGTCGAGGAAGCCGAGAAGAAGTCCGGCGAGGTCGCCGGCGACAGCGAGATCAAGCCCGCGACCAAGGCCGGCGATTCAGGCCCGGCCGTCGGCCGGCTCGCCGCCGAGAGCGGCGTCGATCCCTCGACCGTCAGCGCCTCGGGCAAGGATGGCCGCGTCACCAAGGGCGACATGCTGGCCGCGATCGCGACCGGCGGCCAGGCCGCTCCGGCTCCAGCGCCTGCGCCGGCTCAGCTCCGCGCCCCCTCGGCCCCGGACGACGCCTCGCGCGAAGAACGCGTCAAGATGACGAAGCTGCGCCAGACCATCGCGCGCCGCCTCAAGGAGGCGCAGGCGACCGCCGCGATGCTGACGACCTTCAACGAGGTCGACATGTCGGCGGTGATGGCGCTGCGCAACCAGTACAAGGACGTCTTCGAGAAGAAGCACGGCGTGAAGCTCGGCTTCATGGGCTTCTTCGTGAAGGCCTGCGTGCAGGCGCTGAAGGAGATCCCCTCGGTCAACGCCGAGATCGACGGAACCGATATCGTCTATAAGAACTACTACCATGTCGCGGTCGCCGTCGGCACCGACAAGGGGCTCGTCGTGCCGGTGGTGCGCGACGCCGACCAGCTTTCGATCGCCGGCGTCGAGAAGAAGATCGGCGAACTGGGCAAGAAGGCGCGCGACGGCGCCCTCAAGATCGAGGACATGCAGGGCGGCACCTTCACCATCTCGAATGGCGGCGTCTACGGCTCGCTGATGTCGACGCCGATCCTGAACGCGCCGCAATCGGCGATCCTCGGCATGCACAAGATCCAGGAGCGGCCGATGGTCGTCGGCGGCCAGATCGTGGTGCGCCCGATGATGTATCTCGCGGTCAGCTACGACCACCGCATCATCGACGGCAAGGAGGCCGTGACCTTCCTCGTCCGCATCAAGGAGGCGCTGGAGGATCCGGCGCGGCTGGTGCTGGATCTCTGACGAGAAGACAGCCGGGACTGACGCCGACAAGGGAGGCCAGGATGCTCAAAGCGCGCCCTTCCATCGCGCGGATGGCTGCCGTGATCGCAGCCACGATGACGACCTGGCCCCTGTCCGCGGCCGAGACCGTCATGACCGCCGAGCAGGCCACCGAAGTGCGCGGAATCTTCCTGTACCAGCGGATGTTCTTCGAGGACTGCGGGCGGCAGACGGGCGACAGGGCGACCTATGACGAGGTCTGGAATTCGTGGGCGCGGCGCAACTTCTATCACGGCGATGTCGCCGACCGTGTTCTGGCCCACCACCGCGTCGCCTTTGATCAGGAGCGGCTGCGCGGTGTGACCGCGACGGCGATCCGGATGAGTTTCAGCAATGTCGGCAATGCCGTTGCCTACTGCGCATTGTCCGGGCTCGCCGTGGAAAAAGGCGATCTCGACATCCCGAAAACGAGGCCGGACCTCTTCGACATGCTGGTGCGCTCGGATCGCGTTCTAAGGGCCGGCGTAAAGTGAGGCCCTGGCGCATTGCGGCGCAGGGTGGCCCGCTGAGTTTCGCAGCATGCCCCGGGGCGTGAGGCGCTATTGAATCTGACCTGACCGCGCGCCGGACGCGCGCAAATGGAGCTCTGCATGTCCTACGATCTCGTCGTCATCGGAACCGGCCCCGGCGGCTATGTCTGCGCCATCCGCGCAGCCCAGCTCGGCCTCAGGGTCGCCGTGGTCGAGAAGCGCAAGAGCCATGGCGGCACCTGCCTGAATGTCGGCTGCATCCCGTCCAAGGCATTGCTGCACGCCTCCGAGATGTTCGAGGAGGCCGGCCACACCTTCCCGAGCCTCGGCATTTCCGTGGGCAAGCCCAAACTCGATCTCAAGCAGATGATGGTCCACAAGCAGGAGACGGTCGACGCCAACGTCAACGGCGTCGCCTTCCTCCTGAAGAAGAACAAGATCGATCCCTTCCACGGCACGGCCTCGATACCGGCGGCCGGCAAGGTCGTCGTCACGGCCGAGGACGGCAGGACGCAGGAGCTGGAGACCAAGTCGATCGTCATCGCAACGGGCTCGGAATCGACCGCGCTGCCCGGCGTCGCGGTCGACGAGAAGACCGTGGTGACCTCGACCGGCGCGCTCGAGCTGACGGCCGTTCCCAAGCAACTGCTGGTCGTCGGCGCCGGCGTGATCGGGCTCGAGATCGGTTCGGTCTGGGGCCGCCTCGGCGCCAAGGTCACCGTCGTCGAATATCTCGACCGCATCCTGCCCGGCATGGACGACGAGATCGCCAGGCAGTTCCAGCGCATCCTGGGCAAGCAGGGCTTCGAGTTCCACCTCGCCTCGAAGGTGACGAAGGTCGAGACGGGCAAGAAGGGCGGCGCGGCCGTCACGGTCGAGCCCGCGGCCGGCGGCGAGGCCAGGACGCTGAGCGCCGACATCGTGCTGGTCGCGATCGGCCGGCGTCCGAACACCGAGGGGCTCGGGCTCGACAAGGCCGGCGTCGCGACCGAGAAGGGCCGCGTCGTCATCGACGATCATTTCGCGACCAACGTGCCGGGCATCTACGCCATCGGCGACGTGGTGCGCGGCCCGATGCTGGCGCACAAGGCCGCGGACGAAGGCGCCGCGGTCGCCGAGATCCTCGCGGGCAGGGCGGGCCATGTGAACTACGACGCCATCCCCGGCATCATCTATACCGCGCCGGAAGTCGCCGCGATCGGCAAGACCGAGGAAGAGCTGAAGGCCTTGGGCGTCGACTACAAGGTCGGGAAGTTTCCCTTCACGGCCAATGCCCGGGCCCGCGCCATCCGGCACGCCGACGGCTTCGTGAAAGTCCTCGCCGACGCCGCCACCGACCGCGTGCTCGGCTGCCACATCATCGGCCCCCATGCCGGCGACCTGATCGCCGAGGTCACCGTCCTGATGGAGTTCGGCGGCTCGTCGGAAGACCTCGCCCGCACCTGCCACGCCCATCCGACGCTCTCGGAAGCCGTCAAGGAAGCGGCGATGGCGGTCGAGAAGCGGCAGATCCATATGTGAGGCGGGCGGCGGCGTCCTTCGCGCGCGGTCCGGTTTGGTGTAAATCGGGTATATGACCCGCGACGAAGCCGCCGCCGAACTGTCCTGCCGTGCGAAAGCCCTGCGCGATCGTGGCGCACGGGCTGCTTTCGTCTACGGCTCGACGGCTCGCAACGAGGCGAGAGACGACAGCGACATCTTCATCGATATCGAGCCCGGCCGGAAATTCTCGCTGCTCGATCTTGTCGGCATGCAGAGCTATCTGACGGAAGAGCTGGGCGTCGAAATCACCTGACGACACGCAACAGCCTGCATCCCAGGCTGCGGGATCAGATCGAAAGCGAAGCCGTCCAGGTCTTTTGCACTACTCTCGCCGCGCCCGAAACGCCGTCAGCGTGTTCCTCAGCAGGCAGGCGATCGTCATCGGGCCGACGCCGCCGGGAACCGGCGTGATCGCGCCCGCCACCGTCACCGCCTCGGCGAAATCGACGTCGCCGACGAGCTTGCCGTCCGGCAGCCGGTTGATGCCGACGTCGATCACGGTCGCGCCGGGCTTGATCCAGTCGCCCCTGACGAAATGCGGCCGGCCCACCGCCGCCACGACGATGTCGGCGCGCCGGACCACGCCGGCGAGGTCGCGCGTGCGCGAATGCGCGATCGTCACCGTGCAGTCGGCCTGCAGCAGGAGCTGCGCCACCGGCCGGCCGACGAGCTCCGAGCGGCCGATCACCACCGCCTCCAGCCCGGCGAGCGTCGGCAGCGTCTGGCGCAGCAGCAGCATGCAGCCGAGCGGCGTGCAGGGCGCGAGCAGATTCCCGCCGCTCGCCTTGCCGCCGGCGAGCCGGCCGGCATTCACCGGGTGGAGCCCGTCGACATCCTTGGCGGGATCGATCGCGTCGATGATGCGGCCGGCGTCGATATGCTTCGGCAGCGGCAGCTGGACCAGGATGCCGTCGACGGCGTCGTTGGCGTTGAGCTCGGCGAGCTTGGCCAGCAATTCGGCTTCGCTCGTCCCGGCCGGCAGGCGGTGCGCGGCCGAGTTCATCCCGGCCTCGGCCGCGAGCTTCTCTTTCGAGGCGACATAGACCCGGCTCGCCGGATCGTCGCCGACCAGCACCACGTCGAGGCCGGGCACGAGGCCGCTCCGCGCCTTGATCGCGGCGACCTCGCCGGCGATCCCGGCCCGCAGGCTCGCGGCCGCGGCCTTGCCGTCGATGATCTGCGCCTGCCCGGCCATGCGTCCCGTCTCCACTCGTCCCGGTCGAGCCGCCCTCATGCGCGATCGGCCGGGACGCGACAAGCCCGAATGCGACATCGCCTTGCCGCGGCGCGTCGCGGGACGGTTCAGGCCGCGCGCCGCAGCCCGGCCATCTCGGCGCGCAGGGCGGCGGCGAAGCGACGCGCGGCCAGACCCGGCCGCGGGCCGACGATCAGCCCGACCGCCAGCTCGAACAAGGGCGGCAGGCCGTCGCCCGCCCCGAGCCGGCGCAGGCCCGCGGGCACGGCGCTCTCGGTGATCGCGCTGACGCAGAGGCCGGCCTCCACCGCCGAGAGCACCCCGGCCATATGCGAGGAGGAGAACACGATGCGATGCGCCTTGCCGGCCCCGTTCAGCGCGGCGAGGATGCGCGGGCGGCAGCGGCACCCGTCCGAGAACAGCCCCAGCGGCAGCGTTTCCTGCAGTTCAGGCCGGTGGCCGCGACCGGCCACCCAGACCACCGGCTCGCGCCGCAGCATCTCGCCGACCGGGCGGCCTGGGTCCTGCGTCACCAGGGCGAGATCGTAGGCGCCGGCCGCGATGCCGGGCTCGATCCGCTTCGACAGGTCGCAATGCAGCTCCAGCTCGACCTTGGGGTGCTCGGCGGCGAAGCGCGCGATGAGCGGCCTCAGATAGGCGTCGACGTAATCGTCCGGGATGCCGATGCGCAACCGGCCCGTGGCGCTGTCGCCGGCGAGATCGGACAGCGCCTCGCGCTCGATCGCCAGCAGCCTGCGCGCATGCGCGATCAGGCGCTCGCCGGCGTCCGTCGGCGTCACGCCCCGGCGCGAGCGCTCCAGCAGCCTGTGCCCGAGCGTGCTCTCCAGATCCTGGATGCGCGCCGAGATCGCCGACTGCGTGCGCCCGAGCCTGGCGCCGGCGGCCGTGAAGCCGCCCGTCTCGGCGACCGCGACCAGCATGTCGAGCGCGGCGAGATCGAAATGGAGCATGGCCGATCCATCGGATTTCAGAATGGTCGAATCGATATAATCCGTTTTTCCGATGGATGGTAGCGGCGTAGGAAATGTCGATGAGCCTCCGTCCTCATCGTGAGGAGCGGACGTCGGCCCGCGTCTCGAAGGATGTTTCAGTGCGTGCCGGATCACCCTTCGAGACGCCGCTTCGCGGTTACTCGGGATGAGGGCGGAGGGTGCAATGCCCGGAAAGGCCGCCATGACCACCGCCGATCTCGCCATGCCCCGCCCTGCCGCGCCCGCGCTCGCCATGTTCCTCGCGCTGCTCGCGGGCGCGACCTGCATCGGCTTTTCCGGCGTGTTCGTGCGCTTCGCCGATGTCGGGCCGGCGGCGGCCGGCTTCTGGCGCATGGCCTTCGCGCTGCCGCTGCTGGCGGCGTGGATGGCGGCCGAGCGGCGTCGGCCCGTCACGGGCGCGGTGCGGACGAATGCGCCCTGGCCGATCGCGCTCGCCGGCCTCGCCTTCGCCATCGACGTCGTGCTCTACAACGCCTCGCTCGGCCATACGACCATCGCCAACGCCTCGCTGCTCGGCAATCTCTCGCCGGTCGCGGTCGTGCTCGGCGGCTGGCTCGTCCTCGGCGAGCGCCCGAGCCGGCGCGTGCTCGGTGCGCTGGCGCTGGCGCTGGGCGGCGCGCTGATGCTGGTCGCGCCCAAGCTCGCGGGCGCGCCCTCATCCGCCGCCCTGCCGGGCGGCGCCTTCGGCGACATGCTCGCGGTGATGGCGGCGGTCTCCTACGCGGTCTACATCCTCGCCATCCGCCGCGCCCGCGCCAGCGCGGACGCCGGCCGGATCAGCATGATCTCGAGCGCGCTCTGCGCCGTGTTCTGCCTCGCCGCCGCGCTGGCGCTGGCCGAGACGATCGTCCCGCGGAGCCTGCAGGGCTGGCTCGCGGTGATCGCGCTCGGCGTCGTCTCGCATGCGCTCGGCCAGGGCCTGATCACGCTCTCGCTCGGCTCTTACGGCGCGAGCGCCGCCTCGCTGGTGATGGTCTGGCCGGCTCTGGTCAGCGTGCTTGCCGCCTGGGCGATCTTCGGCGAACAGCCGTCTCCGGCCCAGGCGTTCGGCGGCGTCGCCATTCTGGCTGCCGTGCTGCTGGTGAGACGGGGCTGAGCGTCCAGGGCGTGGCGCTACCCTTCTCCCCCGGGGGGAGAAGGGGAAACGCGCCGATCCCCACGGGCAAAGCCGCCCCGCGAATACCCACCCTCCGAAACCCATGCCATAACCTCCCCGTCCACCCGGCCAGGGGCTCTCGCGAGGCGTCGCGCGGGCGGGTGGAAGGGCGGTGTCCGTGGCGCGAGGGCCGATGCAGCCCGAGACCATGGAGGGTCCGCGAGCGCCGCCGACTGCAGGCGAAGCCGGCGCGCTCGATGTGACCTGAGACCCGGACCTGAGACCCTTTTCTCTTCCGGTCTGAGGGAGCGTCCTGGTTTTCATTTCTGGCCTCAGGCGGCCTGTTTTTCCAGTGCGGATTTGAGGGCGAACTCGGCGGGCGTGATGTTGCCGAGGGCCGAGTGGGGTCGGTGTCGGTTATAGTCCTCCTTCCATGAGGTGATGGCGCTGCGAGCCTCGGCGATCGTCGAGAACAACGTGTCGTTGAGGCACTCGTCCCGGAAGCGTCCGTTGAAGCTTTCGACGAAGGCGTTCTGCGTCGGCTTGCCGGGGGCGATGTAGTGGCATGCGACGCCGGTCTCCTGGCACCAGCGCAGGATCGCCATCGAGGTGAACTCGGTGCTGTTGTCGGAGACAATGGTTTCCGGCCGGCCGCGCAGCCGAATGACGCCATCCAGTTCGCGGGCCACGCGCAGGCCTGAAAGCGAAGTGTCGGGGACGAGCGCCAGGCACTCGCGCGTATAGTCGTCGACGATGGCGAGCACCCTGAAGCGGCGACCGTCCGAGATCGTGTCGGAGAGAAAATCGAGGCTCCAGCGCGCGTTGGCCCGCTCAGGCACGAGCATGGGCCTGCGCGTGCCCAGTGCCCGTTTGCGGCCGCCGCGCCGGCGCACCTGCAACTTCTCCTCGCGATAGAGCCGTCTCAGCTTCTTCTGGTTCATCACGATGCCCTGGCGGTCCAGCATGATGTGGATCCTACGGTACCCCGATAGCTGGGGTCGGATCGGTCCATGCGCTGTGTCCGAGCGGCCACAAGAACAGAGTTCGCGGTTCGCGCTAGCATCGAGCGTCAGTCCTCGATCTTCGGCGCTCCAGCTTCCGCGCACCCTGCCGCCTGCATGATGTTCATGGCGTCGATCATGACCTGCGTGTCGAGGTAGGCATGGAGGACGACCACTTTTCCCCACCGGAGCTGAATGACGTGCGCTCCGTCATTCACATAGGCCTCGCCATTCGCGAGCGTGGCGAAGTCCCTCCATTCCACGACAACGGTCGTGTTCCAGGGCTGCCCGCTGATGGCCAGATGCTTGATGTGAAAATTCAGCCCGGGAAGAACGCGCAGCAACCGTTCTATCCAGAGGCGGATGGCGGCTGGCGTATGTCGCGTTCCACCGAGCGTATGGTCTCCGGGGAAGATATGCTCGAAGCGGCTTGCCATGCCGGCTACCGCATAGTCGACATCGCTGCGCCCCAAGGCGTCGAACAGCTTGCGCACATTGCGGCGAACGATTGCGTGGTACATTGAATTGGCTCCTATTTGTGTAGGGAATTGAGCCGGCGCTGCGACGAATGCCGGGCTAGGTCGTCAGCGGATCATGAAATTCAGCACGCGATCAGCGAGAGCGCCAAACGGAGCGCGCATCATTCCCGCCATGCTGAGCCGTGACTGGATGAACACGCTCTTGGCGTGGCTGAAGGTCTTGAAGCCTTCTTCGCCATGATAGGCGCCCATGCCGCTCGCTCCGACGCCGCCGAACGGCATGTCGTCCTGAACGAATTGCAGCAAGGTGTCGTTGACGACTGCGCTGCCGCTGGTCGTGCCGGAAAGCACTCGGTCGACGACGGCCGGCCGATCGCTGAAAACGTACAGCGCCAAGGGCCGGTCGCCCTCGTTAATACGCGCGATCGCTGCGTCGATATCTCGATACGCGACGACCGGCAGGACCGGACCGAAGATTTCTTCCTGCATGATCCTCATGTCGGGCGTTGCACCGACGACGATCGTGGGCGCTAGCGTGTTCGCCCGGCCGACCTCCGGCTTGGAGCCGATCTGGACGATCCTGGCGCCCTTCATGCGCGCATCTTCGATGAGGCCGACAAGGCGGTCGTGATGGCGTTGGCTGATCAGCGAGGCATAGCCCTTGTCGGCCGGTCCCTGCGGGTAGGCTTTGCGGGTTTCCGCTTCGTAGGCCGCGGCGAAGGCGTCGACCTTGTGCTCGGGAACGAAAACATAGTCAGGGGCGACGCATGTCTGGCCGGCATTGCTAAGCTTGCCGTAGACCAGTGCCTTGGCGACACGCGGGATCGAATAGTCGTCGCCGACGACGACCGGCGACTTTCCGCCCAGTTCGAGCGTCACCGGCACCAGATTCTCGCTTGCCGCCCGCATGATCGCCTTGCCGACGCTGGTGCTGCCGGTGAAGAACAGGTGGTCGAACGGCAGCGCCGAGAAGGCAGCGCCGATATCCGGCCCGCCAGCGACGACCGCGACTTCGTCTTCGGAGAAGACCTCGGCCAGCATCCCAGCCATCAGCGCCGACGTCCGCGGCGTATACTCCGATGGCTTGATCATCACGCGGTTGCCGGCGGCGAGCGCGGTGGCGAGCGGCGTGAGGCATAGAGCCAACGGATAGTTCCACGGCGACACGATACCGACCACGCCGAGCGGCTGCATCACGACCTTGGCGCGAGCCGGGCGGAACTGCATGGCGACGTGGCGCGACTTCGATCGCGCCCAGCGACGCAGGTGTTTCCGGAGATAGTCGATGCCCTGGATCACGGGCATGATTTCCATGACCGCGGTCTCGAAGCGCGAGCGGTTGCCGAAATCGGCGTTGATCGCTTCTTCGTATTCGGAGCGACGCGCCAGGATCGCCTTCTTCAGCCTCGCCAGGCTGGCGAGTCGCTGGTCGATCGCTGGCGCGCCCGCTGCGAGGAATGCGGCGCGCTGCCTGTCGAGCACGTCGGATAACGAAACATCGACGGGAATGGTCGGTTGAGCGTTCATGATAGCCTCCAACAGTGGTGCGTCTCATTGCTCAGCGGCAGATCGTCTCCGAGCGAAGTTGACGGTGTCAATATGATGAAGGAAATTGTCACTGTCAACATAGAAAATTTTGATAGGTGTCATCGGCTTCCCCGAACCCGCCCTTCTTAGGGAATGCGCCGCGCCACATCACCCGCGGCGTGTGCGGCAGCCACCGAGTGAATTGAGGCACACTCCACCGCGATGCGCAGCATCTCCAGAGCGATTCCGCCACCTTTCAGCTTGTGTGACGTGTTCCTTGAGGACTTCTCTTCGCGCTGGGCGAGCGTCCGTGAAGTCGATTGGCGCGTCGCACTCTACGGCTCGGGCCGGAAAGCGGAACAAGATATGGGCATTGTCAATATCGGTGGGTCTTGCTAGGGGAGCAGGATGAACTCACGCAGCAAATCCGCTCCCTCGCGCAAATATCATCACGGCGACCTCAGACAGGCGCTCATCGACGCGGGCGTCGCGATCGTCACCGAGGAGCAGAACTGGAATTTCTCCCTGAGGGAAGTCGCGCGCCGCGCAGGCGTTTCGCACAACGCGCCCTACAATCACTTCGCGGAAAAGCGTGACCTTCTGGACGCTGTTGCGGCCGTCGGCTTCGACACTCTTCGGCTGGAAATGAGCAGCGCCATGGAAGGGGCCAGTGATGCTGGCATAGCGATGCTCTCCATCGCGCGAGCCTATGTAGCGTTCGCGGCGAGCAACCCCGCGCTCTACCGGCTCATGTTCGGCCCAGAGCTTGCCGAACCGGAGGGTGAGCGGCCCGAACTGACGGAAACCTCGGGTGCCGGCGCTAAAGCCGTTCTGCGCGACGTCGTGGTGCGGGGTGCGGAGGAAGGTCTGTTCGCTGTGTCGACGGACAACGAGATGTCGGTCGCTATGGCCGTCCTGTCGGCCTGGTCGGCCGTCCATGGTCTTTCGATGCTGATCATCGACAACAAAGCCCATGCGGGAGCGAAACCTGAACTGTTGACCCAGAGCGTCATGACCCACCTCATCGAAGGGCTCCGCCGCCGTTGAAGCTAGAGTCAGACTCGATCACGTTTGCACATATCCTGAGTGTCGGATGTAGTTGGCGCATTCGGCGGGACGGAAGCGTTTGAGGATGGTTTGGAGCGCTGCGACGATGGCGTCGAACGAGCGTGGCGCGGCGCGTCGTAGCAGCGCCTTGAGCTTGGCGAAGACCTGCTCGATCGGGTTGAAGTCGGGGCTGTAGGGCGGAAGATAGAGCAGGCCCATACCGGCATCCTCCAGGCACTGGCGTACGCCAGAAACCTTGTGAGCGGGCAGGTTGTCGCAGACCACGATGCTGCCGGGCGGCAGCTCGGGGATAAGGTGATCGGTCACCTGCGACCTCCCGGAGCAGGTCGTTCCAATCCTGTCCCTCCGGCGCGGCGGGGATCGCGACCACGCACGTCGCCTGCTCCTCCTCTGCAAGCTGCCGGGCGGCGGCGCCTGCACCCGCATCGTCGTTGTCGGCTGCGACGATCAGCCGGCGCACGTCGGATGGAGGGCGGAAGCAACTCTCTGGCCGGGGCGATCACGGGACCGATGATCGTTCTCGCGGCCTTAGCGACGGCGACAACTGGCTCTGCTTGGCACGACCTCATCATTGGCCCGGGCATTTCCGCAAGGTAGAGGATGACCCGTCGAGGGTTAGTGCCCTGCCGGGCGATCAGCCGGCGATCTGGCCTACGTAGTCGCGGTACGAGCGCAGCGGCCGGCCGAGCAGCGCGGTCAGGCGCTCGACGTCGCCGGCATCGGGGATCATGCCGTCGGTCAGGAAGCGCTCGCCCATCAGGCGCATGTCGAGCGCCATCCAGCTCGGCATGAACTGGCGCAGGTTTCGCTCGAAGCCCGCGGTGTCGTCGCCGGGATAGACGATCGGCCGGCCGAGCACGTCGCTCCAGACGGCGGCGGCATCGGCGCCGGTCAGCGTGTCGGGTCCGACCAGGTTGATGCGGGTCAGCGGTAGCGGCGTGGCCGACTGCTCGCGGCGGACGAGCTCGATCGCCGCGATCTCGCCGACGTCGCGCGCGTCGATCATGGCGATGCCCTTGGCGCCGAATCGGCATCGGGTAGATGCCGTAGCTCGCGATCGCGTCCTTGATCGTCAGCTCGTTGTCCATGAAGTAGGCCGGCCGCAGGATAGTGGCGTGGAGCCCCATCTGCTCGATCATGCGCTCGACCCCGAACTTGCCGGCGAAATGGGGCGCGTTAACGTAGCGGTCGCTGTGGATCACCGAGAGATAGACGATCCGCTCGATCCCGACCTCGCGGGCGATGGCGAGCGTTACGAGAGCCTGGGTGTACTCGTCGGCGACGACGCCGTTGAGGAGGAACAGGGTGGAGACGCCCGTGAACGCCTGGCGCAGCGCATCGACGTCGAGCGAAGGATGATCGTCAGGCCGACGACCGAGCGGCCAGCGAAACTTGCGATTGGCCTCCGTGATCGGAAGATCGTTGATCGAGGCGATGCGGCGAGCCATCAGGCCGGCATCGTCGAACGCCCAGTTCTCGTTGCCGTAGGAGCGGAACCAGTGACCGCTGTCGTCGCGCCACTCGTAGGCGAACCGCACCGCGATTCGATTGCCGTCATGCGCCCACACCTCCTTGATGAGGCGGTAATCCAGCTCCCTTGCCCATTTGCGCGTCAGGAAGGCGACGATCGCCTCACGCCCCACCAGGAACTCGGCACGGTTACGCCAGACGCTGTCGGGCGTGTAGGCCAAGGACACACTTTCTGCGGATCGCGGCTGTTCCAGGCATCCTCCGCCATGCGGGCTTTCTGTGCCGCGGTTTCGGCGGTGAAGGGAGGCAATGGCGGTCGAGACATCGTTACACCAGCAAGCTACTTCAGGCTTTCCGTACGACGTTGCGGATGCCGCCTCCAGGCGAACCCGCGATCGAAGCCGGCGCAACCTGACGCTTTGGATCTCCGAACCGCTCCGGGGTAGGTATTCAGCTTCTCGCCCCGAACCGCAGGCCATCCATCAGCAGCAGCACCATCCGCTCGGTGTGTGCTGCGCCATCGTCTCCGGACGCCACGGCAAGGTTCCCGATCGCACGCAGCAGATCATAGGCGGCTACGTCGGTACGGGTCTCACCGCTGCCGGCGGCGGCATCCAGCAGCATCGACAGGGCGGGCTCGAACCGGCTTCGGAAGTAGTCCGGCAGGCTAGCGAAGGCCGGATCGCCGGAATGAAGCGCGGCCGCCAGCCCCTGCTTGGTGGCCAGGAAGCGCGTGTACCGCATCAGCCATGCCGCCAGCGCCTCGGCCGACCCGTGTTCGGCGGCAAGCTGCTCAGCCGCAGACGCGCAAGCGTCGACCTCACGACGGAACACCGCCGCCACCAGATCGGCGCGGGTTGGAAAGCGGCGGTAGAGCGTCCCCAGTCCGACACCCGCCTCGGCCGCGATCTCCCGGATTGGCGCATCGACGCCTGATCGGGCGAACACGATCTTGGCGGCCTCCAACACCGCTTCCTCGTTCCGGCGGGCATCGGCGCGCATTCGCGGCGGGTATGCGCCCGCATCGCGCTCGGCCCGAGAGGCCTCCTCGACCACGTTCCTCGATTTGGCCGGCGCCATACTCACGAGGCTCCTTGATAAGCGGAACAATGATCCGTATCTAATCATAGCGGATCAATGATCCGCTTGCCAGTCACGAGGTCGGCCGTCCCATGTCCAAATCGATTGCCGGAGGCGGTCCGTCTGCCGTCGCGTCCCTCGCATCCGCCATCTTGCCGTCCGCGCGTCGGGGCGTTGATCTGCACGTCCGGGTGTCCGCGCCACTCGTGGGCGAGGCGCTGCCCATCATCATCTTCTCGCATGGCAACGGCCAGTCGCTTCACGCCTATGGTCCGCTCGTCGATTATTGGGCGGCCCACGGCTTCGTCGTGCTCCAGCCGACGCACCTGGACGCGCGGATGCTCGGCCTCGCCCCGGATGATCCGCGTCGCCCACAGTTCTGGCGCTTCCGCGAGGAAGACCTGGTGGCGATACTCGACAGCATCGATCGGATCGAGAGCGAAGCCTTTATTATCCGAGGCAGGATCGACGGTTCCTGTATCGCGGTCGCCGGCCATTCGTGGGGCGGGCAGACCGCCGGCACCCTGCTCGGGGCCACTCATCCCGATCCAGACGACGGATCGGTGGTCGACCGGAAAGATGCCCGCATCAAGGCGGGCGTGCTACTGGCGGCACCCGGCAGCGGCGCCGATCTGACCGAACACGCCGCTCGCACCTTCCCGTTCATGGTCCCGGACTTCTCGACCATGACCACGCCGACCCTGATCGTGGTCGGTGACCATGATGTGGGCAGGCTTTCGACACGTGGCGCCGACTGGTGGCGCGACGCCTACGATCTGAGCCCATCCCCCAAGGCGCTCTTCACGGCCTTCGGCGGTGAACACGCTCTCGGCGGCATCCCCGGATACGAGGCACGCGAAACGACGGACGAACGTCCCGAGCGCGTCGCCGCGATCCAGCGCCTCTCGACCGCCTTCCTGCGCAGTGCGCTCTATCCGGGCGACCCCACTTGGGCCGAGACCAGCGCGGCGCTCGCGGCCGAGACCGCGCCGGAAGGCAGCATCGAGATGAAGTAGGCTGGACGCACCCAGCCCCGGCCCCCTCGCGGACGCGCGCCCGACCCCGTTCCCGGCCGCGCCACACCACCTCTCACAGGAGCTATTGCATGAACACGATCCTCATCACCGGCAGCTCGTCGGGCTTCGGGCTGGCGACCGCCCGCACCTTCCTCGATCGCGGCTGGACCGTCGTCGCCACGATGCGCACTCCCCGCGAGGAGGTGCTGCCCGCGTCCGAACGGCTCCGCATCGTTCCACTCGATGTGACGGATGCCTCCAGCGTTGCCCGCGCCGTGGAGGAAGCCGGGCCGATCGACACCTTGGTCAACAATGCCGGCGCCGGTCTCATGGGGGCGCTGGAAGGCGTGCCGATCGACGCGACGCGCCAACTCTTCGAGCTAAACACGTTCGGTCCCATGGCGATGACGCAAGCCGTTCTGCCCGGCTTCCGGGCACAGGGCTCGGGCGTGATCGTCAACGTGTCGTCGGCCGTGACGCTGAAGGCCTTGCCGATGCTGTCGGCCTACACGGCCAGCAAGGCCGCCGTGGAGGCGTTCAGCGAAGACCTCGCGCTGGAGGTGGAGCCGTTCGGGATACGCGTGCGGCTGGTCATTCCAGGTCGCGCACCGGAAACCTCGTTCAGCGCGACGGCCCGCGCCCGCTCCCGGAACGGCATCCCCGAAGCCTATGCAGCCTGGGCCAAGCAGGTGTTCTCCACTACGCCGCCGCAGTCTGTCGAGGTCACCACGGCGATCGACGTGGCGGAGGCGGTCTGGCAGGCCGTAACTGACGCCTCTTCGCCTTTCCGTATCCCCGCCGGCGCGGATGCTAAGACGCTTGCTGCACAGTTTGCCTAGCGACTGTTCTTTCCCTCCGAAGCGTCAAAGTGTCCGCCGCATGTAGACGTCGCAGCGCACATAGGGCGACACGGCGCGCTCCTCGGGCGCGAGATGGCGGAAGCCGCTGCGCTCGTAGAGCGTGACCGCGGGGATGAGCTTCGTGTTGGATTCGAGATAGATCGAGCGCGCGCCGATCATCCGGGCGTGCGCGATCGCGGCGTCCATCAGCTTGCGGCCTACCCCGCGCCCCTGCGCGGCATGCGACACCGCCATCTTCGCCAGCTCGAGTTCTCCGTCGGCGTACGGGATCAGGGCGACGCAGCCGATCGCCTCGCCGGTCTCGGCTTCCGCAATGAGTATCGCGCCGCCCTTGTCGACGATGGAGTCCTGCGCGCTCTCGATCTGCAAGCGGTCCTTCTCCTCGACGGCGAAGTATCGCTCCAGCCACTCGACATTAAGCGCCGCGAACGCGGCGGCATGGCGCGGCTCGAAGCTTACGATCGAAACATCGGAGTCGGCCGGCGTGAAGGCGGGATCAGGCGCGGCGAGCGGCACCTCGCCGCGGGCTATGGCATCGTAGGTTCGAATGTCACCGTTTATGCGACCCTGCCAGCGCACGATGAAGGTCCGCGTGTCCTCGGCTTCCAGATGTGTGGTGAGCGCTGCCTGGTCTTGCCACCGCTCAGCCACGAGAAGCCGCCCGGCAGCGGCGTCGAGCACGGCCGCGTCGTAGGACAGATTGCCGTCACGGAGCCGAGTGGCTGTGCTGAGGCGATGCAGATCCGCCATGAAGTGGGGGAGTTCGGCGGGAGGCACGGACACGGTGCCGGTCACGATCAGCATGCGACAGCTCGCGGTTGCGGCCGGTCAGACGGCGGTAAGGACGATCTTGCCCCGGATGCAGCCCGGGCATGTGCGCCTGCGGCATCCGCCAGCGGGAAGCGGCTGTCGCCACGATGCGCACCGTGCCGTCGGCGAGCAGGCCTCCCGCCTCCGCCAGTTGTGCGCCGTTCGAGCGGACCTGGGTGGACGAGACGGTGATGCCGCGCTGCTCGGCCTCTACCTGGCCGGCGAAGCCGAGAGGGTTGACGAGGAACAGCGCGCCGCTGGGGCGCAGGACGCGGAGGAACCGCTCCATGCCGGCGCCGCCCACCGCATCGACGACGAGGTCGGCGTCGTGGACGACTTCGTCCGCCGGCGCCTTGGCATAGTCGATGAAACGGTCGACGCCGAGGTCGCGCATCAGCGCCTTGTTGCGACCCGAGGCGACGGCAATCACCCGCGCTCCTTTCCAGTTCGCCAATTGCATCAGGAGATGGCCGACGCCACCGCCCGCGCCGTTCACCACCACCGTCTTGCCGGCGAGGTCCACGGGCCGGTGAGCGAAGGGTTGGAACGGGTTCGGCTCGTTGTGGCCGAGATCGATCAGGAACTGCCAGGCGGTGAGCAGCGACATCGGCGCGCCGGCGGCCTCGACATGATCGATGCCGGCGGGCTTGAGCGCCAACTCCGACGCCGCGACCGCGACATAGTCGGCGTAACAGTCGCTGCCCTTCATCAGGTCGGCGGGAAAGCGCACCATGGCGAACACCTCGTCGCCGGTCGCAAAACCTTCGACGCCCTCGCCGAGCGCCGCGACCGTGCCGGACACGTCGGTGCCGAGGATCTGCGGGAAGAGGGGATCGGGCCGCCATTCAGGCGGCAGCGCGCGATAGCCGTCGCGCAGATAGAGGTCGGGAGGATTGATACCGGCGGCGTGGACGCGGACCAGCACCTCCCCCAGACCCGCTACGGGACGCGGTGCATCCTTGTATCGCAGGACCTCCGGTCCGCCGAACGCATGCAATCGCGCCGCCTTCATCTCTCTGCCGACATCGCTTTCGTCCTTGTAGTCGCGATCCTCCGGGGGATCGTCTGATGATGTTGGATTGTGATGGAGACCCACCCCGGAGCAGGGTCTGCTGTCAGGCAGCGCTCGCCGGCAGACCACCACCTCGTCGTGGCGACATGCTACGCCTTCGGCTTCAGGAACGGGTTGATCGCCGCGAGCGTGTCGTCGAAGTGATCCTCCTTGTCGGCGTTGCGCATGAAGTCGACGCCCTCGACCAGGATCTCCCTGGGCGTGGGGGTCTCTTGGAACTTCGCCACCATCTGGTCGGCGAAGTCGTCGAGCGGCATGAAGCGCTCGTTGTTCTCCTGGCCAGGCGTGAGCGTGGTGCGCACGGCCGGACGGGCGAGCTCGATCACCTCGATGCTGCCGTCGAGAACGGCACGCAGCGAGATGGTGTAGCTGTGGATCGCCGCCTTGATCGCGGAATAGGTTGGCGCGATCACCAGCGGCACGAAAGCGAGCCCCGAGGTGACGTTGACGATCGCCGCGTTCGGTTGGCCGGCGAGATGTTCGACGAGCGCGCTGGTCAGCCGGATCGGGCCGAGCAGGTTGCTCGTGACCGAGGCTTCGGCGTCGCTCAGGTCGCGCTGCTTGGCGAGCGTCGGCTCCATGCGCATGATGCCCGCGCTGTTGAAGAGCACGTTCACGGCCGGGAGGTCGGCGACGAGTTTCTCGGCGAAGGCCGCGATGCTCGCGGGATCGTCCTGGTCGAGAACGAGCGCGTGCATGCGGGCCGATCGCCGATCGCCTTCTCCAGCGTCTCGATGCGGCGGCCGGCGATGACGACCGTGTTGCCGAGGTCGTGGAAACGGTGAGCGAGCGCCTCGCCGATGCCCGAGCCGCCGCCGGTGATGAGGATGGTGTTGCCGGTTTTCTGCACGGGGAACGTCCTTTCGATATCTGGGCCTGATCGCTTCCCTCCGGGCGTCGGCGCTTGCCGGGATCGAAGGTGCCTTGCTGTGGCCCGCTCAGATCTAGCGATCCGCGAACGGTCGAATAGATATCCAATATGGACGATGCGTCTCGCCTGCGGGACGATCTGCTGCCGTCGTTGGGTAAGCGCCCTGGCGACGACTTACGAAGACCGTCGTGTTCAGGCTTCTCCCCAGAGACGCCGGACCCGGTCGATGCTTGGACGGGCGATCAGTCGCTGAAGTGGCGCCGAACGTGCGTCGGCAGGGCGATGCCGACCTTCGGCGCCCAGCGCTGGACGTAGAAGAGGGCTGCGTCGGCGATGGTGAAATGGTCGCCTGCCGCGAAGTCGTGAGACGCGAGCGCGGTACCGAGCACGCAGAAGCCCTGCTCGACGATCTCGCGTCCCCGCTGTTTCACCGTCTCGGCCAGTTCGTCGCTCGGCGCGAACTGCGAGGGCGCGAAGAGCCGGCCATAGCCCTGGCCGTGGATCGTCCCCTCGACATAGGCGAGGACCTCGATCGCGCGCGCTTCCCCTTCAGCATCCTCCGGAAGCAGTGCCGCCGTCGGCGCCTGTCGCGCGATCCAGGTCGCGATCGCGCTGAACTGGGTCAGCACGGAGCCGTCGTCGCGGACGAGCGTCGGCACCTTGCTCTTCGGATTGATCGCCAGGAAGTCCGCCTCGCGCGTCGCGCCACGGCCGACGTCGATCTACTCCAGTTCATAGCTGAGCCCGGCCTCCTCCAGCAGGACGTGGATGCCGATCGCGCAGGTGCCGCGCCCCCAGTAGAGCTTCACAGCCCCGCTTCCGTGACGAAGGCGGCTTCGAGGAAGGCGCAGGCGCCGTCGAGCGCCTCGGGCGCTGCCTTGAGCATCGCGACGTTGGACGGGAAGACGTGGACCATGCCCTTCCAGACGTGCACCTCGCACGACGCCGAGGCCGCCTTGGCGGCCGTACCGAATCGAAGGGAGTCGGCGAGCAGCACCTCGTCGTCGCCCACGCCGATCCGCACCGGGGACAGCGAGGCCAGGTCACCGCTCATGGCGTTCACGCGAGCGTCGGCGGGGTCCGCGCCGCGCAGATACTGCTCGGCCCCCTGCTGGAGGATCGAGCGCGAGAGGATCGGGTCGGCATCGGCCCGGCTCTCCATCGTCTCGCTGGCGAGCGACAAATCGATCCAAGGTGAGAACAGCGCCGTTCCGACAGCCTTCGTTACGGGACCTCCCGACGCCACCAGCGCGAGCGCGAGGCCGCCCCCGGCCGAGTCCCCGGCTACCGCGACGGAGTCGAAGCCGGCCGGCGCCATTCCGTCCAGCGCCTGGTGCGCATCGTCGAACGCCGCCGGGAACGGATGCTTGGGCGCCAGCCGGTAATCGGCGACGAACACGGCACCCTTCACCCGCGCGGCGAGCTGGCTGGAGAGGCCGCGATAGGCGGTCGCCGACCCCAGCACGTAGCAGCCGCTATGGAGGAACAGCACGGCGCGGCCCGGCACGGCGTGGGCCGGTCGGCACAGCCATCCCCGAACGCTCCCGATCTCGGTCTCGCTCCACTCGACGCCTTCGGGGGCCGGCGTCTTCTCGATGAGCGCGTCATAGGCTTCGCGACCGTCCGGACGTCGCAGTGGCGATGGATCTGACGAGCCGCACCGTCGACCTCGTGGCGGAACAAGTCGACGTCACCTTCCGCATGGGGCCGATGAGCGACTCCAGCTTGGTCGTCAGTCGTCTCGGTGCGATCAACTGCGTGCTGTGCGCCGCCCCGGCGTATCTCGACCGGCGCGGATGGCCGACGACGTTGGCGGAACTACGCGCGCACGACCTGCTCGCGATCCCCCGTGGCGACGGTCTACCGCGCCGCTGGTGCCTGCGAGACCGGGATGGCGCCGAGCATCACTTCGATGCGCCGGTACGCCTGCGCCTGCGCCGGGGATACGGATCGTTTGTAATCCGTATTCTTCATAGATGGCGTTGGTCAGGTACGCGCCTTCGGTCGGCGACCAGTCTAAGGTCTCATAATCGAGCGCGACGCCTTCGGGGTCGGCGGCGATCGGCGCAGCCGGATGCGAGTAGGCCGCACGAGCGAGATAACCGCGCACGGATTTAGGGGGTGTCGCCAAGATGGGCGCGGAGGTCGCCGGCAAGGCGACGGGCGCACGGGTAGACACGTCGCGTTCGATCCATCCGAGCAGTGTGGCGACATCGGGCGCCATGCCCGGCGACGCCGGAAAGCTGGCGGGTGGTCGGCCGGCAGCTTGTCGATGACGGTCAGCCTGGTGGGGAACGTGGTGCCGTGCCTGGCATAGACCGAACCGGCGATAGCGGCGGAGAAGACAACGCGGCCTCGTTCCTGCAGGCGCACGAACGCATCGCGCCAGTCGGGCATGTCGGGACCGACATTGGCGCCGGTGATCGCCACGAGCCGGCCGCCGGGCGCGAGCCGGTTCAAGGCCGATGCGATGTGGCGAAACCCGGCATCGGCGACGCGGCCGGAGACATTGGACATGGCCGAGAATGGCGGATTCATCAGCACAACGGAGGGAACGGCCGCCCGATCGAGATGATCGTCGATCTGCCTGGCGTCGAACCGTGTGACGGCAAGCGCCGGAAAGAGGGACGAGAGGAGGTTAGCACGGACGTCAGCCAGTTCGTTGAGGATCAGCGAGCCGCCGGCCGTCGATGCGAGAATGGCGAGCAGTCCGGTGCCGGCAGAGGGCTCCAACACGATGTCGGTCGGCGCGATAAGCCGCAGCCGTCACCATGGCGAGGCCAAGCGGGACCGGCGTCGAGAATTGCTGGAGCGCTTGGCTCTCTTCCGAGCGGCGGGTGTGGGACGGTAGGAGCCCGGTGATTTTCGACAAGGCGGAGAGCCGCGCTGCCGGGGATACGGATTTACGGAACAGGGCCTTTCCGTATTTGCGCAGGAACAGGACGGCGGCGACCTCGCAGGCCTCGTAGGCCGTTTTCCACGTCCAGGCGCCGGATGTGTCTGATGCGCCGAATGCCGTTCCGAGTGCGGTGCGTAAGATGACAGCGTCAATGCGGGCGCTGCGTTCAAGATGGAGAAGAAGGAAGATTGGCGGCCGCCAGGATCGCCGTGGCAGCGTTGTCGGAGGCGAGCGGAAACGTCACGGCGGCGTCGCCGGGGACGGGAGGCACGATTTTCATGTCGGAAACCTCGGGAGAGCGAAAACGGGACAAGCCCGCGCGGCGCTCTCCTTCGAACCGCCCGGACTCAGCCCTTCCCGGCCGGCCTCTCCCTCTCAGAGGCCTGACATGAAAAAAGCGCTCAACCGCGGAGGTGGGCGCTTTTTGTCAGTTCTCGGGCGTGCCGCCGTTGAGCACTTTGGCGAGCCAGCCATCGGTGTAGATCCAGTCGATGGTCTCGCCGGTCGCGAGGTCGAGAGCATGTGCTCCACCGCCGAAGCCATAGACGCGCGGGCGCGAGCAGGTGTTGGCGTATTGGAAACCCCAACGCCCCGTGAGGCCGAATTCCGTGGCGCACCGCTTCACGAACTGGATCAGCCGCTCGGGATCGCCGGTGGCATTATCGCGCATCCCGAGCTGCGTGCCGCCATGCTCCGGCTCGATCGAGAGAAGGAAGCCCTCGGAAGGTGGTTCCTCCGACGCGCCTTCTTCGGAGAGCGCATTGTAGAGATCGAGGGCGCGCGGCGTTCTCAGGTGTGCCGACGTCAAGCAGGCACGAGAAACGGGTGAAGTAGTCGGCCATGTAAGGCTCCTGAAACGAAGATGCCCGGCGCGATGGCCGGGCTAAGGATGGGCTGGGAATGTGCGGGACGGCCGGAACCGCCCTGCATCGTCCGCGCTACTCGGCCGCGATCATTGCGGCGGGCTCGTCGTCTTCCGGTTCAACCGGCTCGCTGCCTTCACCATCGTCAGAAAGGAATGCCGGCAATGCCTCGGCGCCGCAGGCCTGCTCCGCGCTTTCGGCGTTGGGCTCGCTTTCGGCACCGTTGAGGCGCAGCGGTTCCGGCAGCCAACCGGTGTCGGCCAGCAGGCGTTCGGCTTCCTTGGCCATGTCGCCTTTCTTCATATGGTCGATGAGCTGCGCGGCCCGCTCGCCGGCGCCCTCGCGAACGGCTTCGAGGATGCGCGCCTTGGTGACGCGGCCGAGATAATTGCCGACTGTCGGACGCCAACCGGCTTCCACCATGTCCATGCCGGTCGTCCGCGCAAGACGATCGGCCTGCGCCAGGCGAATTTTCAGGTCGTGCTCGCTCACACTGGAACCGCCGTAGGGATTCGGCTTCTCGTAGAGCGCGTTGACGCCATAGCTGACGCAATGGGCGAGCAACGCCATGCGGCTGGCTTCGTCGAGTGCGGCGAGCCAGTCCCACAGAGCAGCATCATCGGCGGGGACATCGACCTTCCATGCCTTATGCCGCTCAGCGACAGATTTCGCGGAAGGGCTATCCTTCAGCTCGTCCGCCTGCGCTGGGAAGAAGAGGTGGCGGACATTCGTGCAGGAAGCCGAGGAGCCCCCTCCCCTGCTGCACCCGAACATGGCGCACCACTATCGCGTCCAGGTCGACGCGCTCTATGCCGCGCTTCAGGAGGATTCGGAAGCCAAGCGGATGACTGCGGCCGACCTGATGCGGTCGCTGGTGAAGGAGATCATTCTGACGCCGGACGACGGCGCGCTGCAGATCGACGTGCGTGGCGATCTGGCCGGCATCCTGACGATGTCCCTCAAGGGCAAAAGGGTGGCCGTCACGGTGGGATCGGCGCGAACGCAAAAAAGCCGCCCTGGAGAGGCGGCTGATTTGGAATCGCAAGTTGCGATGGTTGCGGGGGCACACAACCACCGATACCGACATTCGTTGAGGCTGGCGATCTGACACCTCTGCCACAAGCGAGTTCGAATCCGTTCAGGCGCCGCCATCCGCTTCTCTGCCCGACGCATCAACTCCGGAGAGGAACCCTCTCTGGAACGAGCAAGTTACCCGGTGGCGATCTTGGCTTGAGAGATCACACACCACATGACGGTGAAGAAGGCCAGGGTCGTCAGAGAAGGACCGAGATCGACGCCAGCTGGCTTTTGATCTCCGCGAGCGAGCCCTCATATTCCCAAGTCTGAATCGTATCATGTGGGCACTCAATAAAAATATAATCCTCCGTGAGAGATAGAATCCTATCGATTTTGATCGACTTCTCAACTAAATTATCGGATCCAACAGAATCTACAATAATTTTCCTTCCTCATCGTAACCGTGATACACGGGCTTAGCCTTAATCTTCAGAACGATAAACATATTTTAGCTTCTCCTTTCAAGAGTGATCTTTCGTCCCATATGATCAGGACAATGTGAACTCACCATAGACCGAATTGCCGAGCGCATTGCGGCGCAATTCGACGCCAAAGCCCGCAGCGTCGCTGACCGGGATGACGCCGTCCTTCACCGACAACTCGATCGGGTTTTCCAGCACCTCGACATGGCCGGGAATGCGGGCCCAGTAGGGGAAGTGCTCCTGGATGTAGAAATTCGGGATAGAGGCGCTGAAATGCATCCCAACCGCGGTCGACAACGCGCTGGCGCAGATGTGGGGCTGAACCTTCATGCCGTAGGCCTCGGCCATCGCCGCTATCTTACGGGCTTCGAGCAGACCGCCGGTGTTGCCGATGTCGGGCTGGAGGATGTCGGCAGCACGGCTTTCGAGGATGTCGCGGAAGCCGTAGCGGGAATAGACACGTTCGCCGACCGCGACGCGTTGCGAGATGCCGTTGGCGATCTTGACCAGGGCAGCCACGTCGCCAGGGACCGCCGGCTCCTCGACATAGGTGATGTCGAGGTCCTCGACGTCGCGGCAGAACCGGATCGTGTCGTCCGGCGTCAGCCCGGCCGAGAGATCCAGCATAATCTCGACGTCGAGACCGACGGCGCGCCGAATCTCGCGGACCGTCGCGATGGCGCGCTTGGCAACGCTGCGGTCACTGGCGGCGCGGTAGGACGGATGGCGCAGCTTACCCTCCGGCAGGATCGTGACGAAGGGGTAGAATTTCAGCGCGCCATATCCATCCTCGACGGCTTTCGCAGCCGCCGCCGGCAACTGGCTGTCCTGGGTACAGCCGAAGTACCAGCCGTTGCAGTAGGTGCGCAGCTCGTCATGAACGCGTCCGCCGAGAAGCTCGTAGACCGGAAGGTTCAGGCTGCGGGCCTTGATGTCGAGCATCGCCTGCTCGATGGCGCTCATCGCCGCATAGACGATCGGGCCGCCGCCCTTGGCCCAGAATCCGTGATCGTAGATCTCGGTCCAGAGCGCCTCGATCCGGAATGGATCGATCCCGCCCTTCATGTAGCGCTCGATGATATCCTTCAGCATGCCGGCGGAGGCCGTGCCGCCGATGCCGTAGGCGATGCAGGCCTCGCCGAGGCCGATAATGCCCGAGTCGGTTTCCAGCTCCAGGATGACCGGGCGGATGCCGCCGCTCTCGATCAGATAGATGCGCGCCGATGTGATCTTCATGTCGCCTTCGCCATTGGAAATGAGGAGAGGGTTCGAGGCCCGGCGATGCGGTCCGCCGAAACCCGTGGTGCAATGTCAGTCGCGCCAAGGCAGGGGCGGATGCTGTCCTCCTCGCATGCAAGGCAGGTTAGCAGTTGGCGTCACCGCGAATTGAAACAAGCCAGTCCTACCTCTCAATAGAAGCCAGTTCGGCAAGCAGCACAGGCGCGATATCCGGATGACGCATTGCGACCAGAGAGGCATCTTCCCTATACTCATCAAGTATCCACTGGCATATCTCGTTCACTACCTCCGCATGCGGCCACCGCGACACAACGAGATCGCAGCGCCGGCCGGTTGGGACCAGCTCCGCGCGCGCCGGAACCAGCGCGCCTCCGGCCAACAAACTGGAAATGACATTGAACCAACCAACAGCGACGCCCTGCCCCACCAAAGCCGCTTGGACGACGAGCGTATAATCGGTGAAGAGGAGCTCGCTCGCCGTTTGCAAAGTGCTGTCTGACGCGAAGAGCTCGGCCCAATGAAATTTCGAACCGCTGAGCGTGATCATCCGCGCGGCGGCGGGGAGCAGCGAACCGGCATCGGCGCGCGCTTCCTCGTACCGATCCGAACAGACCGGGAGCAGCAGTTCCCTCATAAGAGGAAAGACCTTGACCTTGTCGCCCGGTCGCGGGTCGAATCGCATCGAGATATCGACACCTTCGACCGGGCCTTCCAGTGGCCCGTTGATCAACTGAAATTGGATCTCCTCACCGGGAAACCTCGCTTGGAAACGCGCGAGCCGCGGCATGAACCAGTGCGTCGCAAAGGCGGCAGACACCGACAACACGATCGGCCGCCGCGGGACGCGATGGCGGCCGACGAGTTCCGAAACAATGCGCTCAATATCGCCGAAACTGCGCGAAACTCCCGAGAACAGCTTGTTTCCGTCCTCCGTCAGCACGACTCCGGACGGCGTTCGACGGAACAGCGACAGCTCCAGATGAAGCTCGAGGCGGCCGATCATCCTGCTCACGGCGGGGCTGGTAACCCCGAGTTCCCGAGCCGCCCGCGCGAAGGTCCCGCATCGCACGGCAGCTTCGAATGCCACAAGGGTGTTGAGCGAAGGGAGCAATCGTCGAAGCTCGGACATTACAAAATGTAACCCGGCCGTTGATTATTTTGGACGTTGCGCGGACGATCCCAATGCGGACACTTGGATCCAGGCGGCCGCTTCGGCGGCCCGCAAATCGCATCCAAAAGGCGCTCCACATGTCTTTCGCCGACTTCAAAGTCCTGACGTTCGATATCGTCGGAACCTGCATCGATTTCGAAAAAGGTGTTCTTGACGGATTTCGCGCCGCCGGCGGCCCGGCCGCCGCCAAGTTGACGGAGGACAAAATCTTCGGCGCCTACCTCACCGCACGCACCGATTCCCCTGGTGCCGCGAGCGCCGTCATGCGCGACGTCTACATCGCAGCCGCCAAGACGCTCGGATTGCCGACAGACGACGCAGCGGCCGATTGCTACTTCCGCTTCTTCTTCAACGCGCCCGCCTTTTCCGATTCTGGGCAGGCGCTCCGGCGACTGCGGCGCAAATTTCGTCTGGTCGCGATGACAAATTATGACAGGGTCGCCTACACCAACTGCGCGAACAAGCTCGGCTTGCCGTTCCACGACAGTATCACGTCCGACGAGGCCAAGTACCCGAAGCCCGATCCGCGCTTCTTCGCATACAATCTCGGCAGGCAGTCGGCCTTTGGCTACAAGCAGGAGGAGATCCTGCATGTCGCGCAGAGCCAATACCACGACATCGGAGTCGCGCGGGAGCTCGGATACAAGGTCTGCTGGATAGAGCGACGCAAGGGGCTGAAGGGTTTCGGTGGGACCCCGGTGCCGAAGGAGGTCACCAAGCCGGACTTCCACTTCGCGACGCTCGGCGAGCTGGCCGACGCGGTCGAGCTCGATTGACCTCGGAGCGTCGCCAGGGGTGAGAACCATGCAGCGGCTGACGCCACCGGCTTCCCTCTGGCGCGAAACTGGGATGCCGGCCTCGGTGCCGAAGCCTCTCACCCATGACGCGTCGGCGGACGTGGCAATCATCGGGGCTGGATATACCGGCCTTTCGGCAGCACTGCGCGCGATCGAAACCGGCCTAAAACCTGTCCTTGTTGAAGCATCCGAGGTCGGATTCGGCGCATCGGGCCGCAATGGCGGAGTGGTGTCGACCAAATACCGTGTCTCGCTAAGCGACATGGCGAAACACCACAGCGTGGAAACCGCGAAGCGTATGAGCCGCCTCGGGCACGACGCCATGGATTGCGTCGAGCGCTACGTCGAGGAGTTCGGTATCGAATCGGCTGGTTTCGCCAAGACTGGCAATCTGCGCTGCGCCCACAACACTCATGCCCTCGAGGCGCTGAAGGAAGAAGCAAAGACGGTTCGCGATACATTCGGCGACAACAGTCTGAAAGTCCTGGGCGCAGAGGAGACCGCGGCCGAGATCGGAAGTCTCGGTTTCACTGGCGGTGTGCTCAACACACATGCGGGCATCATTCACCCCTTGAACTACGCCCGTGGCTTGGCCGAAGCAGTCGTCAAGGGCGGCGGAGAGATCTTCGAACGCTCGATGGTCGAAGAGGTGATACAGGCTTCCTCCGGCGTAGAGCTTGTGACTTCGCAAGGTTCGGTCCGCGCCGGGCGCCTGATCGTGGCGACGAACGGCTATTCCGACCTGTCCCCGGCCACCTCCATTGTCAGGAAAGCCGTTATCCCTTTCCGAAGCGCGATGGTCGCGACGAAACCGCTTCCGCCTGAAACCTTCGCGACGCTCGTGCCGAAGGGGCGCAGCTATAGCGAGACCCGAAGGATGATGCGCTGGTTCCGCCGCATCGACGACCGCCTGCTCTTCGGCGGCCGCGGCGCCTTTGGCAAAACCGACTCCTCTTCGGCTTTCGCTGCGCTGGAAATGGCGATGAAAGGCCTCTTCCCGCAGTTGTCCGACGTCGCGATCACCCATCGTTGGTCCGGACTCGTCGCGATGACGATGGACAGCCTGCCACAAATCGGGCTCGTCAATGAACGGACCGCCTTCTCGGTGGGCTACAACGGCACGGGAATCGCGATGGCCAGCCTGCTTGGCCGGCACGCACTCGACCTCGTCATCGGAGAGGAACCCGATCTCTGCCTGATGCGGCGGAAGCGCCCGGAGGCGATCCCCTTCTATTTTATGCGCGAGCCCGCCGTCCGAACAGTGGCCGGCTGGTACCAGTTCCTCGACGGAATTGGCCGCTGACGGATTCGATCTCGATCTGCAGCGCGTCATAGCGCGCTGCAGATCCGCAAGGCATCCAGAATCGCCGAATGAATATTGCGGCTGGAGACGGCATCGCCGATGCGGTGCAGCGCGAAGTCGGCCGCCGGGCCACCGGGCTGTGGCTCGGCTTTCACCAGGGCCTCGAGATCGGTCACCCCGTCATTAGCTGAACGCCCGCGCAGCGCGTCATACACCTCCGACATCGGAATCGAGCCCTGCTCGACCACGACATGGTCGACAATCCGGGTCGTCACCTCCTGCGTGAGATCGCTGAAGAGCTTGACCAGAAGCCGGTTGTCCTGACGCTCGACCGCTATCAGACGCGTCTCCGTGACCGGCTGGATACCGTATTTCAGGAAAAGCTGCTTCCAGCGGGTACGCTCGGAATAGGTCAGTTCCTCGGCGATGAAAGCATCGACCGAAATGTAAGCGACCCGCGCCCCCATCTCGACGGCACGCTCGGCCGCAAGCGGCGCGGGATGCCTGCCGGTCCCGTCGAAAACCAGCACATCCCCGGATAGGGCGACCTGACCGGTGAGCACGTCCCAGGTGGTGGTACATAAAGCCCCCCCCTCCTGAATATCGACCGCCGGCAGGCCGCCTGTCGCCATGATCACAACGTCGGGATCCAGTGCGGCGATATCGTTCTCGTCCATAAAGGCGTTGGCATGCAGGCTGGCGCCGAGGCGTTGAAGCTCGGCGACGCGCCACTCGACGATGCCCTTCAGGTCGCGCCGCCAGGAACTCGCGCCGACCAGGATCTGGCCGCCGAATTCGGCCCCGGCCTCGTAGAGCGAGACGACATGGCCGCGCTCGGCGCTGACGCGGGCAGCTTCGAGGCCGGCCGGCCCTCCGCCCACGACCACAACCTTCCGACCCGGCTTGTTCGCCTTCGGGATGACATGCTTCAGAGTGAGCTCCCGGCCTGTCACCGGGTTGTGCAGACAGGAGGGGCGCTGCGGCGATTGGCAATGGGTAGCGCCTACACATGGCCGGATTTCTGCCTCCCGTCCGCTGGCGAGCTTGGCGACGATGTAGGGATCCGCGATCTGGGCTCGCGTCATGCCGGCCATATCAAGTTTGCCCTCGCGCACCGCGTAACGCGCGGACGAGAGATCGGCGATGCGCGCGGCATGAAAGACGGGCAATCCGACCTCACGCCGGAATACGCCGACCGGCTCGACCCAGGGCGCCAGCGGCGTACCCATGCCTGGCATATTGTATTTGGCGAGCGCCGGCACCGATTCCATCGAGCCGTAGATCGCATTGAAGAAGTCGACCGCGCCCTCTGCCTGGAGGATCTGGCAAATGCGGATGCATTCCTCCAGTTGCAGCGCGTTGTGCGGTCCCTCGTCGACGGTAATGCGGATCCCGACGAGGAAGTCATCACCCACCACCTTCCGGATCGCCTCGTGCACTATCAACGCAAAACGGCAACGGTTCTCCAGCGATCCGCCGAAGCGATCGGTGCGCCGGTTCATGTCGGGCGACAGGAACTGCCCGATGAGGTGCCCGCCGGCTTGGGTCTCGATGCCGTCGAGCCCGCCCTCCTTGCAGCGCAGGGCGGCGGCGGCAAAGGCCTTCACGACCCGTGCGATATCGTGCTCGTCCATCTCCTTGGGGATGCTGCGGTGCGCGGTCTCGCGGATCGGGGAAGGAGCGATCGTCGGCAATCTTTCAGCGGCATAAGAGTCGCCGCGACGGCCCAGATGCGTGATCTGGCACATCAGCGCCGCGCCATGCGCATGCATCCGGGTGCTGAACCGCTGGAAATGCGGGATGATCTCGTCGGTACCGACATTGAGCTGGCGGAAGATGTTGGGCGAATCGATGTCGACATTCGACGACCCGCCGAACATCGAAAGGCCGATGCCCCCCTTCGCCTTCTCCTCGTGATAGGCTTGATAGGCTTCAGCGGGCATCCCGCCCTGTTCTAGTCCGCAGGCGTGGCTGGTGCTCATGATGCGGTTGCGGATCGTCAATCGCTTGATGGTCAGCGGCTGCAGCAGCGGATCTTTGGCAACGATCGCGGGATCGGGCTTGTACATGGTGGCCTCCGGAATCTCGACCAAGGTTCATCGTTCGCACGAACGGATCGCGCGGCTTTGACCGTAGTTGCTGAATGTCCCGCGCCGCGGCGCGGGGTCGGGTTGCTAAAGGACCTGGCTGAGGAACTGCCTCGTCCGGGGGTCCTTGGCGTTGGTGAAGAATTCCTGCGGCGGGCCGTGCTCGACGATGACGCCCTTGTCGGTGAAGTAGATGTGGTCCGCCACCTCGCGGGCGAAGCCCATCTCGTGCGTCACCAGGATGCAGGTCATGCCGTCGGCCGCGAGCTCCTTGATCGTCACGAGCACTTCCTTGACCGTCTCGGGGTCGAGCGCGGCCGTCACCTCGTCGAAGAGCATGATGTCGGGACGCATGGCGAGGCTGCGCGCGATCGCGACGCGCTGCTGCTGCCCGCCCGAGAGCTGCCCCGGATAGACGTCTTCCTTTCCGGTCAGCCGGACCTTCTTGATGAGCGCCCTGGCGCGCACCTCCACCTCCGCCTTGGGCTCGCGCAGCACCTTGATCGGCGCCATCATGACGTTTTCGAGCGCCGTCTTGTGGGGGAACAGATTGTACTGCTGGAAGACGATGCCGACCTTCCGGCGCAGCGCGAGCTTATCCAGCTTCGGGTCGTTGACCTCCTGCCCATGGAGCTTGATCGAACCGCTCCGGATCGGGTTGAGACCGTTGATGCAGCGGATCAGGGTCGACTTGCCCGAACCCGAAGGCCCGATGATGCAGACCACCTCGCCCTTGCGGACGTCGAGGCTGATCCCCCTGATCACCTCCAGACTGCCGAAGGACTTGTGGACGTCGCGCAGCGAAACAATCGGATCGCCCGTTGGCGGCGAATGCGGTAGCGCAGCGATGGCGCTTTCAGACGGCATATTTTCGCTCCAGCCTTCGTGTCCACAGCGCTATGGGATAGATGTAGGCAAAGAAGAGGCACAGCAGGAACAGGTAGAAAGGGAACAGCAGATCGGGTCTGGCGCCGGCTGCTTCCATGCCCGCCTGGGCGTTCGAGACGGCTTCATGGACGCTGAAGATCGAAGCCATCGGCGTCGAGAGCGTCAACAGCGCATACCAGTTCATCCATGGCGGTATCGCGCGCTTCACGCATTGGGGCAGGATGATCCAGCGCAGCGTCTGCGGGCGGGTGAAGGCGAGCCCCTCGGCGGAATCCCACTGCCCAGTCGGGATGGAATGCACCGCCCCCCTGACGATCTCGCTGATGTTACCCATCACCGGCAGCGCAAAGGCGACGGTGGCCTTGAACCAGTCGGGCAATGGCAGCCTGATGCCGCCGGGCAGCCTGAGCTCCGTCGGCAGCAGGAACATGATGGCGAACAGGATCACGAGCCAGGGCGAGTTCCGCAGGAGATGCGTGACGAAGCGGGACGGGACCCGCACCGCCCAGATCAAGCTGATCTGCATCAGGCCCAGAGCGATGCCAAGGACCGTGGCGAGAGCCATCGCGAGAAAGCTCATCGCCAGGTTCAGGGCGAAACCCTTCAGAATGAAGGGCAGCCATATTCCGAGCGTTTCGAGGGCCGAGGGCTGGCCTGCCGCGCGCGTCTGAGCCCATGCCGAGACGACCGACACCAGGAAGGCAGCGAAAAGACAGGCTCCGTAACGCCAGCTGATCCAGGACAGCGGACGCCAAGGCGACAGGCTTTCCTTGTCGAGAACAAATGCACGCGCCGTCATCGGCCGTATCCCGGCAGGGCGACCTTGCGCTCGATGAAATGGAGCGCGCTGGCGAGCGCCGTCACGACGATGATGTAGAACAGGAAGAGCAGAAGCATCATCTCGGGGACGTTGACGTTGTCCGACCAGACCTGGTTGAGGACATAGGTCATCTCCGGCACCGCGATCACGTATGCGAGCGAGGTGGTTTTCGCCAGGCTGACGAGATTGTTCGTCAGCGCCGGAAGGCTGATCCGGAAGGCCAACGGCAGGGTGATATAGAGATAGGTCTGCCAGCGGGAGAAGCAGAGGCTCTCGGCCGCCTCCAGCGTCGAGTCGGGTACGGCTTCCAGGCCGGATCGGAAGATCTCGACGTTGAATGCGCCGCCGAAGATGCCCAGCGACATGATCGCCCAGCCATAAGCGGAGATCAGCGGCTGCGAATAGCCACCCATGTCCACGGCCGGTACCAGCGTGCCCAAGCCGAAGAAGAAGAACAGCAGCTGGATCATCGGAGGCGTGTTGCGGAACGCCTGGATATAGGCATCCATCACCACGCGCAGGACGGTGCTGCGCGCCTTCTGAGCCCAGGCGCCGATAACACCGATGACCAGCGACAGCGACAACGTCCAGAAAATCAGCTGGAGCGAATTGCTGGCGCCCGCCCAAAACCGGTCGAACTCATAGCTGTCGTAGAAGACGTTGAAGTTCAGACCCGTGCTATCGTACAGATTTCGAAAATATGGTCCGATGAATTCGAGCATAGGTGTCCATCATCGACGCAATAATTCGGAACGATCTTCAATCTCAAGCAATTTCACGACCCGAGGTCGTGGAATTGCTTGATAATCCTGAATTTTCGCATTGCCTTCGCGCGGAGCGGTATCGGCTTCGCGCGAGACCGCCTCAATTCCGCGGATTGAGATAGGTCGTATCCCATTTCATTTTCTGGTTCTGCTCCGCAAACCAAGGATCGGCCTTGACGTTCCACTTCTTGGCGAGCGCGATGAGCTTGCCTTCCGCCTGCCAGCGATAAGCCATGCCGGCCATGAAGGCGCCCCAGGCCTTGTTCTGCTCCTCGATCGGAACCGCCGCCCCCCAGGGGTTGGTGTAGAGCGTCGCCACCGGCATCTCGTAATCCGTCCATTCGGGTAGCTCGAGATCGGCCATGATGCTGACGTCGTCATAGAGCCAAGCTATGCACTTTCCGGTGCGCAGGGCCTCTTTGGCCTCGGTGTTGCCGGCATAGGCCGTGAGCTTGGCCTTGAGCTGGGTCTCCGCCATCTTGTTGTAGGCGTTGCCCTGCTTGCCACAGACGGGCTTTTCGGCGATGTCCTTCCAATCCTTGATCACGCCCTTTTTGGCGAGCAGCGTGGGGCCGGAGGTCCAATAGGCTGGTTCAATAATGCCGATAATCTTGCGGCGCTCGGCAGTGTCGTACATGCCGCCGATGATCAGGTCGATCTTCCCCTGCTGCAGCATCTGCATGCGGTTAGCCGAGGTGATGACCACGGCCTCGAGCTTCACTCCTAGCGCTTCGGCGACGCCCTTGGCGAGATCCACCTCGATGCCTTGGAGCGAGCCGTCCGGCGCGGGAAAGGACCAAGGCTTGAATGCGCCTTGGACGCCGACCCTGACCGTGCCGCGATCGAGAATTTCCTTCAGCTGTCCGCCCGCCGCCTGCGATGGATGGGCCGCCAAAACCGCACAGCCTCCCGCGGCGGCGATGATCAATGCGCGGAGTGTCTTCGTTTTACTTGATGACAGCATGTCTTTCTCCCCTTTATTGAAGACTATATCGGCGGGCAGGCTTCGTTCAGGCAGTCTTTCCTTTCGGAAAACAACGGCTCTGATGATCGAGGAAAGCCTCGACTTCTTTCTCAACCTGCGTGGGGCTCCACCCCAGCAGGTCGGCAACGGAATCCGCTGCGTGCTTGACGATGCAGCGATCGACGTGCCGGCCCCATGCGCGACCGGTCCGGGTGTAGAGGATGCCACGCAGGTCGCGCGCATGCTCTTCGCTAACCGCCTTGCGATAGGCTTCCACCCGATCAAGGTCATGGTCGATTGCGGCATCGCGCCCGCTCGAACGAGCATCAACAATTGCCGTCTTGGCAACCGGCAATATCCGCGCGACAGCGTCGCGCAATTCCCGGCCAGCGCTCATATGGCTTTGCACCGGTCCCGCCGTCATCGCGAATACGCCCGGCAGACCTCGCGCCGCGAGATTATGTATTTCGCGAGTTCGGCGCCCCATCGGCTGATTGGGATCGAAAGTCAGAGGGCGAACACCGGCCCAGGTGAATTCCACGTCCTTTTGCTGTAGCGACAATCCGGCGAGCAGATGATTGGCTTCACCGAGAAGAAAGTCCACGTCCTCACGCGTGGGACATGCTTTATTAGCGTCGTCATCGAAGGGCGTCTCGGTCGGGCCGAAATAGAACCAATCCCCTTCAAGCGGAAGGCAATAGAACGGCATGCCGCCGCGATGGAGCGTGGCAATGCCGAAACCCTTGTAGCGCTCGGGCAGGCGCACCACGATGTGAGCGCCTTTGGTGCCCCGCACGAGGGGAAAACTGGAAGTCCGCCCGCCCGACGCGACCTCGTCGATCCATGTGCCCGCAAGATTGAGCACGATCTTCGCGCGGATCACCTGCATCGTACCCGACCGGTCCGACAGATCGACGATCCAATCACCCTCCGGGCTGCGCTCGCGAAGCGTAGCCTGCGTGAAGAGCCGCAGCTCGGCGCCGTTACGCTCCGCTTCAAGGGCATTGTCGACACAGATCCGATCCGGCCAGTCGATCATATATTCGCGGTAGGTCGCGATCGATTTCAGCTGCCTGCGATCGCGGAGATCGGCGGTGAAGGGGAGTTCCCGCTCGAGGCCGGTTCGGATACGGCGATAGTCCAGCGGCGGGCTCGGCGGCCCCAGGCGCTTCAGAAGCGAAAAGCCAATGTCGAGATGCCAGCCGCGAATATCGTCACCACGGTAGAGTGGGAAGCACATTGTGAACGGCTTGCAGCGCTCCGGCCGGAGGCGCACCAATTCCTCGCGCGATTCCATCGCTGCCTTGGCCATCTTGATCGCACCCAGCAGCCGCCTTGGCGATCGGGCGAAAGTCCGCACGGGATGGTGCGTCTCGAAATAGCGCAGACCGCAATGCAGGATTCGGGAAGAGCGGCTCGATGCACCGTTGGCGAGGTCGAATTTCTCCGCGAGCAAGACCCGGTAGCCGGCGGTTGTCAGCTCGCGCGCCGCGCTGGTGCCGTTAACGCCGCCGCCGATGACGGCGACGTCGAAACGATCTGTGGTCGGTGGCAGCGCTCTCATATCCCCGTCACGACGCTCCTAAAGAGATCGATACAAGGAGTTAAGCGTCAGATTCGAAATGATCAAAATAGAATATTTGGCGATCGCTATGCAGATAATGCATATAGTTTGCGTGCGGGTTGTTGCGCCGGCCCGCCGCGGTCAAAAGCGACCGTTCGGTTCCGCAACAATTCCGTGACGCACGCCCTACCCGCTCTGATCGGCTTGAAGCTCGCTTTGCCGCCGGACCCCCGCCTCGATCATACGTTCGCATAGCGCGGGGGCGATCCTCGCGAGCGGATTGATCACGGCTTCCGTGACGCCTAACGGGGTCGCCGTCGAGCTGATGATGGCCTCGTAGTCATATCCTCGCCGCAGCAATTCACCTGTTGCGACGAGGCTCTCCGCGATCATCATATCGAGCGAAGGCCGCGACACGTCATTGGCGCGAGCGGTGTTCGTGGATACGAACGCACGGGCGAACAAGGCGAAGATCGCGATGGCAGATCCCGCCACGTTCGATGCGACCCGGATATCCGCCTCCGTGACGTCGGCAGGCAGGCCAAACCGCGCGAACCAGTCTTTCACCAGCGCAATGTCGGTGCTTTTGGCAGCAGGGCCGGCGACCACCGGCACCGCACCGCGGCCGACCGCCTGGGCGATCGTCGGGATTGCCTTGACTACTGGATTGGCCGTCCAGCGGCCTATCGTCTCCAGCGCGACGCCGTTCGTCACGGAAACGACGATGACCGACGGCGCCAGATGAGGCGTGAAGGCGGCGAGGACCTCGCGATAAGCATGCGGCGAGACGGCAAGGACCAGGAGGTCGGCCCGGGACGCCCATTCCGGCTCGCCGGCCTGCAACCCGGGCACCGCTGCGAGCAGCGCATCGCGCGCGGTGCTGTTGCGGCCGACGACCGCGATCGTGTCCGCGGCGGATGTCCGGACGCTCGCTTCTGCGAGGACCTTTGCCAGACGGCCGGTCCCAGCGATCAGGATGGTCAATGCACGATGGGCCATGTTGGCTTTCCCAGGTCGGGATCGGTTCACTCTATCGCGGCAACAGTTGTAAAGCCGCGTCGCGTTCGCTAGCGAGGAGATCGAGCAGGGCCTCCACCGCCCGGTTGGCGGGGCGGGCCTCCGGCCGCAGCAATGCGACATTGAAGGGGATCGTCGGCGAGAAGGGGATCAACTGAACGCGCTCATCGACCTCGCTCACAGCCGTGTAGGGATCGATCAGCCCGACACCAATGCCGTTTTTCACCATCTCCCAGACGGCTGCCGAAACCGTCGTCTCGTAGGCAGGGGCGTATCTGACCCCGGCCGAACGGAACGCCTGGGGGACAAGTTGCCCGCCCGAGGTCAGCGTCGTCCAGGAAATGAACGGCACGTCGACGAGATCCGCCGGCTCGATGCGCGACTTGTCAGCGAGGGGGTGCCCGCTCGGCACCGCTGCGATATAGGGGGCGTCGCTGAAATGCTCGATGCGGAAGCCGGAGCGTCGAAAAGGCGTCTCCGCGATGCCGATGTCGATCTGCTGGGAAGCCGCCCATTCCTCGACGCGCGCCGACACGGTGGCATGAAAGACGATTCTTGTCTTGGGCCAGGCCACTTGGAACTTCGCTAGCAGCCGCGGCATGAATCCGATCGCCAGCGCCGGCATGATCGCAGCGTCGATCCTGCTGCTCTCGCCCTCGGCGACGCGGGCGGCGAAGCTCTTAAGGGAATCGAGGGATACGAAGGCTCTCTCGATTTCGTCGAGCAGCAAACGTGCGACAGATGTTGGCGTCACGAGCCCGCGCCGGCGCTCGAACAATGTAACGCCGAGTTCTGTCTCTAGCTTGTCGAGCAGCCGGCTTACCGCTGGTTGGCTCCGCCCAAGCAGCTCCGCCGCCGCGCTGACCGTTCCCGTCAGCATCACGGCTCGGAAAGCGGAAAAATAGAGCAAGTTCATCGGCTGAGCGTCCGCAGGGTCATTTCCAGATCATCGTCCGCAACGCGCGATCAGTCCAATGCGCAGTTAACCTGGGAAGACCTTGATATCAATCGGCTGCGAAAGGTATGCACGGCGGTGAGAAACCGATCCGGTGAAGCGCCGGCGTTTGTGCCGGCGCGGGCGCCATAAAGGCCGTCCACTGGATAGGCTGATCCCTTTTTGGGGTTGGCGGGGATGTTCGCTGTGGAGGTCTACGCGGCGGTGGCGGCGGCGCTCGTCGAGGATGGCGGCGGCGAGTGATCTCGTGGGTCGGGGTGCGCACATCCATCCTACAGCCCGGACATGAACCCGATCGAGAACGCCTTCGCCAAGCTGAAGGCCATGCTGCGAGCCAGAGCGGAGCGCTCCATCAGGGCCTTGTGGGACGCGGTCGGCGCCATCGTCGACCTCTTCTCGCCGACCGAATGCGCAAACTACTTCGAAGCCGCTGGATATGATCCGGATTAAGCCGGAAACGCTCTAGCTTCCCCCGGGCAACCAGATCCAGGAGATGTGACAGTACCGCCGGGTCGGGAGCGACGTGCGCGACGGCGGTGCGGACCCCGTATTCGGCAGAGCGATCGGTAAAGGGCGCGGCATTAAGGCAAGCGATCAGGCCGCCGGGGCGCAGCACTGGATAGCTGCGCTCATGCACCGTACCGCCCATCAGATCGATCACCAAATCCATGTCGCGCAGAACGGTGAAATCCTCAACGTCATATGCCCAGACGCGGGTGGTGCCGAGGGCTGCCAACGCCGGTCGGCTGGCGGAGGAGGCGGTGGCGTGGACGGCTTCTGCCCCGGCGAGGCGAGCGAGCTGCACAGCGATTCGCCCGACGCCCCCGGCAGCGGCATGGATCAGCACGCGCCCCACCGGCCGGTCCCCGTTCAGCGCCAGGGCCGCCGCCGCCGACAGGCCGGCCAGAGGCAGGGCGGCGGCCTTTACGTCATCGACCGCGTGGGGAACCGGGGCGATGACGGAAACGGGCATGTTCACCGCCTCCCCCCATGTTCCCATGCCGCCGCGTGGGGCCAGGAAGGCGATCCGGCGGCCGAGCCATTCGGTGTCGACGCCCCCGCCGGCGGCCACCACGGCGCCCATGCCGTCGCGTCCAGTCTGAGCCGGAAAGGCAGCGGCAGGGGCGGCAGTTTCCCGGAGCGGATCTTGCCGTCGATCGGATTAACTGAGGCGGCATGGATCGCGATCCGCACTTCGCCTCTGCCGGGAGGCGCCAGTGGACCGGCCCTCCATACGAGAACCTCGGGTCCGCCGATGCGATCGTATTCGACGCGCTCTGCCGTGGTCTTGATGGAGGTATTCATGGCAGAGCCTCCTCTTCCGCCGCGAGTTAGGCCAATGCCGCCTTCGCCTTCTCCCGGCATCGCGGCAGGACCTTGCGGGTATAGTCGGCTTGCGGATCGGCGAAGACCGCATCAACCCCAACGCCCTGGCAAAGGCTGAACAACCTTCTTGGAAATGATAGCTCGGGCACTCGTTGCGCGCCTACTTTTTGTAGAATCCGGGGATGAGGCTCTTGCGATAATCGACCCGCGTGGGGGTGATCTTTGCGTCGGCGAGGAAAGTCGCGACCGAATCGTAGCTCTCGAAGTCCTGGGGCGTGAAATCCCGCATCGTGCAGTCGATCTGCTTGAGGAAGTCCATGGTCTGTTCGAGCGGAATCTTGGCCTGGAGACGGACTGCCTCCGCCGCCCGCTTGGGATCGCTCTTGGTGATCGCGCACGCATCCGCGAGCGCTGCTGTAATGGCCTGCAACTCGGGTTTGTGGGAGTTCAGCCAAGGGCCATTCGCCGTGACCCAGAAATTGTAGACGTAATCGACGTCTCCGCTCGACGCCAGGATCTTGCCGCCCTGCCTCACCGCGACTGAGGGAAACGGCTCGAACAGCCAGAAGGCGTCGATATCGCCGCGAACCAGCAGCGCCGCCATCTCAGGCGGACCGGCTTTCACGACTTTCAGCTTGCCTGTGTCCAGGCCGTATTTCTTGACGGTCAGATTGGCGAGATATTCCATTGCTCCGCCCGGAACCACGCCGATGGAAGCGATCGCCCCCGGATTGGCGATCGTGCTCTTGGCTGCCATCTTGAGGAACTGGCCGGACTGGGTGACGACGCCGACCGCCCTCACGTCGCCGCGTCCCATCCTGATGATGCCGCTGACCTCTGCGGCAGCTCCGACATCGACAGTGCCCGCCACCATCGCATCCAGCGCTTCGGGACCCGACGAGAAACTGGTGAATTTGACGTCGACGCCGTGCTTCTCGAACAGCTTCTCCTGCTTGGCGACGAAGAACGCCACAAAGCCCGGATCGATTCCGACCCCGATATTGACAGGTTCGGCCGAGGCCGACGAGCAAGCCAGTGCCGCAGAAGCGAGCCATGCACCGGCGACGATGCTCCCCTTAAACTTTTGAAAGATGCAAGCTGACGACATCATCGACCTCTGTTGATCCCTATGGTGTTGGCGAATGGAGGCTCGTTTCAGGCTGTTCTCGGCGAAGCTGTCGGCTGCGAAATTTGGCTCTGAGCCGTTCGCGATGGCGGCTTCGACTTCTGGCAGTGGCATATGGGATCATGCCCGGCCGCTCACTGGCAATTGTGCCGCCCCTTATTAGTCGATAAGGGCTGAATATAAGTGTGTGGCCTATCGGGCGAATTCGGCGGCTTCCGGAGCGCCTGGCACGGCCTGGCGGCCGAAAAAGATATCTGCCACGACAGCTTGCCTTGGCGCGCCCGGCACCGGGCGCAGTGTTCCGGGCGGGCTCATCTATATGAACCGGCTATCGATTAATATCCGCCCGCGGATTGCGAAACCTTCCGAAAATTGCTCGACTGGAATTGGATTATGGACCAACTTCTTGGTCGCAGACAACAATATGTGGGAGACGTCGTTCTCATCTGCATCAGCAGAAATATGTTACAAACGACTGTTGCTACGGTGCACCAATAAAATTAAAAGGGGATGCTTATGCAAGTAGGTGTGCCGGTCAACTTGGCCGACGTGTCGATTCGAATTGGAAATTTCGAGATCGCGAGCGACATCAATCTGTCGATTTCTGCAGGGGAGTTCATTTGCCTGCTTGGCCCGTCAGGCTGCGGAAAATCGACGCTGCTGAATGCGATTGCAGGCTTTACCACCGTCGGGGGCCGTGTCCAGGTCGGCGATCGCCTTGTCACGAAACCGGGAACAGACCGGGGTGTCGTTTTTCAAAGCTCCGAGGCGCTTTTTCCCTGGCTTACAGTTCGGGAAAATGTCGAGTACGGTTATCGTATCCGAGGCGTGCCGAAAGCCGAGCGCGCCGGGATGGCGGACGAATACATCAAGATGGTCGGCCTCACGATGGCCGCGGACCGGTATCCGAGCGAGCTCTCCGGCGGCATGCGTCAGCGCACGCAGATCGCCCGTGTTCTCGCCAATGAACCCGCCGTCATTCTGATGGACGAGCCATTCGGCGCTCTCGACGCGCAGACGCGCGAGGTTCTCCAGGGCGAACTTGCGAAGATTTCGCATAAAACGGGCGCCACCATCATCTTCGTGACGCACGATATCGGCGAGGCGGTTCTCCTCGCCGACAGGATCGTCACCATGAGCGCCGGTCCGAGAGCGAGGATCAAGACGGTCGTTGACGTAGACTTGCCGAATCCGCGGGATCTGGACGATCCGCATGCGGTCGAACTGATCCGATTGCTGCGCAGCGACATTGCCGCCGAGGTCAGCCGGACCCTGGTCGGGCAGGGTCTCGTCGTCGACGCGGCGGCAGCGTGACCAGCAAGCGAACGCTCAATCGGCAAGGCAATCGGCTATGCAGAATTTGAAATACTTTTCGGATCGAGTTGCGGCATTGAGCATCACCATATGCTCAATCCTGGGAGGATTACTTGTCTGGCAACTGGCAAGCCTGAACATCTCTCCGCTTTTCCTCCCGTCTCCGCTCATGACGTTACAGGGTTTTTTAGAGCTTTCCGAGGACGGCACGCTTCTGACGTCGATCGTTGCCTCCAGCCTGAGAATTCTGAGCGGCTGGCTGGCCGGCGTCATCGTGGGCATTCCACTTGGCATGACGATGGGCTACTTTCCGCTCGTCCAGCGACTGTTCGATCCCTATATCGAGTTCTTCCGCTTCGTACCGCCCATCGCCTTCGTGACACTGGCAGTGATCTGGCTCGGTCCCGGCGAAGCGTCGAAGGTTGCGTTGATCTTCTACACGACCGTGTTCATCGTGACGTTGAACGCGCTGGCCGGCACGCTTGCGGTTTCGGAGCTTCGCGTCAAGGCGTCGCAGGCACTGGGCGCGAGCTCTATTCAGACACTGATGACCGTGATCGTTCCCTCGACGGTACCTTATATGATTACCGGTGCGCGGATCGCGATGGGCAATTCTTTCCTGACCATCGTCTCTGCCGAAATCGTGGCGGCTCAGGAGGGGTTGGGAGCGCTGATCTGGAACGCGCGTAACTTCGGGCGAACCGAATGGGTATTCGCCGGCATCATTACCCTCGGCTTTCTGGGCTTCGTATTCGACCGGATTCTGAGATTTGTCGTACGCAAGACGTTGAGCCGCTACAGCATCGCCATGTAGCATCGGGCGGGGAGGCGGCGCGGATGCTTCGAGCGAGCACCGCTTCCCGGCGGAGTTCGCAAGAAAGTTCTGAGCTCGCCGTCCCGGCCTAATGTTCTTTCGGTCGGCGCATGGGGTCGCCCGGATTGACTTCGAGATTGCCGAGAATCCGACGCAACGTCGCGAAGAGATCCTCGGTTTCCGCCTCGCTGAAGTCACGGATCAAAGCCTTCGCGTGCCTGACGGCTGCGGGGGCAAGGTCGTGATAGATGTCGCGCCCGCGGTCTGTCAGTTCGACTTCGACCACGCGGGTGTCGTTGGCCGAAACACGCCTGATGACCAGACCGTCCCGTTCCATCTGGTCGACCAGCCGACTAAGCGCCGATTGGGATATCAGCGTCAGCCGCATGAGCTCGCTCATGTTTCGCGGCCCCTTCTTCATGACGACCATCAGGACGCGCCAGCGCTGCACGGTCACGCCATAGGGCCTCAGCCGCTCGAGGAAATTGTTGTTCAGGCTCGCCGCAATCAGATGAAACAGGTAGGGTAGATATTCCTCAAGATCCGAGAGGTCGGCCTGAAACGGCGCTTCTGAATCGTCGGTCATCGTTTGGCCTGCAGCGTCTCGCGCACTGTCTATACACTTGCCGCTCGATTTCCAATCGTCGCGCCACTCCGCTCCTCTCCGCACCGCTGAAGGTGGGATGGCGTCGTGCTTTGCTACTCACGAGATTCGTTCGAGACGATCGGTTGGCTCTTCGATGAAGAGCCCTCGACGCCGGCGCTTCAAGCGTCAGCGCCGCAGCACGACGCCCGCGGCCTCCCGATCCCAGGTCTGCGGCCCACGGCCACGCTCGCGCAGCTTGAACTTCTGCACCTTGCCGTTCTCGGTCCGCGGCAAGTCTTCGACGAATTCGATGAACCGCGGTATCGCAAAATAGGACATCCTGCCCTCGCAGAAGCGAATGATCTCCTCTTCGGTCGGCCGATAGCCGGCCCGCAGCACGATGGCAGCCATCACCTCATCCTCCGCCAGCTCGGATGCGATCGGAAAGACCGCAGCGAGTGCCACCGAGGGATGGGCGATCAGCACCTGCTCCACCTCGTATGACGAAATATTCTCGCCGCGGCGCCGGATGGCGTCCTTCATGCGGTCGACGAAGCGGTAGAAGCCGTCGGGGCTGCGGATCATCCGGTCGCCCGTATGAAGCCAGAGATTTCGCCAAGCCTCGACCGTCTTCTCCGGCATGCCGAAATAGCCGAGCGCCATCGCGTAGGGCTCGCGGGCTCGTAGGAGCAGTTCTCCCGCCTGGCCGTCCGGCAGGGGATTGTCCTCCTCGTCGACGATCAGCGCATCGAAACCGTCGGCCACGAGGCGGCCCACCCAGCCGGGGCGGCGCTCCCCCATCGTCGAGCCGATGACGGCGTTGCTTTCGGTCGTCCCGAAACCTTCCAGCAGGATCACGCCTGTCCTGCGGGTGAATTCCTCGCTCGCGTGTTGTGGAACGCCCGGCGCCAGCGCGGCGCGGATGGAGTGCTCGCGTTCGGAAGCCCCTTCAGGCCTCGACAGCAGCATCGGCGCCATCGCGCCAAGCAGGTAGGTGATGGTCGCGCCGGAGGCCTGCATCGCAGCCCAATAACCAGAGACCGAGAACTTCGCCTCGACCACTTGCGTCGCCCCGAAAAGGAGCGCCTGGAAGAAGCAGTTCAGGGCATTGGTATGGAACAAGGGAAGTGGCGTGTGGAGGACGTCCTTTTCCCGCACGCCCAGTTGCCTGCCGGTATAGAAGCCCCACCAGAAGAACTGGCCGTGAGGACAGACGACGCCCTTGGAAAGGCCGGTCGTTCCCGACGTGTAGAGAATGGTGAGCGGATCGCCTTGTCCGATCCGCGCAGCGGGAACCGGCGCCGCGGGCTGTGGCAGAGGGGCGACTGGGATCGGCAGATCGGGCCATCTGTCATTGCTCCCACCGCCGATGACCCAAACCGCCTCGACTGCGAGCTTGGCGAAATCTAGCCCATCGAGAGCCTGAAGCAGATTGCCCTCGATGATCAGGAGCTTCGCGCTGGAATTCGATAGGATGTGCTGGAACTGGAAGCCACGAGAGGCGGTGTTGATCGGCACCGAAACCGCGCCCATCCAGCCACAGCCGAGGAAGATCGACATGAATTCAGGGCGGTTGGAGCACATGATCGCGACACGGTCGCTTTGTACCACCCCAGCCGCGGCCAGCGCTCCGGCATATCCCCCAGCCTGATCCAGCGCCTCCGCGAAGGTCCAGCTGGTATCGAGGCAGGAGAACAGTTCCCTGCTCGAAAAGCGCTGCTGCTGCTTCTGCAGGATGGCCGGCAGCGTCCTGATCGAGGGCGCGAATTCCGTCACCGGATCGAAGGCCATTGTCATTTTTACCCCCTTGAGAGCCGGCCCCGCCGAACCCGCGACTAGCCCGGACCCAAGATAAAGTCTGCCAGATGTCATTTCATATGACAAATCATATTTCTTTATCCTGTGCGCGAATCGCGCTTCCGTGTTTCGTCGAACTGCAGGCCAGGGAAGCAGATACGAGGCGGATGTACCGCAGCCGGATCGTATCCGGCATCGGTCGCCCTCACGCCTGATTTGCCCATCCAGGAGAGGGGGCGGGTGGCAATTGGGTGTCAGCTTGGTCGAACTTCAGGCAATGAACATCCGCCGGCCCGTTCGCAGGCTTGAACCGGCATAAGGGTGTGCCGGCGCTGGGGAGCGGACCTATTCCTCGCTGGGTACGAGCTGCCTGACGAAACGATGCAACACCGCCTCGAAGGCCGAAAGCGCGGGCGAAACCGAGCGGCCACTGGGTCGGACGAGGACGATGTTGCGCGTGATCGAAGGCTCGATCAGTGGCCGCGCTACGATCGCGGGGCGCGCGACCGCACGCGCATAGGTCGGCAATACGGCGATGCCAAGCCCGGCCTCGACCAGCGCCAGCGCCGTTGTGATTTGAGCGACTTCATAACTCGGTTTCAGCGGGATTTGGGCGCTTTCATAGCCGACTTCGACAAGAAGGCGTATTCCGCTATCGCGCGTCAAGGTGACCAGGTTCTCATCGGCGAGTTCGCGCCATGCCACCGCATCGCGCCGGGCGAAAGGGCTGCCCCGGCCACAGAACAGCATGAGGCTGTCATGCGCCAAGGGCTGGCGCTCAATATTGTCCTCCAGCGCCGAGAAGGTGCCGATGCCGCAATCGGCCCTGCCGAAGCGCACCGCCTCGACGATCATATCGTTGCGTGCATCGAAGATAGCCACCTGCAAACCGGGATGCTTCTGCCGTAGCGCAGCCATGGCAGGGGGCATGATAACCGCGGCGAGCAGCGGCGGAGCCGCCACGACGATCCGCCCGCGCCTGCGCTCGGCGAGTCCGTTGGCATTCAACACGGCCGTATCGAGATCCTGCATGATCTTCAGCGCGGCGCCGTGGAACTCACGACCGCCCTCGGTGAGCTCTACCCGGCGGGTCGTGCGGTCGAGCACGCGGATGCCAAGTTCTCGCTCCAGTTCGCGCACGAGCTGAGACAAGGCTGGCTGCGCCATGTGCAGCCGCTCGGCCGCCTTGGTGAAGGTGCCTTGCTCCGCGACCGCGAGCAAGGCCTGGATCTGGCGCAGCGTGATCGCCATGGGAGCCCCGATTTATAGTGTTTGGTTCCAAATTCATACGAATGTTGCGAGTTGTCGTATAGCCCGCAAGTGCGATCATTGGCAGGCCGCCTCCATTAGGCTGCGGTGCGGCCTGGCGCCGGACATTTCCGATGTGGGAGTGGAACCAGCTTCATGAAATACGCCAAGAAGGACGCCAAGGCCTATGCCCGCGCCCATATGAAAGGAATCTGGGCAGCGGCGCTCACCCCCTTCACCGAGCGTCTCGCGATCGACGAGGATGGTTTTCGCCAGAATATCCATCACTGGACGCAGGATCTCGGGATTGACGGCCTGTTCATCGCCGGCAAGCAGGGCGAGTTCTTCTCGATGTCGATCGAGGAGCGCAAGAAGAGTTTCGAACTGGCGGTCGAGGCCACGGCCGGCAAAGGTCAGACGATCATGTCCTGCTCGGACCAGAACATGGACGTCGTGATTGATCTGGCGAAGCATGCCCAGAAGGTCGGCGCCGACTACATCGTCGTGCACGCGCCGATCCTGCACTTCTTCAAGGCGCAGGACGAGACGCTCTACGAGTACTACCGGACCATCGCCGAGAAGGTCGATATCGGCATCGCGCTCTGGAGCCACCCGGATTCCGGCTACCTAATGAGCCCGCAGCTCTGCAACCGGCTCGCCGATATCGAGAACGTCGTCGCGATCAAGTACAGCGTGCCCCGGCCGATGTATGCGGAGCTCACGCGGCTCGCCGGCGACCGCATTCTGGTCAGCACCGCTTCCGAGGAGGAATGGCTCGACAACATCCTCGAGCTCGGCTGGCAGCTCTATCTCTGCTCCTCGCCGCCCTATCTGATCCAGACGGCGAACGACCGGCGCATGCGCGAATACACCGATCTCGCCTTCCGCGGCGAGGCCGATAAGGCTCACGCCATTCGCGACAGCCTGAACCCGGTGCGCGAGGCCCTGCGCGGCACGCGCCCGGCCGAGAAGCCGCATGCGCACCAGAAATACTGGCAGGGCCTGCTCGGGCAGGTCGGTGGACGCGTCAGGCCGCCGATGCTGGAGCTGACCGAGACCGAGAAGGCCGCGACGCGTGCCGCTTTTGAAAATTGCGGGCTCACGCTCACCACTGGCCGGACCTTGGCGAAGGCCGGCTGAGACGCGATCAGGACGAGAAAACGGGAGAGACAGATATGGCGACCGAAGGGCGGCTCAAGGCTTTCAGTTTCAAGAAATGGATCGAGGAGCACGAGCACTTGCTCAAGCCGCCGGTCGGCAACCAGCAAATCTGGACCGATTCCGACCTGATGGTGACGGTGGTCGGCGGCCCGAACCAGCGCACCGATTTCCATGACGACCCGGTCGATGAGTTCTTCTATCAACTCAAGGGCGACATGATGCTCAAGGTCGTCGACGACGGGAAGCATTACGACGTGACCATCCGCGAGGGCGAGATATTCCTGCTGCCGCCGCATGTGCGCCACTCGCCGCAGCGACCCCAGGAAGGCTCGATCGGGCTCGTGGTCGAGCCGAAGCGTCCCGAGGGCTGGCTCGACGCTTTCGAATGGTATTGCTTCGAATGCCAGGGCCTCGTCCATCGCGTCGAGGTCGACCTCGTCAGCATTGTCGACGACCTGCCGCCGCTCTATCGAGAGTTCTACGGCGACGAGCAGGCCCGCACCTGCCCGCATTGCGGCACCTTGCATCCCGGCAAGGAACCGCCGGCGGGCTGGGTTTGCCTCTGAGCGTCGAGTGTGGCCGGCCCGCACTTTATGGCTTTCGCGTGCCGGCCCGAAATTATTCTAAGCTTAGACCCTTTGAAAATCCGACATCCATGATCGGAGGGGGAAACCCGTGAAGAGCTGTCAATCAGTGGTTTTGGAATGAGCTGGCAGCTGCCATCTGGCAGGCAATAGCGGAAGGCGGGCAAAGGCGCTGAACGGTACCACGTTGTTCGGCGGCTTCGACTAGTGGAGTACGGTGTGCTGTCGCCAGGAAGCATCTGCGGCGTGGGAGCTAGGGCTCGGTCGCACCGCCGGGGGTGCATATGTCCCGGAATTGAACAGCCTGTCGGCGTGGGAAAGGATGCTTTCTAGATGATGTATATTTTAGAGCATTATTACTTATGAGATTGAGGTGCCATGTTATTGCACTTTCCAAATTGAGTAGAATTCTTCAATAGAAGCTATCTTAAACAGAATTTGAGGGAAGCGAAGATGAGATTTTCATTTCTACTGTTTGCGGAGGCGGCGGATGGCACAAGTCCGGTCTTCGGGGCAGCCGAACTTGCCGCCGTTTCAGGCATCGTCGAGAGGACGCCGAAGCTTACGGCGGCCAATCTCTACATTCCCGGAAAGGCGAAGGACCGGTTCAGGGACGAGGAGGTCGCGCCGGTCTTCGGCATGCAGCTCTATTTCGACGAGCTTTCCGATCTCGAAGCGGCGATCTGTCCCAGGGGAGAACTTCAACAACTTGCCGACCTGGAGGCATTCTCGAGCCGCCGAAACCTAAACATCACCCAGCAGGCTATGTATGTCAGGCCGTTTCCAGTCGACCATCCCGGCCTGGATAACGCCGGCAATGGCAATCCCTGTTCGTACGTAGTCCATTACCCAGGTCCGGCCTACGACCTCAATGCTTGGCTCGATCATTACCTCAGCCATCATCCCCAGATCATGCGGACGTTCCCCGGAATCAGGGGTATCGAAATTCTGACACGCGTAGACTGGGTCGGGTTCCTGCCTTGGACACGGGTGGATCACATGCAGCGCAACCGTGTCCTGTTCGACAGCCAGGTGGCGTTGACGCAGGCGCTCCAGTCACCTGCGCGCATCGCCATGCGTGACGACTTCCAGAATTTTCCGCCCTTCGACGGCGGCAACTGCCACTATCCGATGGAAACGCTGGCGCTTGCGCCCCGGCTTGCTGCCGCGGCGCGGTGAGCGGCATCCTGCGGCTCATGCTGCCCCGGCAAGCCGTACGGTGTTGCGCGGCAATGTATGGCGCTTTTACTTTGTTTCCGTAGCGTTATCGCGGCTCCGGATCAGGCTTTACTCAACGCCCGGACGATCGGCCCTGCCGTGCGTCATCAGGGCCCGGAAGTCCGCGATGGCTTGAGGGTGGGCCTTGGCGAAGGACGGCCCCCGGCTCGGCTCGATACCATTGAGGGCTTTCAGCCTGACCTGCATCTCGACGCTCTTCAGCGCGACCGCCGCGCAGTTTACGATCGGCGCGTGCCCGACGCGCAGACCATACTCGCAGCCCATCAGGAGCCCCGGCAGAACACCAGCCGGAACGATTACGTCGGCACCCGATTGGACCATGGGCTCGGCGATCGTGCAGAATGCCTCGATCAGGCGCGCCTTCGCGTCGACATCGCCAGCGAATGCCGCTGAGAAGTCAGAGGGGATGGCATTGAGACCGCCGATATGGCTGATGCGGTCGCGCAGGCCGTAGCGGTCGCCCTGCTCCTGGAACCAGACGCCATAGATCTGGTCGATCGAGATCAGCGCGATATTGCGGCCCATCTGCGCTGCGTAGTGAAGCGTCACTTCCCCGGTGCCGATCACGGGAATCGAAACCGCCGAGCGAAGCTCGTAAAGCCCCGGATCCTGGAAATGTCCCATGACGATGGCATCGTAGCCAGCCTCCTCGGCCGAGATGCCGCTGTCGATCGCCAGAGCCGCGCAGCGGAACTCGGATAGCCGTCCGAATGCGCGGTCGGGCGGACTCATGCCGAACACCTCAACGCGGGTATCGGGCTCGGCAATGTCATTCAGGTATTGCGACAGCCTGACGAGGTATTCGCGGCTCGCCGTGGCGTCGATGAAGCTTTGCCAGAATATGCGCATGCGTCTCCCCCTCTCTGAAAATCCGGCGTGTCCTCGGCCGCGAGGTTGGACGCCTGCCGCGGCCGAAGCCGCGTCTCGATCCTTCGCCCATCCTTCTCGCTTGTCGGCGCGCGCCTCAGGCGGCGGGAGTTAGAGCGAGCACGCGCAAGGGGCTGCCCGAGCCATTCAGGATCTTCAGCGGTGCCGCGATGACGGTGGCGCCAGTCGCGGGGAGAAGATCGAGATTGCAGAGGCATTGCAGCCCATATCGGCCACCTCCATGGAGGTAGTGATGGGCCGGATAAGGCGGCTGGAAATGCCCGGCTTGCCCCGCATCCGTTCCGATCGTCTCCGTGCCGAAGCCGAGAATCCCGCGTTCATCGACCAGCCAGCGAACGACCTCCGCATCCGGACCCGGCGTGTGGGCGCCGTCCTCGCGCAAATTCGCGTAGGACGCGCCCGAGCGTTTCGACCAGTCTGTCCGCATGAAGACCCATGTCCCGGCCGAGATACGGCCATGCCGCTCTTCCCAGGCCAGAACCTCGTTCTTCGTCAGCAGGAAATCATGGTCTGCAGCCGCGGCATGCGAGCAGTCGATGATGCCGACAGGGGCAATCATGTGCTGGACCGGCAGGGTATCGACCGAATTCAGGGGCAGGTCGCGTCCCGTATACCAGTGGATCGGGGCATCGAAATGCGTGCCGGTATGCTCCCCAAAGGTAATGTTGTTCCAGTACCAGGCAGGGCCGGTCTCATCGTAGCGGGAAATGCATTCGATCCGGACCGGCGAGGATTGCCCCAGTTCCGGCGGCATGACGATGGTCGGGAAGTCTGGTGAAAGCGTCTGGGTGAGATCGACGATCTTCAGCGTGCCGGCGGATAGCTCGCTGCTCAGGAGCGGCAGAACGGACGTGACCATGGGATCTCCTCATCTCTTCGCAGCGGACAGCTCGCGTTCCAGAGCTTTCGGGTTGGCTTCCAGTCTCTGGAGGATGTCCTTGGCGTAGTCGCCGACATAAATCTCTTCGAGGCCGCCGAGCAGCCCTGACAGAATGGCATCCGCGATGGCCTGGTATCCGACCTTGGGCTGCGAGTAGGTCTGATACCACTCGTTCTCCGTTGGACCGGTGATTACGTTCAGCAGCCTGACCCCTCCCTGCGCCAGCTCGGAACGCAGAATACGGGACAGGGCGTGCGCCGCGGCTTGGGTGACGGCGTAGCCGCCGAGATCGGGCGCCTGAGCCTGGCCGAAAATCGACAGAAGGTTCACCCAGGCAACCGCGCTCCTGCCTCCATCGGCGCCGCGCGAGCGCATCGTGGGCGCCATCGCCTGCGATAGCCTCAGCGTGCCGAACACGACGGTCTCCATGGCTTCCCTGATCGAATTCATCTGGTTGGGAGCCAGAATGCCGCCGGGCCGGAGGAAATCGGTGGTGTTGATCAGGATCTCGATCTTGGCGCCGTAGTCGCGGGCCAGATCCTGGACCGATTTCTCGCTGGCGAGTTCGAGAGGGACCACGAAGACGTCCTCGAACGCCTCCAGCTTCGTGATATCCGGATACGGCTTCCATTCGCTCGGGACTCCGACGTAGATTTCGTCGGCTCCGGCCTTTCTTAGGGCCTTGACGAGCGGCAGGGTGACCGGGTTACGGCCATCGGTGATCAGGATGCGGCGATGCCGGGGGGATGCGATCATTTCTCGCCATTGCTTGTCGTCGCTGAGGTCGGGGTGCCCGTCCATTGGAGCAGCGTAGAGAACCGCCTGCCCCGCCTTGTCGAGCTTGAGGTGCATCCTGACCCGCATTTCCTCGCGGCAGGCGGTATGAAGGTGGCAGATCGCGACCGGCCCGCAATCGAGCTTCACCAGCCCGACAAGCCAGGGCGCGCGCTCGCGGAAATAATTGTCGGCCGGAACGTCGATAAGAGTCAGGGAGGCGAGGGTGCCGCCTGTGGGGGCATCGGCGATTTCGAAGTTGTCCGACAAGCAGGCTGCGCAGGCCTCGGGCGCGGGGTATGCGAAAGTACCGCAGGCTCTGCAGCGATGGAGTGCGAAGCCCCCGTGCGCCGCGGCTTTCGTGAGGTCATGCGCGCGCCGGCTGCGCGGGACTGGCGGAAGCAGCGCGACCGGCGTCCGCGCTTGCGGATTCTTGCGCTTCGGTTTGGTGAGGGCGTCGCTCATAGGTCTTGTCCGGCGATGATGATCGCTCCGGACCCAAGTCCGCGATCGTAGTTGATCATGCCGAAGCCGGAGGCCAGGGACAGCCGTGCCCCCGCGACTTGAGTGGGACCTGCGCTGTCCGTGACCTGCCGGATCGCTTCCACGATACCGAGATGCCCGCCTGCCGCTCCAGCCTGCCCAACCGACAGCTGGCCGCCCGAAGTGTTGTGCGGAAAGGTGCCGGCTACGGTGAAATCATGGTGGCGGACGAAGGCGGGGCCTTCGCCCTTTGCACAGAAGCCGAGGTCCTCGAACTGCATCATAGAGATGACGGGGTAGTCGTCATAAGTCTGGACGAGGTCGATGGCGCCGGGAGCGATGCCGGCCATCGCATAAAGCTCGCCGATATCGGCGGCCCATCCGCCGCGCTCCTGCACGACGTCGCCCGTAGTCGCATTATGCCGTTCGATCGTCGACAGCAGTCGGGCGAACGGCAGGCCCTGCAGACGGGCTGTCTCCTCGCGCATGACCAGGAAAGCCTCGGCCCCGGCGCAAGGCATGACACAGTCGAACAGATGGATCGGATCGGAGATGACACGCGCCGACATGTAGGCTTCGAGCGTCAGCGGCTTTTTCATCAGCGCGTGCGGGTTGCGCAGCGCATTGTCGCGCTGCGAGACCGCGAGCTTGCCGAAATCCTCGCGCTTCGCCCCGTATTTGCTCATATAGTTGCGGGCGATCAGGGCGAAGCTCGCATTAGGCCCCCCGCTGCCATAGGGGTAGACGGCGTCCTGCGAGAAGCGGGAGAAATACTCCAGCGACTGGCGGAACGACTCGATGTGATTGGTGTCCGCGCCGATACAGGCGACGATCTCGGCGTCGCCCGACTGGACGGCACGCGCGGCCTTGCGCAGCGAAACGATGCCCGAAACGCCGCCCATCGGCACGAATTCAAGGAAGCGTGGGCTCAGGCCGAAATGCTGGGTCAGCCCGATCGCCGTATCGGGCGCGGTGGAGAAGCTGGAGATCGATAAGCCGTCAAAGTCCTTATGGGAAATGCCCGAAGCTTGGACCAGCCCGGCCAGCGCCCGGCCGATCCACCAAGCGGTGCTTTCGGGGGAGTAGCGTCTGTAAGGCACGGTGACGGGCACGGCGAGAACGATGCCCTCGTAAGCGTGCCTGTCCCTCCCGGCCATTCCGCTTTTCCTTCACTCTCAGGCAATGGTAAGTATGACGTCGACATTTCCCCGCGTGGCGTTCGAATAGGGACAGCGTTCATGGGCACCGGCCACGATCTCTTCGGCGAGTGACCGTTCGATGCCCGGCAGCGTGACGATCAATTCGACGGCCAGCGCATAGCCCACGGCCACCGGCCCGATTCCGACGAGTGCGGAAACGGTCGTCTCGTCGGACAGCGAGATCTTGCGGGTACGTGCCACGAGCTTCACCGCCCCGAGGAAACAGGCTGAGTAACCGGCTGCGAAGAGTTGTTCCGGATTGCTGCCAGCACCGCCCGGGCCGCCGAGCCCCGGCGGGACGTGCAGCGGCATCCGCAGATTGCCGTCTTCGCTTTCGACCCGGCCCTCGCGCCCGCCGAAAGCAGTCACCCTGGCTTGGTAGAGGATTTTCTCAGGTGTCATACGGCTTCCCGTCATGGATGTTGAGATCGATCAGCATCACAGCGCAAATCGCTATATATGACAATTCATGTTTCATTATGAATTTAGAGATGCGGACGATCAATGCGATGCTTGGCATCTCGCTGCCCTCCTTCTTTCCGTGACGATCCGGCCAAGAGGCCAGAGCCCACAATTCATAGGGCGCCCGTCTGAATTAATAGCCGAAATATGAATTTTCATATTCTCGGCATTTGCCTATAATCGCCTCATCGAGACGGTGGGTCGCCGCGATGCGGCCCGGATCTCGCGCGTGTCTTTTTGGGCTAGCCCAACCCAGGCGGGGAAAGCGGTCATATGGCCGTCGGACCGGCCGAGGAACGGCAAGCGCAGGGACCGGCACAGCGGAGGGGATGTGAAGTGAAGATCGGCGAAGGTATCGGTATCGCGCTTACGCGGCTTGGCGTAAGCCGGGTTTTCGGTGTGGTGGGCAGCGGCAATTTTCACGTCACCAACGGACTGGTGAGCGGCGGGGCGGAATTCGTCGCTGCCCGGCATGAAGGCGGCGCCGCGACCATGGCCGATTCCTACGCCAGGATGAGCGGGGAGGTCGGGGTTCTGTCGGTGCATCAGGGTTGCGGCCTGACCAACGCCATCACCGGCATCGCCGAAGCGGCGAAGAGTCGGACGCCGCTTCTCGTCCTCAGCGGGGAGGTTCTCGATCCCGCCTCGAATTTCTTCATCGACCAGGACAGCCTCGCCGAATCCGTCGGCGCGGTTTCGCTGCGGGCGCGCTCGGGCGCGACGGCACTGTCCGATCTTCAGAAGGCGTTTTCGGTCGCGCAGAGGGACCGGCGGACGGTGCTCTTCAATCTGCCGCTGGACGTGCAGGAAGAGCCTTGCCCGGCGGGGCGCCTCCATCTCGTGAAGCCTCTTCCGGCCCTTCCGAAGCCCGGAGCCGCGCCGGAAAGCACGCTCGCGCTCATCGACATCCTGAAGGCGGCGCGTCGGCCCGTGTTCATCGCCGGCCGCGGCGCGCGCGGAGCGGCAGCCCGCGAGGCGCTCAAGCAATTGGCGGAGGATGTCGGCGCGCTTCTCGCAGAAGGCGCGGTCGCCAAGGGGCTTTTCGAGGGGACCCCTTGGTCGATCGGTGTTTCTGGCGGCTTCTCGTCGCCGCTAACAGTCGAACTGATCCGGAACGCCGACGTGGTGGTTGGTTGGGGGACGACGCTCAATAAATGGACGACCCGCCACGGTCACATCCTCGGGGATGGCGTGAGGCTGGTCCAGGTCGATCTCGAAGCGCGCGAGCTGGCCAAGAACAGGCCCGTCGAACTCGGCATCGTGGGCGACGTCGCGGTGACGGCGCGCGCCGCCAGCGACATGCTCAGAGGTAGCAATTATAAGACTGCCGGCTATCGCTCGCCCGATCTCGCAAAGCGAATCTCGGAGAGGGTCCTGTGGCGTGATGTCGACTATCGCGACGAGAGCACGCAAAGCGAGATCGACCCCCGAACCCTATCCATCGCGCTCGACGACATCATTCCGAGGGAACGGGTCGTCTCCGTCGATTCTGGGAACTTCCTCGGGTATCCCAGCATGTATTTGAAGGTGCCCGACGAGAACGCCTTCTCGTTCACCCAAGCGTTCCAATGCGTCGGGCTGGGGCTTGCGACCGCGATCGGCGCCGCCTTAGCCCAGCCCGGCCGCTTCCCCGTCGCGGCTTGCGGAGACGGAGGTTTCTTCATGGGCATCTCGGAGCTCGAGACAGCGGTGAGGCTCAAGCTCGGCATGCTGATCGTCGTCTATAACGACCATGCCTATGGCGCGGAGGTCTATCATTTCGCACCCCATGGCCATGCCGTCGAAACCGTGACATTCCCCGACAGCGATATCGCGTCGATCGCTCGCGGCTATGGTGCAGACGGTGTCACGGTCCGTAGCAAGGCGGATCTGGAAGCCGTAAAGGCCCTGGTCTCGAAGGGGCTGGAGAGGCCGCTCGTCGTCGACGCCAAGATTGTCGGCAAGAGTTCCTGGTGGCTTGAGGAAGCCATGAGCGTGCATTGATTCATTCCGCGCTCGCGACGGCCGCGCCATGACCCACCGTGCCCGCAAACCGCTGCGCCTCGCCCAGATCGGTTGGGGCGCGATCAACCGGCGCATCGCCACCTTGCTGGCCGGCCCCTCCGACATCGCGATCGTCGCCATCGGTGTCCGCGACGCGGCGAAGACGGCGGACATCCCCGGAGGCGCCCGCCTCGTCACCGACCCGCAGGACCTCGCCGGCCTCGATCTCGATCGTGCAAGGACACCGAGACGCGCGCGAAGGGCGGGCGGGCCCCAAAGGGTGGGGCCCGTCCGTATCTGGTGGTGGAAGCCGCCGGACGCGAATCGGTCGCCATCTGGGGCGAGGCGGCGCTGACGCACGCCCCTGCCTTCGCCGTCGCCTCGACCAGCGCCTTCTGCAACACAGGTCTGCTCGATCGCCTGCTCGCCGCCGCATAGACGACCGGCAGCCAGTTGCTGATCCCGCCCGGGGCGCTCGCCGGCATCGACGGCTTCGCCGCCGCCGCGCTCCTGCCGCTGGACGAGGTCGTCCATCGCATCGTCAAGCCGCCCCAGGCCTGGCGCGGCACCGCGGCCGAAAGCCTCGTTGCGCTCGACGGGATGACGCAGCCGGCCACCTTTTTCGCCGGTACGGCACGCGAAGCCGCCTCGCGCTTCCCCCAGAACGCCAATGTTGCGGTCATCATGGCGCTCGCCGGCTTCGGGCTCGACCGTACCCGCGTCGAGCTCGTGGCGGACCCAAGCGCAGGCGGCAACGGCCACCAGCTCAGCATCCGCGGTGATTTCGGCAAGCTCGACCTCGCGATCGAGAACCGTCCGCTGGCCTCCAATCCGAAATCCTCGGAGATGACGGCGCTCGGCCTCGTCCGGCTGATCGAGAACCGCATCTGCCCGCTGCTGCGCTGACCCCCTGCCGCATCATGCTCGGGCTTGACCCGAGCATCTCGGAAACCAGCGTCTTCTCGTCACGAGATTCTCGGGTCGAAGCGGCGCTTCGCCCGAGAATGACGCCAGTGGCGAGCCGCTCCGGAATTCATAATCACTTCATCTGAATTTATCTGATTTATCCGACTGGATCGCGCAATGAGCCGCGCCCTATCGTCCTTGCCAGAATGGCGGTCCCCACCGGATCGTGACGCTGAACGCACCGCCAGCTGAGGCCTGCATGACGACCTATCCCGATCTCAAGCTCTATATCGGCGGCGCCTGGCGGAAGACCGCTGAAGAGCTCCCGGTCCTCAACCCGGCCGATGAGAACGTGCTCGGTGCCGTGCCGGTCGCCTCCAAGGCCGATCTCGACGATGCGCTTGCCGCCGCGGCCGAGGGCTTCAGGATCTGGAGCCAGACCTCGCCGCGCGAGCGAGCAGAGATCATGCTCAAGGCCACTGCGCTGATGCGCGCACGCACCGAGGAGATCGCCCATGCGATCACCCTCGAACACGGCAAGCCTTTCAGCCAAGCCTGCCGCGAAGTGGTCCGCGGCTGCGAGTTTTTCGAATGGGACGCGGCCGAGGGCCAGCGGACCTATGGCCGCGTCGTGCCGAGCGAGCCCGGCATCCGCTATGTCGTGCTGCGGCAACCGGTCGGCACGGTCGCGGCTTTCTCGCCCTGGAACTTCCCGATGAGCCAGCCCTCGCGCAAGATCGCGGGCGCGCTCGCCGCCGGCTGCTCGATAATCATCAAGGCCGCCGAGGAGACGCCGGCCGGCGCGCTCCATATCGCCCGCGCCTTGCATGATGCCGGCCTGCCGCCCGGCGTCTTCAACCTCGTCTTCGGCGTGCCGGCCAAGATCTCGGGCTATCTCATTCCGCAGGCCCAGATCCGGCTCGTTGCCTTCACCGGCTCGACCGCCGTCGGCAAGCACCTCTCGGAGCTCGCCGCCCGGCACATGACGCCGGTGTTGATGGAGCTCGGCGGCCATGCCCCGGTCATCGTCTGCGACGATGTCGATCCCGTCGCCGCCGGGCATCTCTCCGCCACGCGCAAGATCCGCAATGCCGGCCAGGTCTGCACCTCGCCGACGCGCTTCTTCGTGCAGGAGGCGGTCTTCGAGCGCTTCAGCCGAAGCTTCGTCGAGAAGGCCCGCAGCACAATCGTCGGTAACGGGCTCGATGCGGCGACGCAGATGGGTCCGGTCGCCAATCATCGCCGCATCGAGGCGCTGGAGGCGCTGACGGCCGATGCCCGCGCCCGCGGCGGGCGCGTCCTCACCGGCGGCGAGCGCATCGGCAATCGCGGCTATTTCTTCCCGCCGACCGTGCTGACGGAGCTGCCCGACGATGCTCGCGCCTTGCGCGAGGAGCCCTTCGGCCCGATGGCGATCATCAACCCGGTCCGTTCGGTCGAGGAAGCCATCGAGAAGGCGAATTCCCTGCCCTTCGGCCTCGCGGCCTACGGCTTCACTCATTCCGCCGCCCGCGCCGACATGATGGCGGAGGGCATCGAGGCCGGAAACGTCTCGATCAACACGCTGGAAGCCTCGGTAGCGGAAGTGCCCTTCGGCGGCGTCAAGGACAGCGGCTATGGCCGCGAGGGCGGCGCCGAAGGCCTCGACCACTACACGCATGTGAAGACTGTCTCGCACCGGATGACGATTTAGCCTCTTCTGCTCTTGCCGCCCGGCGGCAGGCGGTCGGTGGCGATCGGCACGGCGTCGGCCCGATGGCGGGCTCGGATCTTGGGTAGCAAGAGGTCGAGGAAATGTGATCATTAACGACAGATTATGTTCCGGCGGTCGGCGCAAATGACGGAAAAACGGCGTCAGACGCAAGTTTGCGAAACGTTTAACATGAGTGGTAAGCGTTCTTGCGGTGAAGGGCCATCTGCGGCGAGAAAGTTCCAGCTTCGGCATGCGCCGCTTCGGTATCCAAACCCTCGCGGAGTAGCCTCCGCCGTCGTTGCCGCATTGCACGACCGACGAAATCCGAGTGCCTACCGGCGAGGCCTCAGCCAAACTCGGACTGACGGGGATCACGATGTCCGACATACTCAAGCGAATTACAGCCTATAAGCGGGAGGACGTAGCGGCGGCTCGCACGCCTGAAGCCGTACTTGTCGCTGAAGCGGCCAATTCCGCGCCGTCTCGTGGCTTCGAGGCCGCGCTTCTCGCACGATCTCGCGAAGGTCGCATTGGCCTCATCGCTGAAATCAAACGCGCGAGCCCCTCCCGCGGTATCATCCGGGAGGATTTCGAGCCGACCCAGCTTGCGATGGCGTATGAGCGCGGCGGTGCTGCCTGCCTATCGGTATTGAGCGACAAAGCGTCGTTTCATGTGCGCCAGAGCATCTCATCGCTGCCAGGGCGGCATGCAAGCTTCCAGTCATCCAGAAAGATTTCCTGATTGATCCCTATCAGATTCTTGAGGGGCGCTCCTGGTCCGCCGACGTAATTCTGATCATCATGGCAGCAGTATCTGACCAACTCGCAGCTGAGCTCGAGGCGACGGCATTTCAGCACGGGATGGATGTAATCTTGGAGGTGCATGACGATTTCGAACTCGAAAGCGCACTGCATCTTCGTTCACGGCTAATCGGCATCAACAATCGCAATCTCAACACGTTCGAGCAGTCGCTAAGTGTAACCCAGCGTCTCGCGCCACTCGTGCCGACTGATCGCCACGTAATTGCGGAAAGTGGAATTTTCACGCGGGATGACTGTCGGCTTCTGGTCGAGCAGGGCATCACGAGCTTCCTCGTCGGCGAGGGGTTAATGCGACATAGCGATGTAGAGGCGGCCACGCGGACCTTGCTCGGAGAGACGCCTCTGGTTTCATGAACCCCCCAATTCAGTCTCCACGAAACCGGCAGCAGGTCAAAGGGCTCATGCCAGAGCACCCGTCTATTTGCATGTCTTGGGGAGGATTGGCGAAATTCAGTCCAGGTTGATGACGAGGCTCTTCATGAAGGTGTAGTGCTCGATCGTGGCGCGGACGGATTCCCGGCCGTAGCCGCTGGCCTTGACGCCGCCCATCCACTGGTTGGGCTTGAGGTTGAGATAACGGTTGATCCAGATCATGCCCGTTTCCAGGCGGCGCGACAGTTTGTGCGCCCGGTCGAGATCGCGCGTCCATAGGCCGCCGGCGAGGCCGAAGCTCGTGTCGTTGGCCTGGCGGATCATCTCGTCCTCGTCGTCCCATTGGAGCACGCCGGTCACCGGCCCGAAGATCTCCTCCTGCATCACCCGCATCTCGTTCCTGACATTGCCGAGGAGCGTCGGCTGGATGAAGAGCCCGTTTTCCAGGCCGGGGATGTGGGCTCGCTGCCCACCGGCCAGGAAGTGGCGCCTTCCTTCTGCCGAGCTCCAGATAGGAGAGGATCTTGTCGACCTGCACCTTCGACGCCTGAGGTCCCATGACGATGCGCGGGTCGAGCGGAACGCCCTGGGGTACTGCGGCGAGCTTGGCCAGGAAGAGCTCCATGAAGTCGTCGTAGATCTTCTTGTGAACGAAGAGCCGCGAGCCGGCGATGCACATCTCGCCCTTGTTGTAGGTGTTTGCGGTCAGCCGATGTGGCCTTTCCAGGTCCGCATCCTCGCAGATGATATGCGCGGATTTGCCCCCGAGCTCCACGGTTTGAGGAATGATGCTCTGCCCGGCCATCTCGATGATCTTCCAGGCCGTCGCCCGCGAGCCGGTGAAGGCGACCTTGCGGACACGCGGATCGGTCAGGATCGGCTCGCCCAAGGCTTGGCCGTATCCAGTCACGACATTGAGCACGCCCGGCGGCGGCAGGTCGGCGATATCCCGCACAAATTCCATGACCGCAAGGCAGACCACCACCTCGGGGGGCTTCATGACGATGGTGCAGCCGGAGGCAAGCGCCGGCCCAATCTTCATCGTGAACGCGCTCATCGCCACATTCCACGGAATGATCTGGGCGACCACGCCGACAGGCTCGCGATGCGTCAACACGAGGGCATCGGGAAGATCAAAGGTCTCGCCCTTGATCTCGTAGGGAGCGCCCGCATAGGTGTCGAGATGGTTGGCAGCGCGTGAGACGTCGTTGATCGCCTGCGTAATCGGCTTGCCGTTGTTCACGACCTCCATCCTCGCATAGTCGAACACCCGCGCGCGCAGCCTGGCGGCGATCCCATGATCTGCACTGGAGAATATGTCTCTGTCAGCATCACTCATGTGGCCGCCAAAGCCGATGCATTTCGAGCCTCGGAGAAACTCTGCCGCTCGGCTGATGTGAGATCGCCGAAATGAGAGTAGTCGATGGCTGCATTGAACTAAAACATACGTTATGAATTGTTTTTCATCGTTTCTGTTTTCCGCCTCAGATCGATTTATATACGCAACGATCTTGAACAATTTTGAAAGAATATCGTGGTATTCTCAGTCGGTTCCTTGAAAGGTTGGGATATCGTGGTAATGCCCCTCTGGTACGCACAGCACCTGTTCGGCCGGCATTCTGAGTTTTCGTGCTTCAGCTATGTACTCTATTGAAGAAGCAGCGGATTCATCGAGCTTTTGCGCCTCGGAGCGGTGGCCACGGAGGAGGAAGCGTCCGCGCGTAACACGCATGAAGCGAGACGCGGCTCGCACGTGTTTGATGTCCAGACTTAGGCGAGCCTGAATCGACTTCTCTGGAGTGAGGCCGAGGACGTGATCGCCAATGACCTGACACCCTGATCCTCCTCCAGATTTGAGTAGAGTCCGTCACTCACTGATCCGAGACCACTTGCTGGATCGCCGGAAGGTAGAGTTTCCGGCCTTCGATCACGGCGGTGAGCTGGGCATGCCGCCAGGATTTTGCAGCAGGATCGGAGGCTTGTTGCCGATGGCCCCGTGCGGCCGATCCTCGTTATACAACGAGGCTTGAGAACGCCCACGGAACCCAGTTCCGAGAAGTTCTCTACCGGTACCATCCGTGGTTTGGCCGCGAGGTCGGCGTTCATGGCGCCGTGGCGAAGTGCGACGGCATATATTTCCGCTGCGCGGTGGCCGGCGACCATGGGGACCGCGGGCTCGAGGTTTCGGCGTGGATGTTCGAGCGTGCGTCATGTCCTGACGATCTTCGGCTGACGGCGGCCCCATTCGTCAGCCTGGGTGCGCTGGCGGAGCTGTCGGCGCTGCTCGATGGGGCTCTGAAGACGTCCATGGCATCATCGAATGCCCCGCTTTCGGGGGCATTCCGATCCTCTCACGACCAGATTCGGGGAGAGGCCCATGCGAGCGACGACGGCGAACAGCGGCAGGCACAAGCGGCCGCGCGGGCGTCAGCAGATGGATCTGTTCGACAGCGTCAGGCCGAAGGCGGACGGCGCGCCGCTCTGGCCGGAGCTGCCGGAGCGAGCACGCTAGGCGCTGACCGAGTTGATGGCACGGCTGATCCTCGCTCACGCCGCCACAGCCGTTCCGCTTCCCACAAAGGAGGCCGGCGATGATCTCTGAGAAGGTCCGGCCTCATCACCTGGAACGCAAGGCGATCCTATATGTGCGCCAGTTCTCCGCCCACCAGGTGCTGCACAATCGCGAGAGCAGCGCGCTGCAATGCCATGCGGGACCGCCTGACCGCGCTGGGATGGTCGCAGGTCGAGGTGATCGACGATGATCTCGGCCGTTCCGCTGCGGAACTCGGCAGCGCGCGTCAGGCGCTGTGCTGGCTGCACGAACATGATCTCGACCTGCCCGTGAAGCAGCGCAACGGCGATACGATCTGGCGCCGGCCGAACTATGCGTCCATCCACCGGGTCATCGCGAACCCGATCTACCGGATCCCTGTGTTCAAGCCCGCGGCCGATGGCGTCGAGCCCTGGCTCAATCCCACCGACGCCGCCAAGCTCCTCAAGGTCTCGACCAGGACGCTCAGGCTTGCAGCTGAAGCCGGCGAGATCGAAGCGATCCATCCCCCTGCCCGACGGACCCTGGGTCTTCGCGCGCGCTGCTCTTGCCACAGATGCCGCCCAATCCATCACCACACGGGCGCGGCAGAACCCAAAATACCCCGCAGGATCGCCGCCCGCACAGCAAAACCTCTTCTCTTCAATCACATAGCCAGATGGATGTTCTGATGCGCGGTTGTAGTATCTGAGCCAAGCCTCCATCTTTTCGGCCGCATCCGCAACCTCAGCCGACCTCACGCCGGCATCGGCCACATCAACCCCTGTCAAGGACTGAACAACCTTCATGGAAACGACAGCTAGCTCTGCATCCGACGTCGTTCCCGCGGGCTAACTCCAAACATTGCCGTAAAGGAGCGAGAGAAATGCGCGGCGCCTACAAAGCCCGTCAAAACACCGATCTGGATGACTGAAAGCGCGCTCTGCCGCAAAAGCTCATCCGCCTTAGCGAGACGCATTCGTCGGTAAAAGTCCATCGTCGACATTCCGAGACGCGCGCGGAACAGGCGCTGCAGTTGTCTCACGCTGCCGCCAGACAGCGTGGCCAACTGTTCAGGCGAAAGGGGGTCAGCGAGATGACTTGACATTAGGTCAACGGCTGCCGCCAGCATGGGATGCTTTAGATGATGCCGCTCGGAAGCTGGCGATCTTTGTGGCTCGTCAGCGGTACGGAGCCGGGGATGAATGAACCAGTCGCTTACTGAATGTGCGAAAGCCGAGCCGTGATCGGCGGCCATCAGAGTACACATCATATCTAGCGAGGAGACGCCGCCCGCGCAGGTGCAGCGATCACGGTCAATGACATAGAGATCGCGTTCGATCAGTAAGTCCGACCGAAACTCACTCAACGCGTCGATGTAAGCCCAATGGACGGTGAAGCGCCGACCGTCCATCAAACCAGCCTTCGCCAATATGGCGGCCCCCCCGGAGATTCCCCCAAGGCGTACTCTCGCAGCTTGTAGTGCCCTTAAACCGCGGTCCAAAGCGGGATTGCTATACAGCATCGGGTTGCCTCCCATGACAACTAAAGCGAGGTCAAGCCACCTACCTGCTTCTGCAAGAGGGCGGGTTTCGAAGCCCCCGCCGGAGGTGGAAGCCACGAAGCCGCCCTTAACGGAAAAAAAGCTGCAGCGATATAGCTCACACTCCGCCAGCTGATTAGCCGCCCTTAATGGCTCTACCGCCGACGCGAGCGATATGAGCGGATAGCCCGCCGCTAGAATAAAGCCAATCTGCCGCGGTTCTGGGGCAGCTGCTGACGGGGCTGGATCTGTCACGGGAGATTGCCATCCTAGTCATGGTAACCGATCGACGGCAAGAAAGTAGCACCGACGGCTGGATTAGGCAAGAATATGGCCGATATGAGCAAGTTTGACACGAGCAGCAGCGGTACCAATGTTGCCTTGAAATAATTCAACGAAGAGCGGACGCCGGCGCGGACTTTGTGTGAGAGAAACCTTTGCCGCGCGGCGAAATCCCTCAAACGAGAGAATTCCGGCAAATCGAAATGATAACGCGGATGATATTTCGTATACCATATCACCAGCCTCTTGCGCAGGCTGGAGCAAAAATCCAGAGCCTCTCCGCTTGGCCGGTGATAGGGGAATGCCGGGTCCTGGAGGAGCTTCGGCTGGTCCGAGGCGACGTTGCCCAGTCCCAGGATCGCATTGGGGCGAAGCATGGGATCAGGCGGGGCCAGCTGTGAAGGGTGAGTGGATCGAGTTAGGTTCAGTCACGATGTTCGAGGCGCCTGCAACCTACATATCCAAAGGGGAGGACAGCTTTCTCGTCTATCGGGATGCGTCAGGGAATATAAGCGTTTTTAGCGCCAAATGCCCACATAAGGCGGTCCGCATGAGACCCCACGAAGTCTGCGAGGCAAGGATAGCATGCGCCCTCCACGGCTGGATATTTGACCTCGCCTGGGGAGGCCGCGAAGTGCACGGGTGCGCAGATCCCCGCGGCAATCTTGCGAAATTGACTACGTACATCGCCGAGGTGCGGGATGGGATTGTCCACATAAGAACTTAACGTGGGCGCCCGGCCGGACCCTAGAGCATCGATCAAAAATTTCAGAGGAAATCGCAATGGGGAAATGTGCAGTCAATTACATTTCGCACTACGAACCTATTCGCACTCTGACGAGGCTGTTTTCGCCTCCGGGGTTTAACTATGAAATCTATCCACCTAAAACGACAAAGCCGGGCGGAATCGTTTTTCACGTCTCGTGCAACACATTGCTTATGCCGCATATCGCCTTTTTGGCGCAAGAAGTATTCAAGGCACTGAAAGTTGAATTCATTACGCTTAGTGGGCCTGAGCACTGCTGCGGAGGGCCACATTTCGCCAACGCAGACGACGATTTGGAGCTCCAGGTCACTAGTCTGACACTCAATAGTTTCAGACAAGCTCGACCAGCAGATGCTGTGTCGACGTGCCCCGATTGCGACAATCATCTAGGCAAGCATAAGCGCCCCCATCATCAATTCGGTCATAAGAACCTCGTTGAGGAATTGGGCGACCGCATCAACGACTTGAAGCCGTTGATGATCAATACGGTCCCCCGCAAAGTTGTTGTCCATGCGCATCATGATGAGCCGAGTCGGCAGCGCGATGCCATCAGCCTGAATAAAATTCTCCGGCAAATTCCTGGCCTTGAGATTATCGAAGCAACGGCTGCCGATGGGAAGGGCAACCATTGCCGGATGTCGAGGGGGCGCTATGAAACTACCGTATCAGACGAGCATTCGAGGAAAATGTTCGACGAGATGGTTTGCCTTGGGGCTGATACATTGGCTGTCCCTTACCACGGTTGTTACCGTGAACATTGCCCCCGTGAGGCGGAGTACTCCATCGAAGTAAAGCATTACCTGTCGCTAGTAGCAGAGGCGATTGGGATCCCGGCCCCGGAAGAAACATTCAAGAAGGTGCGGTTGGCGGCGGGAACAGAAGATGCCTTGGCAATCTTGAGGCCCCGCATGGAGGAGTTGGGGGTCGGCGAGGAAGCAGCCCGCTTTGCGATCGAAAGGGCTATTTATCGCATCTACTGATACATACATCAGCAAAGAACGTGTCTTGCGCTTCAAAAAAGAAAGGGGATTAATATGAATCGCGATAGCAAGTATCGTAAGCCACTGCATCGGCGACAAGTTTTGAAGACGGCTGTTTGGGCTGCAGCCCTACTGGGGGTCGGCACCCAAACTGTTCAATCGGCCGATAACTCGGTGGTTTTTGCCGGATGGGGTGGAAGTATACAGAAGGCGCAACGCCAAGTTTTCTTCGATAGTTTCGAGAAGGAAACTGGAATTAAGGTTATCGATGTTGCAGATCTCCAGCTCGCAAAAATCAAGGCAATGGTGGACAGTAAGAACGTCCAATGGGACGTCGTGGAAGCTCTTGGAGACTGGATTCCGCAAGGAGAGAGGCAGAATCTATGGGAACCACTTGATTACAGTGTAATCAAACATACCGGAGTTGCTGGTGAATTGGTTCAGAAAAGCGGAATTGCTGTTTCAACCTATGGAATTATTCTGGCGTACAACAAGCAAGCGGTGAAGCGAGCACCAACCGGCTGGGCTGATTTCTGGAACGTAAAGGACTTCCCGGGCCGCCGCGGGATGGTCGATCAGCCGCGTTACACGCTTGAAGTAGCTCTGCTCGCAGATGGTGTCGAGCCAAAGGATCTGTATCCGCTTGACATGGATCGTGCGTTCAAGAGCCTGGATCGAATAAAGAATGACATTCATGTCTGGTGGAAGCAATGGCCCCAGCCTCCGATGCTCTTAAGTTCACAAGAGCTTGCGATGTCGCTCATTTCGCATACACGTATCGTTTTGGCGCAGAAGGAGGAGAAAGTTCCCCTGGAGATCGTTTGGAAACAGGGTCTTATGACTGTAGATGTCCTTGCAGTTCCGAGGGGATCCCCGCGTAAAGAAAGCGCGATGAAGCTGATTAACTGGATGATGGATCCAAAGCGGCAGGCCGAGCTGGCAAAGGTGGCCAGCATCGGTCCAGCGAGCACGGCAGCGTTCCAATATCTAACGCAGCAGGAACTCGAAGTACTCCCGATCTATTATTTCCAGAAGGGCGAAATGCGCTCACTCGATTACAATTGGTGGACGGAGAATGAGGCGCGTGCCATCGAAAGATGGAATACCTGGAAGCTTCGTTAATACATAGGTTCTGATCAGAGCAGTTTAATGACTAGAACGAAAGTCCCCGTTCCCCTAGTTTTGCTTGCCCCTGCGTGCATTTTGCTGACGTTCGTTTTTGTGATTCCAATTGGACTGCTTCTGTCCCAGAGCGTTTTCGATCCGGAATTTTCACTGCGGCATTATGAGAAGATATTCATAGTGCCACAGTACTTTCAGGTGTTGCTAATCAGCTTTCAAATTGCAGCGTTGTCGACGATTGCTAGCTTGGCGTTGGGCTACCCTCTTGCGTATTTCATTTCGCAGGCGGATTCGACCGCTCGATCGGTTGCACTTGCGATCATTTTGCTTCCATTTTGGACAAACATACTCGTTCGTTGTTACGCTTGGATGATCATTTTGCAAACCAAGGGACTTATAAATTTAACGTTAGTTGACTGGCTTCAGATCATTCCAACGCCGATCCCCATGGTTTACAACTTACCGGGCGTTATAGTCGGTATGGTCCATTACCTTCTGCCGCCGGCAGTACTCATTATCGACAGCGTTATGAGGACGATCGATCCTAGATTGATTGCTGCAGGGTCCAGTTTGGGGGCTAGGCCTAAGCAGGTATTCTGGAGGATCTTTTTTCCTCTGACATTGCCTGGGCTCAGGGCGGCCGGACTGCTGACGTTCATAATGGGGCTGGGCTTCTTTGTAACGCCAGCGCTACTTGGCGGTCGATCGGACATAACAATCGCTATGCTAATAAATGTCGAGTTTACCGAGCTTACCAACTGGGGTTTTGGTTCTGCTCTAGCGGTTCTGCTCCTGGTTGTTACACTGATCGGCCTCTATTTCTACTATCTTGCTCAGCCGAACCGAAGGATCGCCAATTTTCAATGAAAACGCAATCCGCACCTCTTCGCATTGGAATGTTCACACGGCTGGTGGCTGGTTTCGGATTCGTATTCCTTCTGGCTCCCTTGCTCGTCGTTGTGCCAGTTTCGTTCGGACGCTCATCACTGATGCAGTTTCCACCGAAGGAGTTCTCTCTCCGCTGGTACCAGGCTCTGTTTTCTGATCAACAGTGGCTCGCCGCAACGGCAAATAGCATACGAATTGCTGCGGTAGTGGCAGTGATATCGACCGTGTTAGCCACCGCGGCCGCAATAGGGTTGACGAGGTTCAATTTTCGTGGCCGGGCCGTGGTTCAAGCCCTAGCAATTTCTCCGCTGATTGTTCCCGTAATCATCACGAGTGTTGGTCTATATTTCTTGTTTTCGAAACTCGGTATGACTGGCACGACCACATCGCTAATCGTAGGCCACGTTATCGTTAGCTTTCCTTACGGTATGATCGTGATCACGGCTGCTCTCGAACGCTTCGATCCACGATTGGAGCAGGCGGCCATGAGCCTCGGCGCGGGACCGTTGGTGACTTTCTGGCGCGTTACGTTGCCGATAGTCCGACCAGCGATTGTTATCGCTGGGCTCTTTGCATTCCTCATTTCATTCGATGAAGTCGTGATCGCGATATTCCTTTCGGGACCCGAGACGACAACTGTACCGAAGAAAATGTGGGATGGGATTCGCTTCGATCTAGATCCAACGTTGGCAGCTGTGTCGACAATCTTGATCGGCTTCTCATGTCTAATTGTAATCACGACCGAGCTGCTACGCCGCAGTATGGAGCGCAGAAAAGCCACGTCTGGAGTCCATCAGTGAACCGAAATTTGAATGAAGTCATGCTGCAGTTGCACCAGGTCGAAAGAAATTTCGGCAGTGTCCGGGCAATTAATAATTTGTCTCTCGAAGTGCGGCGGGGAGAGTTTGTCACGCTGCTGGGCGCGAGCGGTTCGGGTAAGTCCACTACTTTGCTCGTAATTGCCGGCTTCCAGCGGCCGGACAGCGGGAAGATTTGTATCAACGGAGTGGATCTAACCCAGGTACCTCCTTATGAAAGAAACATTGGCGTTGTCTTTCAACACTATGCCCTCTTCCCGCATCTGACAGTCGAAAAAAATATCGCTTTCCCGCTCGAGATGAGGCATGGGACCAAGGAACAGATCAAGCGTCGGGTTTCCCAAATGCTTGAGCTTGTCCAGCTTAGCGGCTTTGGGCATCGTAAGCCAGACGAACTGAGCGGGGGTCAACAACAACGTGTTGCTCTCGCGCGTGCACTTTCGTTCGAGCCGCCGGTACTTCTTCTTGACGAGCCGTTGGGTGCTCTAGACAAGAATCTTCGAGAAGACATGCAGCGGGAAATCCGAGCAATACAGCTGGAGCTTGGTATTACCACTATTTCCGTAACGCATGATCAGCAAGAAGCCCTGACGATGTCTGACCGGGTGGTTGTTATGCAGAAAGGAAGCATCGCTCAAGTTGGCACTCCAACGGAGGTTTACGAGAAGCCCGCTAGCAAGTTCGTGGCCGAATTCATGGGCGCTTCAAACGTGATCGATCCTGATACGGCTGTGCGACTTATCGGCGGAGATGCTGGGTTTAAATTGCAACATTGCGGTGGAGTTGTTGTTCGTCCCGAGAGGCTCAGCTTGGCTAAGGCAAATGGTCGGAGCGCGCACCCATCCGTGGAGGGCCGAGTCACAAGCGCGATATACCTGGGAGATCAGTGGCGATTTCATGTGGAGATGCCGGATGCAAAGGTTTTGCTGGCAACGCAACTCAATGAAGGTTTGAAGCCGTTTGAAACTGGAGAAAACGTTCAGATCTCCTGCCGCGCCGTGGATGCGTGGGTAATCCCAGGTGGCGCGAGCTAGATATTCGCCGAGTTATAATGATTCGGCGGGCGAATTTTGCTGCGCTGAATGTTTACGATTGTAGGCGTTGTGCGTAACGCGGCGCGCGAAAGCGGCGCACCGACTGTCGGTTATTCATTAAAGAGCCTAACTAGGGAGTTAGTTCTATGGATGCGCCAATTGGCAACAGAGCATCGCCAACACGCGGAATCCCTTTGGGAAAGTTGACGGTCCAAGACGTCCATAATGGAATGGCGGATGGACGATTTACTTGTGAGGATCTCGTTCGGCGATGCCTTGATTTCATCGATCGTCACAATACCGAGTTCAATGCAATCATTACGCCAAATCCCGAAGCCTTGGCGTCCGCGCGAGACTTGGACCGGAGACGGAGGGCAGGGGAGGTCCTGGGGCCGTTGGCGGGCGTTCCGGTCGTGGTTAAGGATCCGATGGACATGGCAGGGTTGCCGACTACAGCGGGGTGGAAGCTGCTTTGTGCAGCGCGTGGTGGGGTTTCGCTCGTACCGTCGGCTGACGCCCCTGTGGTAGAAAGGTTGCGCAGAGCGGGCGCGATCATTCTCGGCAAAACCAATGTGCCGGTATTAAGCCATTCGGGCAGCCACGCCAATGATAGCTGGGCTGGTCCTACAATTAATGTGGTCATTCCTGACCGTGTGCCAGGCGGAAGCAGCGCAGGTACGGCTGCAGCGGTAGCTTCGGGGATGGTGGTTCTGGGATTGGCAGAAGAAACGGGGGGATCTATCCAGAATCCCGCTTCGGCTCAGGATCTTGTCGGGATTAAGCCCACGATCGGGTTAGTACCAAATTCCGGGGTCGTGCCGCTTTCGGGGAATCGAGACGTCGTAGGACCGATCGCGCGAAACGTTCGCGACGCAGCGCTTTGCTTGGATGTGTTAGCGGGTTACTGCTCCGAGGATCCTAAGACTCTTGCTGCAGTCGGAAAGCGGCCACCGGGTGGCTACACGTCGAAGTTGTCGGACGAAGCGCTTAATGGAAAGCAGCTAGGTCTTTACGGGAGCGGATGGCGGAACCAACCTCTTTCAGAAGAAACTTTGCTCATTTACGAGCGCGCGAAAGAGGAGCTCAAGTCCTGCGGTGCGACCTTGGTGGAAGATCCATTTGCAGGATCCGGCTTCGCTGATCTGAGACGGCCAACGCCACCGCTCGAGAATTTCGACGCCACGGGGTTCGAGTCACTGCCGTACGATCTGCAGAATTACCTTCAACGGCATGGAGGCCCCAAAGTTTTCGCAGATTTCTCCGAGTTTTCTAAGGCGACAGAAAGTGAAAACCCATTTGGCCCGAAGGGCGTTTTAAGCTTTATGCCAAGCTTACCGCAATTCCATGCGGCACTTTCAGATCCATCCCGGCCGCCGGATCTATCTGATTTTATTGCTCGGAAGGAACAATATATCAATATATTTGACTCTGTTATGGATGAAAACGATCTCGATGCGATGGTGTTTCCGCAGATGCGTGAAGAACTTCCACCGTTAAAGGGTAAGCGCCCAATTCAAGAAACTACGGTCGGCGAGATCAACATCGCTGGACTGCCAGGGGTGAATGTGCCGGCCGGCTATTATGCTTCCGGCGCCCCCTTTAGCCTGATTTTTGTTGGAAAGCTTTGGAGCGAGCCCGAGTTGCTTGCTTACGCTTTCGCATACGAGTCGGCGACAAGGCATCGGCGTACCGTGGAGCTGAAGAGCTAGAGCGTTTCCGGTTTAATCCGGATCATATCCAGCGGCTTTGAAGTAGTTTGCGCATTCGGTCGGCGAGAAGAGGTCGACGATAGCGCCGACCGCGTCCCACAAGGCCCTGATGGAGCGCTCCGCTCTGGCTCGCAGGATGGCCTTCAGCTTGGCGAAGGCGTTCTCGATCGGGTTCATGTCCGGGCTGTAGGGCGGCAGGAAGGACAGCGTCGCGCCCGCGCGTTCGATCGCCTCGCGGACGCCGGCCGGCTTGTGGCGGGCAGGTTGTCCATGACGACGATGTCGCCGGGCTTCAGCGTCGGAACGAGAACCTGCTCGACATAGGGGAGGAAGACGACGCCGTTCATGGCGCCGTCGTAGACGAAGGGCGCCGTCATGCCGCCGAGGCGCAGGGCTCCGGCGAAGGTGGTCGTCTTCCAATGTCCGTGAGGAATGCCGGCCCGACAGCGCTCGCCGCGCGGGTCGCGGCCACGCAGGCGGGCCATCTTGGTGGACAGGCCGGTCTCGTCGATGAAGACGAGGCGCTGGGGATCGAGCTCGGGCTGAGCCTCGAACCAATCCCGGCGCCGCTTCAGGACGTCGGGGCGCTCCTGTTCCAATGCATGGGCGGACTTTTTTTGAACGTCCAGCCCCGCCCGCGAAGCCAGGCGCTCAACGCGCTGCGGCGGATGGAGACGGTGCGTTCGGCCAGGAGCCGGGCCGACATCTCGTGCAGCGTGATGTCCCGACGCTCCTCGATCAGAGCGACGATGAAGGCCTCATGCGCATCAAGGCTCGAGCCGCGACGCCTGCCTTGTGCCCGCGCGGCCAACTCTCCCGTCCTGGCTCGCGAAATCCATCGGATCGCCGTCGAAATCCCGACGCCAAACCGCCCAGCCGCCTGACGGGCTGAGAAACCGTCCGACGAAGCCTTCACGACACGCACACGAAGATCGTCACTCAGAGCTCGCGCCATCGCCAACCTCCTTCAACACGGAGGTTGAATCAGCCGAAGCTGCGCTCGTCACATCACAATCGATTCAACGATCAGCGGAACTGCTCGAGTTCACCCGCGAGATGAACCGGCTCCGCATGGAGGGGCGGGCATCGATCGACTCGGCCGAGGCCGAGGTGAAACAGATTGACCAGGAACTCGATACGCTGCTCAACCTTATCCTGAAAGGTGGAGCGGCCATCGTCTCAATGAGAAAGATGGTGACGCTGGAGCACCGTCGAAAGGAGCTGAAGGCATTCCTGCAAGAGGCGGAGGAGCAGCCGCCCCTCCTGCATCCGAACATGGCTCACCATTACCATGTCCAGGTCGAAGAGCTATACGCGGCGCTTCAGGAGGATTCTGAGGCCAAGCGGATGACTGCCGCCGACCTTATCCGATCCCTCGTGCGGGACATCATCCTGACGCCGGAGGACGATGAACTGAAGATCGACGTGCGCGGCGATCTCGCTGGAACCTCGCGATTTCCCTGAAAAGCAAACGGCCCGCCGGGGGGGGGCGATCGCAAGTTGCGATGGTTGCGGGGGCCAGCTTTCATCATTACTTGCGCTGGGCGCAAGTAATGATAGTTGCAGGTTCGAAGGGCGATGCTCACCCTTCTTCCCTATCGCTTCACCCTAACATTTTCCAAGCTCTCGCAGCGCGCGGATGATGGGCTCTTTAACGCCACGGCATAGACAGATCCAATCGGACGGATGCCAGACGCACGCTACACCTGCTCTTTTGGAATGTAGCCCCGCTCCCAAGGTGTTGGCTGTCCGGCCAGTTCGTCCATTTCCTGAACCGGCGCGACCTGCGCAGACAAGGTCAAGCAGAATTCCGCAAATTCCTCCGCTCTTTATGCGGTGAATAGAGTGCTGAGTTTGTGTCATGTGGAGTGCCGAGGAGCTACTGTTGGCCCGTTGCGGACGCTCGGAAGGTCCGCTTCCGGGCGCTTCCGATTACCGATGCCTTGTAGCCGGGAACGGCTTATTGCAGACGCTCGGAAGCACCGCTTCCTAGCTGCTCACGGTGCGCTTGCTTCGTATCAGAAAGGCCTATCGAGCAAACTGCGCATGCGTTGGACTGCGGCATTGGGCGCAGTCAGGATAGGCTTGGCGAGTTGTCGACGCACCGCAGCAGCCGCCAGCGACGTCGAAAAGTGCGCGAGCATAACAGCATCGAACCCGGCCATGTCCGGGGCGCGCTCGGCCAGGAGCCGATCATGGGTCGCGCGATCGCCACTCTTTAGTGCCGCAATGGCGTGGTCGATCAGCACGGTCGTCAGGGTCGCACCGGGATTGATGCGCCGCGCTACATTGGCGAATTCCTCCTCCATCGTCGCGATCGAGGGGGCGAAGGTGGCGAGCATGCCGATATGGTCGCCATGGGCGAAGGCCGCCTCGAACATCGCCTCGTTCGGCTTCACGACCGGGATGGGTAGCTCGTCCGCCATGCGCTCGATCGCCGGGCCGAAGGCCGAGCAGGTCACCAGAATGCCGTTCGCGCCGATGCGATGGGCATAGCGACCAAAGGCCACGAAGCGCTCGATCAGCTCTTCCGACAACTCTTCCCCGCATTTTGCGCGGTCGATGCTGAGACCGTCGTCGAGCAGGTTGACCGTTTCGGCCTCGGGCCAGTCTTCCGCGAAGGCGGCAAGCACAGGAGCCATCGCAACGGGTGTCGCGTGGAACAGGACGATGCGCGGCGCAGCGGTCATGATTCCTGTCCCCTGTATACCGGCTCGCAGGGAACCAGACCGGAGTTTCGGTAAGTGTTGCGCGCCGCCTCGGATGTCAGCGCCTGCAGCAGGCGCTCCGTTTCGGCGCGTCGGGGCGATGCTGTCAGCACCGCTGCTTCGAAACGCGTCGCCGATTGCAGCTCCACCGGGAACGGACCGACGATCTGCACCTCCGGAACCATCAGCAGCTCGCTGATCTGCTGGACCGCGAGATCCGCTTCGCCGCTCACTATCTTGCGGGCGGTGAAACCGGCGGGGATGACCGTCGCGCGCGAGCGGATAGCTTCGGCGATGCCGAGCCGTTCGATCAAGCCTTCGAAATAGATGCCGCTGGCGCCGGCGCGCGAATAAGCCACGGAGCGCGCCGCCAGCAAGGCCTGCCGGAAGGCAGCGGCTGTGGCGATCTCGGGTCTGGGAGCGCCCGCCGAGACCGCAACACCCAGCACTGCATCAGCGAGCGGACGGATGCTGGCCCGATCGACCACCGCCCCGGCGGCCAGCTTGCCGATCGCCTCGTCGGTGAGGATGACGATGTCGGCGCTCTTCCCCTCGGCCAGGGCCTTCATGATGATGGTCGTCGGCTCCCACACGACATCGACGGCGATGCCGTTGGCGGCCTCGAAGGCTGGCAATACGTTTCCTTCCAGCGCGCCTCGCAAGGCGATGCCGCTCATGATCTTCAAGGTCATCAGTCCTCCCTGGGGTCAGCGCAGCTTGACGAGATAGTCGGCGGAGAGCTCGACGAGCTCGTTCAGGCCAAGCAGGGCCATGTTGCGATCGACTTCTTCCGCCAGGATGTTCGCCGCATGCCGCACGCCGTCGACGCCGGCCAGAGCCGCCGCGAAAAGGAAGGGGCGCCCGACGAAAACGGCCTGCGCACCGAGTGCGAGAGCCTTGAGCACGTCCGTGCCACGCCGGATGCCGCCATCGATCATCAGCGTGATGCCGGGAACGGCGGCACGGATCTGCGGCAGCATCCGGAGAGGCGCGACGGCATGGTCGAGCTGACGGCCGCCGTGATTGGTCAGGATCACGCCGTCGACGCCGATGTCGCGAGCGCGCGTGACATCGGAGACGGCCAGCAGTCCCTTGAGAACGAGATGGCCCGGCCAGAGGCGGCGTATCAACTCGATGTGCTGCCATGTGAAGCGATCGCGATCGCTGAAGTTGCGCCCCAGGCCCCGCGAGAACATCGGTGGGCCGCGCTCGGCATCCATGTTCTCGAAATGCGGCATGCCGTGACGCAAGAATGTCCGGCCGAGCGTCTGCAGGAGCCAGCGCGGATGTAGGGCGCAGTCCAACGTCACCCGGGGCGTGATGCGGATCGGCATGCTGTAGCCGCTGCGCAGATTATTCTCGCGATTGCCCGGCACCGGCGTATCGGTCGTGACGACCAAGGTGCGGAATCCGGCCCTGCCCACCCGCTCGACCATGGCGTGGATCCGCGCTTCGTCGCCTGCGAAATAGGCCTGGAACCAGGTCGAGGGGTATAGACGCTGTACCTCTTCCAGCCGGATCAGCGAGGTCGCACTCATGATCATTGGCAGGCCGACTCCGCGTGCCGCCTCCGCCAGGACGAGATCGCCGCGATAGGCGGCGATCGCAGAACCGCCCATGGGCGCGATGCCGAACGGGCCAGCATAGTCGGTCCCCAGCAGGGTCACGCGCTGCTGGCGGTGCGAGACGTCGCGCAGTGTCCGCGGAAGGAAGGCGTAGTCGCGATACGCCTCGGCTGCATCGCGAAATGCGGCGCCACGTTCGACCGCGCCCGAAATATAGCCATAGATCATGCGCGGCAGCAGACTGCGGCCGGCGCGATCAAGATCGTCCAAGGACAGGATATGCCGGAGCCGGCGCAGCTGAGACGGCGGCAGCCGCGCCGGCAGCGACTCGTTCGCAATGCCGGCCGTTTCGGTGTGTGATGAGGTCATCGGGGTATCCGTTCCGTCCTGGCCGTGGCGCCGTTCGCCCGCTAGTCGATCGTCTCGGGCGAGCCCTGGAATTCGGCCGAGCAGAATGGGCCGCCTTGGAACAGGGCGGCGACCTCGTCCTCTTCCATCGCCTCCGGCGGCAGCTCGGCGGCGAAAGCCTCGGCATCGTCGAGCGGCGTGAAGCCGATACGGGCGGCGCCCGGATTGTCGTACCAGACACGGCGATTGGCCGAGACGGCATAGACCGTCTCGAAATGGATCCCCGACGCGTTCAGGCAGCACAGCGCCAGCCGGCCCATATCGGCGGGGCTCAGCCAAAGGCTCAGCATCCGCCGGTTGGTCGGACATGGCCGGAACTGGCCGATACGCAGGTTGATGGTCTCGATCCGGTATTTGTCCGCGTACAGGCGTGCCAGCGCTTCGGCGAAGACCTTGCCGACGCCGTAGCGTGAATCCGGCCTCAGCGGCTCGTCCGGCCCGGTCCGCAGAACGCGCCGTCGAAAGCCCAGGACATGGTTGGAGCTGGCGAGGATGACGCGCCCGACGCCCTGGCGCCGAGCACCTTCGTAAACATTGAAGGTGCCATCGATATTGTTGCCACGGATCGCCTCCCAGCTGTCCTCGAGCGGCAAGCCGCCGAAATGGAAGACCATATCGATTCCCGCCAGCGCGCGCTCCACGGCGGCGGCGTCGCGCAGGTCGCAGCGGACGATCTCCTCATTATCGGCAGCGGTAGCGATGTCGACGATGTCGGCCGATCGCAGCAGGCGGCAATGGGGCGCCAGCGCTGTCCGCAGGGTCGCTCCGATCGCTCCGGCTGCGCCGGTAATCAGGACAGCTTTCTGGTGAGTCATGGCGAGGCCCGAATGGGGAGGCGGCGCCCTCCGAACGACCCCGGCCGCACGGTGTCGATGGGCTTCGCAGGTTAATGGATCGCAAGAAAGTAAACGCTTTCAAGAAAGCTAGGAGGCCAATTCGCACATGTCAAGCCAACCGCTCCATTAATGCTGGATTTCCTTCCATTTTCGCTCGCGAGCGAAGCATTGGCGCGCGAATGAATGTAAGCGATTTCCGATTTTTGATGAACTGGATCTCTGCTCTACACTGTTGGCATCTGATCCGGGATGAGACTCGGCCTGTGGGGGCGGGGCAAGCGCCCAATCGTATCGCAATCATCGATCCGATCGCCGCTTCGCCGCACGCGAAAAAGGATGACGGCGGAACAGCGGCCGGAGAAACATTAGGTTCATGATAAGCGCTTACAGTTCCTATTTCTCTATATTTTCTAGATACTTCAATTGTTTAATCCAATTTTGAACACATTCCCGCCTCGGTTGACACCAGCTTCAGCGCCTGTACTGTAAACGCTTACTCGCACTGCCACAGTGAATGGCGGCTTTGAACGAAGGGGAGTTGACCATGGCGCTGACGAATTCGCTTATCCGCGGGGCTGCCGGGATCGTACTGCTCGGCGCAGTTTCGGTCACGGTCGCGGCCGCCCAGGAGGTGCGCGTCCTCAACTGGAAGGGCTGGGGCACCGATGAGGCTTTCGCGCTCGAAGCTTTCCGGACGGCGACCGGCGCGAAGATCGTCCACGACTATATCACCTCCTATCCGGAGGTCTTCGTGAAGCTCAGGACCAATCCGGGCTATTATGACGTCCTCATCCTCAATGCCGCCTTCGTCGGCCAGGCCGCGGCCGAGGGCTTGCTCGAACCTTATGATACGGCAGGCCTCAAGAACTATCCGGACCTATTCCCGGACATGCGCGATGCCCCGCAAACCAAGTTCGAAGGCAGGACCTATGGCGTGCCCTGGATCTGGGGGGCGACCTCGATCTCTTACGACACCGCTACATTCCCGACGCCGCCGGCCTCGCTGTCGGTGCTGTGGGATCCGGCCTATGCGAAGAAGGTCTGCTGGCGCGACGATCCTGAGGATTCGGTGCGTTTCGCGGCGCTCGCGACCGGGCAGAACCCCGACGCTCCCCAGGACATGAAGGCGATCCGCGACAAGCTGCGGGCGCTGAAGCCGCAAATCAAGTCGTTCTGGAAGTCCGAGGACGAATGGCGCAAGCTGTTCGTCGCCAAGGAATGCGTGGTCTCGAATTTCTGGACCAGCAGCACAGAGCGGGCGATCGCCCGCGACAAGCTGCCCGTCAGCTACACGGTCCCGGTCGAAGGAGCGCTCGCCTTCCGCGACATGATCGTCATGCCGAAGGGCGGCCGCAACAAGGCGCTGACCGCCAAGTTCGTCGATTATCTGATCAGCCCCGAATTCTATGCCGCCTGGTACAAGGGCGGCGGCGCGCCGGTCTCGGCGAATGCCAAGGCGATGGAAGGGCTGCCCGAAAGCGCGCTCAGCAAGAAGATTCTCGCGACGCCGGAAGGGATGAAGCGGATCAACTTCAAGGGCCCGATGAGCGATGCGCAGCGCCAGAGCTATCTCGATCTCTGGCAGGAAACCAAGGCCTTCTACGCCCAATAACCGGACATCGAACGATGATTTTCGACCGGCATCCGGATGGCGGATGCCGGCATGGAGGGTGCTTTGCCTGTTTCCAACCTGACTGAGCTCGAGCAACGTGCCTTTGCCTGCCTGGCCTTCGGGGTCATCGGCGATGCGATGGGCTCTCCCACCGAGTTGCTCGAACCCGAGGAGATCGAGCGCCGCTTCGGTTGGGTAGACGGTTTCGAGGGCGACGGCACCGACGACGTCATCATGCGCGATTTCATCGCGGCTGCCCTGATCAGGACTGGAGGCTATGCCAACGCCGACGATTGGGCCGGACAATGGCGCGAGAACCGCCAGATGATCTTCGGCGACAAGTCCAATCGCTTCTTTCCGTCGATCCTGCATGCCGCCGAGAAGCTCGCCCGCGACTATCTGCCCCGGCAACTCGCCGAGGGAACCATGCCGAGCTCCACCTCCGCCATGGCCATCGCGCCTGTCGGGATCGTCAATGCCGGCCATCCACGTGCCGCCGCAGCGCAGGCGACCGAACTCGCCAGCCTGATCCACGTCACTCAGAACGGCTTCTGCCAGGATGCCGCCGCTGCCATGGCGGCCGCGACGGCGACAGCCCTGTCGCCCGACGCGACGCTCGACGCCGTCCTCGATGCGGCGGTCGAGGCGATCCGGCCCTGGAGCGGGCGCGACATGCGTGCCCTCGTGCAGAAAGCCCTGGCGCTCGCGGCCAGCGAGACTGACTTCAAGAGCTTCCGCAAAGCCTATCACGCCGGCTTCCGGCAAGCCGTAATCTGCGACAGCCGCGAAACGATCCCCGCTGCGCTGGCGATCGCGAAGCTGGCACAGGGCAATCCCTGGACCGCCGCGGTGCTCAGCGCGAATTTCGGCCGCGACTCCGATACGATCGGCTGCATGGCGGCTGGACTCTGCGGTGCCTTGGCCGGGTTGACCGCCGAGACCGAGGCGGGGATCGCCCGGCTGTCGCAATCCGTTCGCGCCGAACAGCAGCGGCTGGCGACGGCGCTTGTCGCAATCCGGGCCGAGAAGGTTGCGACCGAGGCCTCCGCCTGGTCACGACTGGCCTAGGGGCCGCCCCAGGGCCTTGGAGGCGACAAAGCCGCTCTTCAGGAGAACCACAGGATGAGAGTGAAGAGGGAGTGGGTCGGCTACGGGTTGACGGCGCCGGCCTTTATCTGGCTCTGCCTCACCATCGTGCTGCCGCTGGCGGTGATGTTCTATTTTAGCCTGCTCTCGGCAATGCCGATGGGGCTGGCGAAGCCGCACCTGACCCTGAATCAGTATCTGCTGTTCTTCGAGCGCGACTTCTATCGCTTCCTGACCTGGCGCTCGCTCCAGCTCGGCGCCTACGTCACGGCAATCTGCGTGCTGATCGGCTATCCGGCCGCACTGATCCTCGCCCGGACAGTCAAGGGACGCTGGCGCGAGGCGGTGCTGCTTCTCGTGGTCCTGCCCTTCTGGAGCAATGCCCTCATCCGCATCTTCGCCTGGACCATGGTGCTGCGCACCGACGGGCTGATCGACCAGGCCCTGCAGGTCTTCATTCCAGGCGCGTCGCTCGGGATTCTCTACAGCTATCCGGCAATCGTCGTCGGATTGGTCCATTCCTTCCTGCCCTACATGATCCTGACCTGCTACATCTCGCTGCAGGCAATCGACGACTCGCTGATCGAGGCTGGGCAGGCACTCGGCGCCCACGACCTCACGGTCTTCCGCAGGATCATCCTGCCGCTCAGCCTGCCAGGCCTGTTCGTTGGGATCGTGCTGACCTTCGTGCCCGTCGTCGGCTCGTTCATGGAGCCGCGCATCCTTGGCGGCCCGCAGGGAATCATGCTCGGCACGATCATCGAGGACCAGTTCACCGAGGTCTTCAACTGGCCACTCGGCGCGGCGCTGTCCTTCACGCTTCTCGCACTCGTCCTGCTCGTCTTCCTGGTGGCCTCTCCGCTGCTCAGGGGCGGGCTGAAGACGGCCTGATCCGGAGGCATTGTTCGCATGGTGCGCCTGCGCTCACTGTTCGGCTGGGGTTACATCACCGCCCTGCTGATCTTCCTCTATCTTCCCATCGCCGTGATGATGCTGATGGGGTTCAACGAGTCGAGCAGCTACGAACTGCCGTTCCGCTTCAGCCTGACCTGGTATCAGGAGCTCTCGCGGAACGAGACCTTGTGGCGCGCCGGTGGCAACAGCGTGCTGCTCGCCCTCGTCAGCACGATGGTCGCGACGATCATCGGCACCGCCGCCGCGCTCGCCCTGTCGCGCTATCGGGTGAAGGGCCATGTTCTGCTGCAAATCCTGCTGTTCCCTCCGATGGCGGTGCCATGGCTGATCCTGGCCACCTCGATGCTGATCTTCTTCTATTACTCCGGCATCGGCCGCGGCCTGCACGCGATGCTGCTCGCCCACGTCGCGCTCTCGCTGCCTTATGTCATCATCGTCGTCGGCGCTCGCTTGCAGAGCTTCGGCCAGGAAATGGAGGAGGCGGCCGCGACGCTCGGCGCCAATGCCTGGCAGACTTTCATGCGGGTCACACTACCGACAATCGCGCCCGGCGTAGTGGCGGCAGCTCTTTTCGCCTTCGGCATCTCCTTCGATCAGTTCGTGACCTCCTATTTCCTGTCGCCGCCAGGCGTCACGACGCTGCCGGTCGAAATCTATGCCTCGATCCGCAAGGGCTTCACGCCCGAGATCAACGCCATTTCGACCATCATCATCATCGTGTCGATGCTGCTGCTCGTCGTCGTGTCCCGCTTCTATGCTTTTGGAGGCTCGAAATGAGCAGCGTCGACATTCGCTCGGTATCCAAGCGCTATGGCGACGTCGTCGCGCTCCACGAGGTCAGCTTGCAATTCGCCGAGCGCGAATTCTTCGGGCTGCTAGGTCCGAGCGGCAGCGGCAAGACCACGCTGCTGCGCTCGATCGCCGGCTTCGTCGAGCCAAGCAACGGCCAGATCCTCGTCGAAGGCTCCGACATCAGCCGCACCCCGACCTACAAGCGGAACATCGGCATGGTCTTCCAGAACTATGCGCTGTTCCCGCATATGACCGTGTACGACAACGTCGCCTTTCCGCTCTCGGTGCGGCGGGTGCCGGCGGCGGAGATCAAATCCCGGGTGTCGAAGATCCTGGAGCTGGTCCAGCTTGGGGGCTACGGCGCCCGCCGACCCAAGGAACTGTCAGGCGGCCAGCAGCAACGCATCGCCCTTGCCCGCGCCCTGGTTTCGCGTCCGCGCGTGCTGCTCCTCGACGAGCCTCTCGGAGCGCTCGACAAGAACCTGCGCACGCAGATGCAGATCGAGCTCCGACAGATTCAGCGCGAAGTCGGGATCACCACCGTGCTGGTCACGCACGACCAGGAGGAGGCGATGACCCTGTCAGATCGCATCGCCGTCTTCCAAAAGGGCGAAGTCGTCCAGCTCGGCCGCCCAGACGAGCTCTATGAGCGGCCGCGCAACGCCTTCGCGGCGGAATTCTTCGGCACGACCAATTTCTTCCAGGGCAAGGCGGCGGGCCGGCGTGGAGAACTCGGCATCGTCGGGCTGGAAGACGGCACGCCGCTGCTGACCAGTGATCGGTTGCCGGCTGCTGGACGACCGGTGACGGTGACCGTCCGGCCCGAGAAGTTCCTGATCTCGGCGGCCGCGGCGCCCACCGGAGACGATGCTGCGAACACACTGGCCGGAACCGTGATCCAGCCGGTCTATATGGGCGCATCCGTGATCTACCGGGTGGCGACGGCGGCCGGCGAGCTGACGGTCTTCCAGCAGAACCGCGAGGCGCGGCTGTTTGCGGTTGGCGGCGCGGTGCGGCTGAGCTGGCTGCCGCAGCATACGGTCGTGCTGTCCGACCCATAGGAACCGGTCCGGATATGGCGGGCCCGCTTAACCCGCTGTCTGGTGCGAGAACATCAGCTTGCCAGGGACATCGAGCTCGGCTGTGAAGACACAGCCGCTCTCAGCCTCGACAATATAGAGAGTGCGGTTCTGCGGGCCGCCATAGGCGAGGTTGGTTGGTGACAGGCCATCCGGCAGGTTGATCCGCAGCACCGGCTCGCCGAGCGGGCTGAACAGCCAGACCGCGCCGAGGCCGATATGCGCCACGGCGAGGCCGCCGGCACTGTCCAAGGCGATCCCGTCGGGGCCGACTCCGCCGGAGAGCCTGATGAACACCCCAACCTTCGAGACGGTGCCGTCGCGCAGCAAGGGCAGGCGCCAGATGGCATTGTCCCGTGTCACGGCAACATAGAGCGCCGTCTCGTCGAGATTCATCACCAGGCCGTTCGGGCTGGGCAGGCCGGCCAGGACGAGATCGAGCCCGCCGTCCGGCCGAAGGCGGAAGACGCGGCCCGTCGGATCGTGCAAGCCGGTCTGCCCTTGATCGGTGAAATAAAGATTGCCGTCGGCTGCGAAAAACAGGTCGTTGGCGCCTTTGAAACCCGCGCCGTCATAGGTGGTGCAGAGCGGAGTCACCGATCCGGCCTGCGGATCGAGCAGCATGATGCCGTGGCGGTGATCGGCGACGAAGATGCGTCCGTCCCGATGGATCTTCAGGCCGTTCGGCTCGCCGTCATATTCGGCGATCAGGTTGAAGCTCCCATCCGGAGAGACACGGAAGATGCGGCCGAACGCGACATCGACCAGATAAAGGTTGCCTTCGAGGTCGAAGGACGGCCCTTCGAGCAGGGAATGGCGGGGTGCGCTGCGCAAATGCAGGTCGAGCCAGGCCGAGCGCTGCCCCGAACGGCGCAGCGCCTCGGGCAGGCGCGTGAAGCAACGCGGAGTGACTGAACGGAGCGACATCGTCATTCAGCGCCCGACGGGCCGTGCTGCCGGGCGGGCACGGGGAAGCCCCGGTGGAGGCAAGGTGCTGCCGCGAACGATCAGGCTGACTTCGACCTCGGCAATCGGCAGGACCGGCTCGCCCTGGAGTCGGCGCAGTATGTAGTCGCCGGCAGCCGTTCCGATCTGGTCGGCCGGGATGCGCAACGTCGTCAGCGGTGGCTCGAGATGAGCGGCGTAGTCGAGGTCGTTGAAGCCCGTGACCGAGATATCGCGCGGCACCTCGACACCCAATGCCTTGGCTTCGATGATCGCGCCGAAGGCAAGCTGGTCATTGCCGCAGATGACGGCGGTCGGCCGCCCCGGCGCCAAGATCAGCGTCCGCATCGCGAGCCGGCCATCGAGGATGCGATAGGGATGCTCGACCAAAACCTGCGCCGCCAAAGCGAGGCCGTGGCGAGCAAGAGCGCGCTCGATGCCAGCCACGCGCGCGGCCGCGCGGTCATTGTTCTTGGTGCGTCCTGTCACGACGCCGATCGCAGAATGCCCCAGGCCGACGAGGTAATCGACGATCTGGCCGGCGGCCTGCATATTGTCGAAGCCAACTGATGGCCGCTCGACACTGAGCGTCCAGGTTTCGACATAGGGCACGCCCTTGCGCTCGATCATCGGCAGCAGTCGCGGATCGTGCTGATCTCCAACCAGCACGAGCCCGTCGACCCCATGGGTCAGCAGCGTCGTGACCTCGCGCAATTCCGTTTCCGGATTGTAGCCGCTGCTCGTCAACAGGAGCGTATAGCCGGCCTGGTCGAGCCGTCGTTGCAAGGCTGCGATCGCCATGGCGAAGCCGCCATTCTCGATCGCTGGGACGACGGCGCCCACCGTGCGGCTGCGACGGGAGGACAGTGCGCGCGCCGCACCGTTGGGCACATAGCCGAGCTCGACCTGGGCCTGCTCGATCCGGCGGCGCAGCGCTTCGCTGACATTGGCCGATCCGTTCAGGACCCGCGACACGCTTGCCGTGGACACGCCGGCATGTATCGCGACCTCGGCCAGGCTCGCCGATGGCTGATCGGCCTTCCTTGCGGAGCGTTTTCTCGCTTTTTCAGTCATTGTGCTCGAAGCGTCGTATTGAGAAGCCAATTCATGGAAGCGCTTACATCATTCTATCTGAAATCGCCAGCCGGGAGTTCGGCAGAGTACCTAATTTGCACACATGCCGCGATTGACGCCTGCTAGTTCGCATGCGAGCAATTTGTTAGCGTTTACACAAAGCGAATATCAGCTGGCCGCCGACGGCGGCAGTGCAATGGAGGGCGGCTTGCGGCGCGTCATCATCGACTGCGATCCTGGTCATGACGATGCGATCGCGCTGTTCATGGCGCTGGCCGCGCCACAGGCGCTCGACATCCTTGGAATCACTACGGTCGCCGGCAATATCGACGTCGCTCAGGCCGAACGCAACGCTCGGGCCATCTGCCTTGCGACCGGACGCGCCGAGATTCCGGTTCGAGCCGGCTGCTCCCGCCCTCTGGTCAACCCGTTCCGTGACGCTAGCGCTTTTCATGGACATAGCGGGATGGATGGCTGGACGCGCGGATTTCCCGCCACTCCCGCTCATCCCGAACATGCCGTCGACTTCATCGTCGCAACGCTGCGCGCGGCGGAAAGACCACTGACATTGCTGTGCCTCGGGCCTTTGACCAATATCGCCATGGCGCTGGTCAAGGATCCCGGCATCACCGCAAAGATCGAGGAGATCATCGTCGCGGGTGGGGCGCGCCGGACCGGTGGCAATGTCACGCCCTGCGCCACCTTCAACATCGCCTGTGACCCGCACGCAGCTCATGTCGTCTTCGACAGCGGCTGTCGACTGGCAGCCGTCGGGCTCGACGCCAGCAGCCAGGTCATCGTGGGACCAACGGAACTGGCGCGGATCAAGGCCCTCGGCACGCCCATGGCGGCGTTAGCCTACAACATCCTCGATTTCTTCAATCGAAGACGAGTCGAGGTCTACGGTTACAGCCCCGACCAGACGGCCATCATGGACCCATGTGTCGTCGCTTACCTGCTCGCGCCGGAGTTGTTCAGCGGACACGTCGCCAACATTGCGATCGAGTACCGCTCCGAACTGACGATGGGCATGACCGTGATCGACCTCCTCGGCGTCAGCGGTCGCATTCGGAATGCACAGTGGATCGACGGCGTCGACAGTGCAGGTGTCCTCGCGCTGCTTGAGCGCGCCTTACTGATAAGCTGACTTGCGGCTCTGCGGCCTCTCGATGGGTTCCGAAGGTTGAATCGCTAGCGTAGCAGGTGTGAGGTTGCGTAGCGACGAGGTGGTGGCGTGCCGGCGCCGTGATGATCTCGTCGTATGAACAGCGGAAGGCTGCTGGGCTGCGCTGATCTCCTCTTCGAGGGCCTCAGACGGTGAGCGGGAATTCGAGATGCTCACCAAGCTATCGCAAACTTCGATATCCGCCGGGAAGCTCTCGGCCGTATCGAGATCCTGCCGGCTTTCATGCGCTCCTGCTCAGTGGGCAGCAGGGTCCAGCTTCGAGCTGCCGTCGTTGAGACGAAAAAGAGCTGGCTGGTAGGGTAGTGCCCGGTGACGTTGCCTCTACATCCAGCTCGCGTCCGCCAGCTTCGTGCCGAGCTGCCGTGATAGCGTCACGAGAGAGTCGCGGACCGTCAGCTGTTCGACGCCGGACACATTCGCGACCGGGAAGGAGACGCTGAGCGCAGCATAACCCGCGTCGCCCGGCATCTGAAACGCGGTTGCGTAGGAGGTGATGCCGTCGATGACCTCCTGCCGTGTTGCGCCAACGCGACTCGTTCGGATCTCCGCCAGTTCGGCAAGCAAATGTTCCACTTCGCGCAACGTGTGGCTCGTGAAGCTCGGAAGCTGCTCGCGCGGATAGAGCGACCTGACGCGCGCGTCGTCGAGCCGGGCGAGAAGCGCCTTGCCCGCGGCTGTGGCATGGGCAGGCAGGCGGCTGCCGGCCTCGACCACGAGACGCACCGGATAGCCGCCATGGATGCCTTCAAGCACCACGATGTCGGTACCTGAGAGCGCGGAGATCCAGCAGGAGTGGCGTGTCCGGCGGGCGAGATCGTGCATCGCCGCCCGCAGGCTCTCGCGATGGGACGAGCGCGCCCCGTAGATCGTGCCTAGGCGAAGGGCCAGCGCTCCCGGCCGGTAAGTCCTGCCGCGCGGCTCCTGCTCGATCAACCCACCTTCCTTCATCGCCGCCAGCATCCGCGAAGCCGAGCTCTTCGGAATCCCGAGATGCTCGCTAACCCGAGACACGCTGAGCTCCGGAGTGGCGTCGTCGAAAAGCTGCAGGGCGCGGATCGCGTTACGGACGGATTTCATGTGCTGGCTTTTAAGGCTTGACGAGGGAAAATGTTTAAGTCTCAAATAGAGCATATAGTTCTACATTGTGCAACAGGCGATGATAATGGTCGCGACGGTCGGTGCGGGGATCGCACGCACGCTCAAAGCGTATGGGGTCACCTGCGTGTTCGGCATGGAGGATCCAGTGCACATAACTCACGGGTTCGACGGCAATGCCGTCCGCACCGTGACGGTGCATGACGAGAAGCACGGCGCGATCATGGCCCATGGCTATGCCAAGGCGACCAACCGCCCCGGCGTGTGTTTCGCCACCTGTGGACCAGGCGCCACGAACCTGATCACCGGCCTTCTCGAGGCGCAGAAATCCTCGATGCCGGTGATCGCCTTCGTGCAGGAGATTCCGATGCGCAACCGGGACCGGCACGCGGCCAGCGAAATCGATCATGCCGCCTGCCTGGCGCCTTACGTGAAGTGGATCGGCCGCATCGAGCTGCCGGAGCGCGCGCTGGAGATTACACGCCACGCCTTTCGCATCGCGACCTCCGGCCGCCCCGGCCCGGTCGTCGTGCTCTGCCCTCCGGACGTGATGTCGCAAGAGATCGCCGACACCGTCTATGCCGACGAGGACTATGCCGCCTTCCCCGCGACGCGCAGCCGCCCCGACGCGGCGAAGATGGCTCGGGCCGTCGACCTCCTTCTCGCCGCGAAGCGTCCGGCGATCCTCGCCGGTGGCGGCGTCATCATCTCGCAGGCCTGGGACGAGACTCTCGCCCTGGCGGAGCGCCTGCGCGCGCCGGTCGCCACGACGATGAACGGTAAGGGCGCGATTGCGGACGAGCACCCGCTCAGCGTCGGCGTCTCGGGCACCTCGACCGGCGGCCTCTACGGCCGCGGCAAGATCGCCAACACGGTCATCGGGGAGGCCGACGTGCTGCTGATCGTCGGCTCCCGCAACGGCCAGATCTGCTCCTTCAACTGGACGCTGCCGCGACCGGAGACGGCGGTGGTCCATATCGACATCGATCCGGTCGAGATCGGGCGCAATTTCCGCACGGCGGTACCGCTCGTCGGCGATGCGCGCGAGACGCTGCGCGACCTGCTCGACGCGCTCGGCGACAGCCGCGTCGCGGCCGAGGATCCTACGGCCAGGCTCGCGGCCCTGCGGCGGGACTGGGAGGCCTCAACGCGCGAGGTCTTCGCCTCGGAGCAGGTGCCGGTGCGGCCCGAGCGGCTGCTCCGCGAGATCTCGGCGCGCGTGGCGGACGGGAGCATCGTCGTCACCGACGCCAGCTACGTCACGGGCTGGGCCACCAGCCATATCGACAGTTCCGGCGCCGGCAATGCGATGATCTCGCCGCGGGGCACCGGCGGCATCGGCTGGTCGCTGCCGGCGGCGATCGGAGCCAAGCTGGCGCAGCCGGAGCGGAACGTTTTGTGCATCACGGGCGACGGCGCCTTCAGCTACGTTTTCAACGAGCTGGAGACGGCGGCCCGCTATCGGGTGCCGGTCGTCGTCGTGGTCTTCAACAACGCCACGCTCGGCTTCCAGAAGCACTATGAGGAGAAGCTGTTCGGCAGCTACCGCGAATGCGACTTTATGGAGGTCGACTATGCGGCTGTCGCCAGGGCGCTGCGCTGCGAGGGCGAGCGGATCACCCGGCCTGAAGACATCGGCTCCGCCCTCGACCGCGCCCTCGCCTGCGACAAACCCTACGTCCTGGACGTGATGATCGATCCCGAAGCCATGGCGCCGATCGTGGGCCTGGATCGCGAGCAGACGCTCGAATCGCATTGACGCTTCAGCCGATCACAACAAGAGGGGATGACGATGCTGAAACTGTTGAAGACAGCCTTCCTTGCCGCCGCTATCGCGCTTGCCGGCCTGGTGCCCGCCGGCGCGGGTGAAACGCTCGACCGAATTCTGAGCGAGAAGAAAATCCGCGTCGGGCTCGTGCCCGGCTGGCCAAAGTTCATCGTACTCGATCCGCAGACCAAGAAGTACATTGGGTTCCTTGCCGAGGATCTGCAGAACTTCGAGCAGCGCATGGGCATCAAGGTCGAATTCGTCGCCACCAACTGGGCCGGCATCGTCGCCGGACTGCAGGCGGGCACGTTCGACGTGATGGTGGGCGGCGGCATCACCCCGGAGCGCGCTGCCACCGTCGCCTTCGGACAGCCCTATGCGTTCTTCAACACCTCCGCTCTAACCCGGCCCGGCAATGCGGCCACCTCGCTGGCCGATCTTGACAAGGAGGGCAAGATCATCACCGTCGTCGCCGGGACGGCGATGCACAGCTATGCCCGCCGCCGCGTGACCAAGGCGAAGCTTTCGGCGCTCGCCGATTCCTCGACCGCCGTGCTCGAGGTCATGCAGGGTCGCGCTGACGCCTATATTGGCGACAACTGGACCAACTATGTCCGCGCCAAGGAGCGGCCGACGGAGCTGAAGCTGATCCCGTTCAAGGCCGACGAGACCGAATGGGGCGGGCTGGCCTATGCGGTCCGCTACAAGGATGCTGACGTGCTTGCGCTGCTGGATGCGTACGTGACCTCGATGAAGCTGCAGCGCTGGTATCACGACCTCACCGTCAAGCACGATCTACCGCCGGAAACCCCAGACGGTCCGCGCTGATCCTCAGGGCCGTGGGGCGCCCGCCGGACAGCCCCGCGGCCGTTTTCGCCAGCCATCGGTCCCGCAGCGAGCATCGATGAACTACCGCTTCGACTTCAGCATTCTCGATCGCTACGGCCCCTACATGGCGGAGGGACTGTACCAGACTGTCGGCGTCGCTTTCCCGTCGATCGTGCTCTCGACGCTTCTGGGCGCGTTGCTCGCCACGCTGCTGCTGGTGCGCAGCCGCTGGGTGCGCTGGCCCGCGGTGGCCTTCGTCGACATCTTTCGGACGGTCCCGGTAATCTGCCTGCTGTTCTGGGTGCACTACGTCATGCCAATCCTGTTCGGCACGCGCCTAAGTGCGGTCGAGAGCGCCATCATCTCGCTCAGTCTCAACGGCGCGGCCTTCGCCTGCGAAGCCTTTCGCGGCGGGTTGGAGGCGATCCCCAACACGCAGCGGCAGGCCTCGGAATCGCTCGGCTTCAACGGGCTGCAGACGCTGCGCTACGTCGTGTTCCCGCAGGCCTTCTTCGCCACGCTGCCGGCGGTCACCAACGTCCACATCACCATCATCAAGACCGTGCCGATCGCCGTCGTGATCGCGGTCCCCGAGGTGATGTTCCGCGCCCAGGAACTCACCGTGCAGTTCTTCCGCCCCCTGGAGCTCTACACCGGGGCGGCATTGCTCTACGTCGCCCTCGTCATCGCCTATACCATGCTGATGCGGCGCCTCGAGAAGCTTCGCAAATGGGAGCCGGTGTGATGGCGACCTCCGCCCCCTTCGTCGCCGCCCGCGAGGTGGTGAAGAACTTCGGTGCCCTCCAAGTGCTCCACGGTGTCTCACTCGATGTTGCTCCAAGCGAGACCGTAGTGCTGCTCGGCCCGAGCGGCTGCGGCAAGAGCACGTTGCTGCGCTGCATCAACGGGCTGGAGCGGATCGAGGGCGGCCGCATCAGCATCGACGGGCGCGATGTCAGCTCGGCCGGTCGCAAGGATTTGCTGGCGATCCGACTCGCCACCGGCTTCGTGTTCCAGAGCTTCAACCTGTTCCCGCACATGACGGTAATGCAGAATCTTACCATCGCCCCGCGCAAGCTGCTCGGCCGCAGTCGCAAGGAGGCGGAGGACACCGCGCGCGACCTGCTGGAGCGCGTCGGCATCCCGGAGAAGGCGAACGTCTACCCTTGCGCGCTCTCCGGCGGCCAGCGCCAGCGCGTCGCTATCGCCCGCGCTCTGGCGATGCGGCCGAAGCTGATGCTGTTCGACGAGCCGACCTCGGCGCTCGATCCGGAGATGCGCGAGGAGGTGCTCGCGGTGATCCGCAGCCTCCGCGAGCGCGAGCGGGTGGCGATGATCATAGTCACCCACGAGATTGGCTTCGGCCGCGACGTCGCCGACCGGGCCGTGCTGATGGATGGCGGACGCATCGTCGAGGAAGGCGCCGCCATCTCGTTCTTCCGCAATCCGCAGAGCGAGCGTGCGCGCAGGTTCCTGCGCAGCATCGTCAACGCCTGAGCGAGGGGCGGTCATGACCGTTCGCCATGCAGAGATCGCCGGTGGCGGCTTCGCCGGCCTCGCCGCCGCAACCGCGCTCGCGCGCTACGGCTGGAGCGTCATCCTGCACGAGCGCGGCCCGCAGATCCGCGCCTTCGGCTCCGCGCTGGCCCTGTCGGAGAACGGCCTGAAGGTGCTGGAGATGCTCGGCGCCTACGACGAGGCGGTGCGTGGCGCCTTTCCACTCAGCAATCGCGAGACGCGCGACGGCGCCGATCGCCTCGTCTCCGCCTACGATTGGAAGACCGAGAGCTCGACGCTGCGCATGTTCATGCTGCTGCGCAGCCGGGTGATCGAGGCGCTGAAGAATGCCGCGCTCGCAGCCGGGGTCGATATCCACACCGGCTCCGAGGTCGGCGATGCCGACCCGGCTGGCTTCGCGGTGATGGCGGATGGCACCCGCCGGCGGGCCGACCTGGTCGTCGTCGCGGACGGCGCCGGTTCGCGCGGCGCGGTGCGGCGGCGCTTGCTGAAGAAGCACCGGTGGTTCGCCGACGGCTCTACCCGCCTGTTGTTGCCGCTACGCGACAGGCTCGACTGGCGCGAGGGTACCTTTGCCGAGTACTGGAGCGGCAGGCGTCGCGCCATGCTCGCCCCGTGCAGCGAGAGCCATTTCTATCTCGGCCTGGTCGCCCGTCATGACGACCCGGTGGGAATCCGCGCTCCCATCGACGCGGCGAGCTGGAAAGCAACTTTCCCGCAACTCGCTCCCTTCATCGACGGAATCGGCGAGCAGGAGCGCTGGAGCTGGGACCGCTACCAGAGCGTAATCCTGAAGCGCTGGCACGAAGGCAGGGTCGTCCTGCTCGGCGATGCGGCGCATGCGATGTCGCCGAATTTCGGGCAGGGCGCCGCGCTCGCGATGGGCAACGCGCTGGCGCTCGCGGCAGTAGTCGACGAGGGCGGCGGGCTCGACGCGGCGCTCGACCGCTGGGAGGCGAGCGAGCGCCCGCTGATCGACCGCACGCAGCTGCTCTCGGGCCTCTACAGCAGCCTGATGGGCTGGCCGGAGGCTATGCGCTCGGCGGCGCTCTCAGCGATGGGGCGCTCCCGCTGGATTATGCGGCAGCGTACGCTCGCCGCCTATCATGTGCCGGCCGGCTATCGCCCGCTCGCCGCGCCGCAGCCCGGCCAGGACACCGAAGATGCCGTTCGAACTGCCTGACGCGTTCGACCGTCTCGCCGGCGAGGTCGCCGCTCTCGCCCGTGCGGAACTCGCGCAAGGTGCGGTCGGGCGGGCCCACGCGCCGGGCTTCCCGCGCGACGTGACGCGGCTGTTCGCCGCGAACGGCCTCACCGGCCTCGTCGCCGGCCGGGGCAGCGAGGATCGGCCGTCCGGCGTGCTGGCGGGCGTGGTCGCCGTGGAGGCGGCGGCGCGCATCTGTCCGCGCGGGGCCGACGCGCTGCATCAGGCCAATTTCGCCGCGCCGCTGCTGCTCGCCCGCTACGGCCGGAGCGCGCGCCAGCACGAGCTGCTGGCGGAGATCCTCGCCGGTCGGGCTCTCGTGCCGATCGCCGTCAGCGAGGAGCAGGCGGGCTCGCAGTCGGCGGCACTGACCACCCGCGCCAGGCGCGAGGGCGACACGATCCTGCTCGACGGTGCCAAGCGGTTCACGGCGAATTCAGCCGAGGCCGACGGTTTCATAGTCTATGCCTGCTTCGACGAGGGCGTCGGCGCCATCGGAGCCTTGCTGCTCGAGCCCGATGCGGAGGGCCTGTCCTACGGCCCGCCGACGCATTTCATGAGCGGCGAAACTTGGCGTGCGCTGCGCTTCAACGGCGTGCGCGCCACGCAGGACGCGGTGATCTTCGAGAGAGGCGGTTTCGTCGACAAGGCCGGTTTCTTCGACGTCGAGAAACTGGGCAACGCCGCCCGCGCTCTCGGTCTGGGCTGGTGCGCCCTCGATCTCGCCGTCGGCCACGCCGGCGAGCGGCGGCAGTTCGGTCGCCCGCTCGCCGAGTTCCAGGGCCTGCAATGGCAGCTCGCCGACGCGCGGCAGGCGCTCGAGGCAGCGCAACTCGTCCTCTACCGGGCGGCGGCGCGCGCCGACCGCGGGACGTCGCGTGGCGAGGATTCGTCCTGCGCGAAGCTGGCCTGCAACCGCGCCGCGATGGCAGCCGCCGATCTGGCCGTTCAGACGCTCGGCGGCCAGGGCTACTCCCAGGACGCGCTCGCCGAATACTGCTTCCGCAAGGCGCGCGGCCATCTCATCAACGGCGGCGTCATCGAGCTGATGCTGACCCGCATCGCCGAGGGCATCTTCGCCCGCAAGTTCCCGCAGCAGCCGGGCTGAGCCCGGACGATCTCAAGGAGGGCAAGATGCCGCTTCCCATCGACCGCCTCGCCCGCGGCCCGCGCATGAGTCAGGGCGTGCTCTGGAACGGCATGCTGGTGACCTCGGCGCAGGTCGCCGCCGACTTCTCGCTCGACGCCGGCGGGCAGACCAAGCAGGTGCTCGACAAGATCGGCGCACTGCTCGCCGAAGCCGGCCTCGACAAGGACCGCATCCTGTCTGCGACGATCTGGCTCGCCGACATCGCCGACTATGCGGTGATGAACGTCGAATGGGACGCCTGGGTCTCAAAAGAGGCCCCGCCGGCCCGCGCCTGCGTCGAGGCCCGCTTCTCGTCGCCGAAGATCCGGGTCGAGATCCAGGTGACCGCCGCCGCCTCCTGAGGAGGACGGGCTGCCGCGGTAGAGCAATAGCGGGCCCTTTTGTGGCTGCTCGATGCTAGGAGACCTGTGCGCGGGTCGGGGTAGACGGTTGTGGCCAATCTGTTTCGGGTAGCGTCACCATCGTCATCGTCGTTGCGCGCTGATCCGAGCCTTGCGCGATCAGATCACCGCCATGACGATCGATTGTGTACGCTTGAGGCTGTAGGCGATGGCGGTGAGGTGAACCTGGACAGCGGCTTTGGCGAGACCGCGCCATCGCATCCGGCGCGGGCCATGGCGGCGTTTCCATGTCCCGAAGATCTTCTCGATCCTGGCGCGGACGCGGTGGATCGGCTGGTTCCAGGCCAGGGGGCGGGCCTGGGCCTCGGCCTGGTCGCGTCCCCACATGCCGGTTGCCACGACGCACGGTGTTCCGCCCCTGGCACGGACCGCGTCACCAGAATGCGGACCGCGACAGGCCCTGTCGGCGAACACCTCGCCGGGATCGTCCGGCATGGCATCGGGGCCGGCACGTCCATCGTTGACGTTGGCCGGGGTGACCGAGACCTTCTCGACCGAGGCGCTGGTGGCATCCGCGCCGACATGGGCCTTGTAGCCATGAACCGCCGGCTTGCCCTTGTGCTTCACCCATCGGCCATCATCGTCCTTCTCGCTCGCCGAGGCGATGACCGTGGCGTCGACCATCGTGCCGGTCTTGACCGCTACCGCACTGGCCTTGAGCTGGGCCGTCACGGCCTCGAACAAGGTCCGGTCGAGGCTGGGCTCGATCAGCTTGCCGCGATAGCGCACGAAGGCGGTGCGCTCCGGCGTCGCCTCCGAGCGGGAGAACCCGCGGAAGCGGCGGAACGAGGCGCGGTCGTCGAGCGCCTCGGCCAGCTTCACGTCGGACAGATCATGCCAGACCGACAGCGGCAGCGCCTTGAACATCGCCAGTGGAGGCCAGGCCGGCTCGCCTTTTGCCGCCGGATAGAGCGGCCCGGGCAGCTCCGCGATCGGCTTCCAGTCGAGCAGGCCCGCGAGCTCGTCCAGAGACGACGAACTCCGCGATCCGATCTCAAAGCCGAGTTGCTCCTGACCGATCGAACGATGCGCCATCGCCGCTCTCCAACTCCGGAAAGCTCAATGGAATCAGCTATCAACGGCACCGTCTACCCCAACCCGCGCACAGGTCTCCCGCTAGATGTTTGATCCCGCGCTTTGATGGTGCAATCTCGACGCAGGAATCGAGGGATGCGCTATGGGCCAGGTTCACCATGGGAGCGCCACGACGACAGCGGCGGTCCGTCGAGCGATACAGCATGGTCAAGAGAGCCTGAGGGCTCTGGCCAAGCGCTACGGGATCAATCAGAAGACCGTCGCGAAGTGGAAGAAGCGAACCTCGGTCGCCGATGTGCCGACGGGGCCGAAGACCCCGACCTCGACGGTGCTGTCGATCGAGGAAGAGGCGGTGATCGTCGCCTTTCGGCGGCATACCCTGCTGCCGCTCGACGATTGCCTCTACGCGCTGCAGCCGACGATTCCGAGCCTGACGCGGTCATCGCTGCACCGCTGCCTGCGGCGCCACGGGATCAGCCGCCTGCCTGAGATCGAAGGCGAGACGACCGCGAAGACGAAGTTCAAGAGCTATCCGATCGGCTTCTTCCACATCGATCTCGCCGAGGTGCGGACCGCCGAGGGCAGGCTCTACATGTTCGTCGCTATCGATCGCACCAGCAAGTTCGCCTTCGTCGAGCTTCATCGTGAAGCCAAACAGCGCGCGGCCGGCGACTTCCTCCGGCGGCTGATCGAGGCGGTGCCCTACAAGGTCCACACCGTGCTGACCGACAATGGCATCCACTTCACGACACCGGGCGCCGGGGGCTCGGCGGTCCCGCTCATCAAGGAGGCGATCGCGAACGGAGAGCTGTTCCGCGCCCATGCCTTCGAACTCGCCTGCGCCCAGGCCGATATCGACCACCGCACCACAAAGCCGAAGCATCCCTGGACCAACGGTCAGGTCGAACGAATGAACCGCACAATCAAGGACGCGACCGTCAAGCGCTACCACTACGACACCCACGACCAGCTCGAACGGCGCCTCGCCGACTTCGTCACGGCCTACAACTTCGGCCGGAGACTGAAGACCCTCAGAGGCCTCACGCCCTACGAGTTCATCTGCAAACGATGGACGATCGAACCAGAAAAGTTCAAGCTCAACCCACTCCACCAAATGCCGGGATCAAACACCACCGATCACGCCCATGGGCCAGTGAATCACGAAACCGCCCAGCACGGTAGGTTCTTGCGGGTCTCCAGCTGGGAGGAGTGGCAGGCGCTTGCCGGCTGGTTCGGCGCGGTCCTGCAGGAAGAAGACTGGCGGGCCAGGATGCAGCAGATACCGGGCTCAGTCCTCGCGGCCAGCCCCAATCTCGAAGCGCTGCCGCGCCGCAGCAACCGTGACGTAAAGGACCATATCGCGCGCGAAGCCACGCTGAAGGCGATGACGGTTTCGACATACGCCACAGAGCGCATGAGCTTCGTGCAGGGATACGTTCGCCGCCTTGGTGTCTCGCTGAGCCGAACCCTGCCTTATCACGAGCGCTTCATGGCGGCGTGCCTCGCCGCGGAACTTGCGTATCTCGATGTCTTCCGTCAGCGGGAGAGCCGGCTCGGCGGGATCGGTACGGCCCATCCCGATACGACAGCCGGCCCGTGGCGTAAGGCGCGTCCGGCGATGCCCGCGATGCCCGAACCCACTGCCGTGCAGAATGCGCCCGTCGCGTCGACGGCGGTCGGCAAGACGCTCACCGACTGCGCGACCAAGTGGAGCGAAAACAGGCATCTGGCGCGCAAGCAGGTCAGGCCCGAATATCTGCGGGAGATGGAGCACACCATCTCCGATTTCACGATGCACGCCAAGGTCAAGGATATCGGCGAGATGCGCGCTTCGTCCTGGAACCAGATCTCGATGGGCTTTCGACGGGCTATCGTGCCGACATGGGCTTCGAGCCTGCGCGCGAAGTTTTTCTGAACGCCGCGATCACCTCGCCATCCGGTTCCGGATGACGCGGGCACGCGCTGAATGAGAGCCGTCAGAACTTGGCTGCCCGCCTTTCGGCAAAGGCCTTCATGCCCTCAGTAGCATCAGGTCCGCTCATAAGCATGTCGCTGGTCCGCTTCTCGAACTTATCGAAGGCCGACAGACCCTCCGCGCCGAAGATACGCAGGCCTTCCTTGATGGCGGCAACGGTATCTGGTGAATTGGCGGCAACCGCCTTCGCCAGCGTCATTGCTTCCTCGAGTGCCCTGCCCGGCGGTACAAGCCGATTGAGAAAGCCGTTCGCCATCGCCTGCGCTGCGGTAACCGGGACTGCGGTCATCATCATCTCCACCGCTGCGGCCCGCTTCATGGCGAGCGGCAGACCAATAATCTGCCGGCCGACTGGAAGCATCCCGATCTTGGCCCCCGGCTGACCGAAAACTGCATTTTCAGAGGCGATCCTCAGGTCAGAGGACATCGCAAGCATCAGGCCCGCCGCATGGCAGTGGCCGTTTACGGCCGCGACCACGGGCTTACGCATCTGCGCGGGAAAGGAGCACGGGTCGGGGCTGAGCGGCATAATGGATGCGAGTTCGGTGAGGTCATGGCCGCTGCAGAAGGCAACATCGCCCGCGCCGGTCACCACCACCGCCCGAACATCCGGATCGCGCTCGGCCTTCTGGAAAGTCGCCAGTAAATCCTTTTCCATCTTGTGGTCGATGGCATTGCGTTTGCGTTCGTTATCGATCGTGATCAACAGGACATGCCCAATCATCTCGGTGCGAATGGTTCCCATGTTCAGTTTCCTCAGTTCCACCACTTCTCGAGCATACGATCGTAGGATCCATGCCGAAGGTCGGGCTTTGCGACAATTAGCTTGCGCTTCTGGACGCGGTTGGAATCCGTCAACGGGAACTCCGAGACATATTCGATGTAGCGGGGCACCTTGAACGAAGCCAGATTAAGCTTGCAATGCTCAAGCAGCATTTCGGGCGTGATCTGCTCGGGGCTTAGGCCATCGCCAAGCTGGATGTAGGCTTTCACTTCCTCGCCGGTATGTTCGTCCGGCACTGGCACGATGGCGACCTCGATCACCTCGGGAACGGAACGCAGCACCGTTTCGACCTCGCGCGCCGCGATATTCTCGCCGCTGCGACGTACCGTGTCCTTTAGGCGCCCAACCAAATAAAAGAAGCCGTCGCTGTCCCTGCGCCCGAGATCGCCAGTGCGGAACCATTCACCGCGGAACGCGGATGCCGTAGCTTCCGGGTTGCCGAAATAGCCCTGCAGGATTCCTGGTCCCCGGACACAGAGTTCGCCATCCTTGCCCACGGCCACCGGCTTGCCGTTCTCGTCGAGAATCGCGATCTCGCGAAACGGCATTGCCACGCCGATTGTGCCAGTATCGGTCGTTGCCGCGATCTTGTGAGCTGGGACCATAGTTCCTCCGCCGATCTCGGTCATTCCATAGAAATTCTGGACCAGAAAGGCGAAGCGCTCCTGGAACAGCTTTTGCTCGCCCGAGGCCAGGGTGCCAAGTCCGCTCGAGCCAATCTTCATGCGATGATTGTGATCCTCGGGACGGGGCGGCTCCTTGCTGATCGACAGAAACGGCAGGCAGTATTCGCAATCGTAGGTCGCGACATCGATCATGAAGCGCTTGGCTGAGGGCTTGCGCGGAACGACCAGACAGCCACCGGAGAACATTGTGTTCATCAGAATGCGCTGGGGCACCATGTAGAAGAACGACAGGCTGGCATAGAAACGCTCGATCTTCGTGGCGAACATTTCTACCGAGGTCAGGCCCAAAATGATCCAGTAGCGATGAGACAGCATGCAGGCTTTTGAGAAGCCTGTTGTGCCGGACGTATACTGCAAATTCAGGATGCGGTCCGGATCATAGGGTGCCGGCGGCACGCAGGTCGTAGCCCGTTCTTGGATATCGGCCCAACTCCTGAACGCCCCTGATGCCTTGCCGATGACGACGACATGTTCATCGGGTACGCCGGCGCGCTCGGCATCCTCTACGATCGGAAGCAGTTGCTCCTCCACGATTATGTGGGTGGCCATGGATGTCTCAAGGACGTAGGTAACCTCACGAGGCGTATATCGAGCATTGACCGGCACCATGACCGCGCCGAGCTTCGCCAGCGCAAGCCAACTCACCGGGAATTGCTCGACGTTCCAAGCCATGACCGCGACATGGCTGCCTTCGCGAATGCCGAGGTGATAGAACGCGTCCGCTGCTCTGTCGACGAGGGCCAGAACCTCTTTCCATGTCTTGCTGATATTGTCGTCGATGAAATGCCAAGCAGGCCGGTCGGCATATTTCCGGGCCGTTTCAACAAGCAACTCGTAGACAGATTCCGGCAGGCGCAGGCGCTCGAGGCGCGCCTGTATCTCCGGGGCCTCTTCCGTTCTGAAGTCGGTGAACATTCATCAAATCCCTTGGTAATTATCACGCAAGCAAAATCATTCCCGGCGGAGGCCGCCGGACCTTTGTTCGCAATCGTGGAAATGCCGCCTCCGGGAGGTCGGCGGAGATGTCATTCAGTCATGTTCAATCAGGATCGCATCCTCGGCCCTCCAGCCGATAAAGACCGTATCGCCTGCATGGAAATCGCCTTCCTGTCCGTTGACCTGAGCGACCAGCTCCGCTCCAAAACACTGGAGCCGGATTTTCTGGAACGGTCCCAGATACTCGATCCATTGGATGATTGCCGTGAACTCAGCCAAATCGGTCCGGCCGGCCGAGACCCGGACATTTTCGGGGCGGATCAGGAGGCGCATCTCCTTCGCATCCGGTGCCCGGCCGGAGACGCGCACCGCCTGCCCGTCGCTCACCACGATCCTGCCGCTGGCGGGGGCGTCGGCGATCTCAAGGCAGTTCGCATCGCCCAAAAAATGAGCGCCCCAGGTCGAGCGAGGCGACCGGTAGAGGTCGCGTGGCGTTCCGCTCGCGTAGATCTTGCCGTCGCGCACGATCACGATCCGATCAGACAGGCTCATCGCTTCCTCTTGGTCATGGGTCACGTAGAGCATCGGCACGTGCAGGCGCTGCTGCAGTGAACGTATCTCGAACTGAAGGGTCTTGCGCAGTGCGCGGTCAAGCGCACCTAGTGGCTCGTCCATCAGAAGAATGGCCGGCTGGAAGACGACGGCACGGGCAAGCGCCGCGCGCTGGGCTTGTCCGCCTGAGATTTCCGACGGATAGCGATTGGCCTGAGCGGTCAATCCGACCATGCCGAGCGCCTCAGCGACCAGCGTCTTTTTCTTCTCAGCATCAACCTTCCGAATCTCGAGCGGAAAAGCAACGTTCTCTGCGACCGTCCGATTGGGAAACAGAGTGTAGCGCTGGAAGACCATGCCCACGCGGCGCTTGTGCGGCGGCGTCTGCGTTACGTCCTTGCCTTCGAAGAGGAGCCTTCCGCTGTCGGCATAGGCCGATCCCGCAACGATGTTTAGAAGGGTCGACTTTCCCGAGCCGCTCGGTCCCAGGACGGTCAGCAATTCGCCGCTGCCAACCGAGATGCTCATGTTTTGGAGCGCCGTGAAGGCGCCATACCTGACAGTGACGTTTTCGACGCTGATGGCGGGTTGCGACTGCGGGGCGCCCGTCGAGAATGGGGTCGCTGTGTCCGTATTCATAAATCCTGCTTCGTTTGCAGACTGGTCCATCGTTAGGCTGGCGCTAGCGTCCATTTACGCCTCCACGGAGGCGCGCTGCTCTACCTTGCGGGAGCGTCGCAAGGCGATCCCACCAAGCAATGCGGCGCAGATGAGCGTAATGACCAGCAGCAAGGTCGAGACGGCGGCCAGTGCCGGAGTACTCTCCTGCAACAGGAACGAAAACATCCTGCTCGGTAACGTCGGGACGACTGCGGGTCCGATGAAAACCGCCAGGGTCACTTCATGCCATGAACTCTCGAACGACAGGATCAGGCTCGATACGATGCTCGTGGCGACCAGCGGAACCATCACCTTGGCCACGATCTGCCGCGACTTCGCGCCCAGAGTACTCGCCGCCGTCCAGAAACTGCGTTCGATTGAATCAAACGCCGTGATGGACAGGATGACCGTCACTGGCAGCGCCATTGTCGCCTGGGCGATCGCCAGCACCCATTTATCTCCGAGAAGACGAAGCGGCACCAAAACCTGGAACAGACCGGTTGCCACCACGATGTGGGGAACGAGCATCGGCGATAGCAGGAGTAATCTCATTCCCGTGCCAATCGGCCCGAAGTGATAGACCACAAAGCCGACAAGGCTCCCGGCCACTGTCGCGAGGATCATCGAGATCAACCCGATCTCGAGCGACATCGAGGCGGAACTCAGCCACTCGCGGCTTGTCAAGACGTTGTCGTACCATCGCATGGAATAGGAGTCGGGCGGGAAGGTCAGGATGTCGGCAGCAGTGAAGCTCGCCGGCAACATGATTGCGATCGGTGCGAGTAGGAACAGGAAGTATGCGGCAACGAAGACATACATCCCCGCAGTCAGGAGAATCTTATTTCTACGCATCGCCGGCTACCTGCTCGATCTCAAGAAGCTGCCGCCCACAATACGGAAACCGACCGAGGCAACGACGGCTAGGATCGCTGCAAGAATAACGCCTTGAGCAGTGGCTAGGCCCGCGCCGTTCTTGTTGTTGAACACCAGATCGGCATGAATCTGGGTTCCGACCATTGACTCCCCGGGCCCACCTAGAAGTGCCGGTGCGACGAAGAAGCCAGTCGCCATGGAAAAGACCAGCACCGAAGCCAGGACTACGCTGTCGCTGACTTGAGGCCAGTAGGCGCTGCGGAAGGCCTGCCACCAGTTTGACCCAAGCGTGCGGGACGCAAGCACGATGTCGCTATCGACGCGGCGCATCGCACTGAACATGATCAACGCGGCATAGGGCGTCATGAACTGGATCATGGCGATAACAACGGCCGGGCGAGTGTAGAGCATCATCCGCGGCTCCGAAACCAACCCGAGCTGCACCAGAAACCCGTTCACAGGGCCTTTATAGGCCAGCAGAACCTGCCAGGCGTAAGTTCGCACCAGCATGGAGATTGCCAGCACCACGGTCATGGTCGCCACGAAAAAACCCGTGGCAACCTTCCCCGACTGGGCGAAGAACATGCAGACCGGGAAAGCAAGGCCGATGCTGACGATGGTGACGACGATGGCGATGGCCAGCGTGTTCAGCAGAACCTCGCTGTAAGGAGCCTGGGTCAGAACGACTTCGAAATTGAGAAGTGACCAGACTCCATTCGCCCGGAATGCGCCGACAAAGCTGACTGCGATAGGCAAGACAATCACGAAGAGGATCAAAAGCATCCCCGGCGCCAGCAGGCCGTATCTCAGCCCCGCGCTATAACCAGACCGCCTTGCCATTGGATCAGTTTCCGTAGCGACCGGTAGCCACCCAACTGGACCACATCGCGCCGATCCTTTCTTCGTTCTCCGACCACCACTTGGCATCCGCCACCAGGCCAACGGCAAGGTTGACGGGATTGGTCGGAAGGTTCGCGAAAACTTCCGGCTCGAGAAAATCGCCGACCTCGGGTCGTGAACCGGAATAGTTCATGAGCTTGGCGAATTTTGCCTGCCGCTCCGGATCCTGCATGTAACGGAGAAGGGCGAGAGCCGCCCTCGGGTTCTTTGCGCCCTTGGGAATCATATACCAGTTTTGATTGAGGATATTGCCCTTCCAGACGATGCCCAGCGGCATACCCTGCTTTTTGCCAACCAGAGCGCGACCACTCCATGCAGAGCCCGCGACAAACTCGCCGGAACTAACACCGGATATAGGCTGGTCGCCAGCCTTCCAGAAGCTGCGCACATATGGCCGAATTTCATTGAGGCGCTCGAATGCCCTCTTCACATTTTGATCGCTGATCGGGAACACGTCCTTTGGTTCCACTCCCATCGAAAGTAGCGCGAAAACCAAATTGCTCGGATCGTTCTGCAGGGTGCGCGGTCCCGGGAAACGCTTGATATCCCAGAAGTCTGCCCAACTTTTCATCTCGCCCGCGACCTTGCCGGCGTTGTAGATGAGGACGGTGGCGTAGGGTGAACCCCAGACGCCATAGTCCGTGTAGGAGCCAGGGGACATCTTGTCGGAAAGCCCCTGCCACGCGTCGGCTGGCAGCTGCTGGAGGATGTTTGCTTCCAGGGCAAGCGGATACTCCTGCGCGCCGATCGTGTTGAATATGTCGAATGGAACGTTACCACTTTCTATCAGCGACACGGACTGCTGGAAGGTGCGGCCAGGAGTTGCATAGGAAACGACCGATACGCCACACTCCTTCTTGAAATCGTCCCAATAGGCAGACTTCATGTTATTGACGAGCGATCCGCCCGTTGTGCTAAAAACGACCTCTTTTTCGAGAGGCTGCTCCTTTGTTCCCGGCCAGCAAGCGTCAGCGGAATAAGCGATACTGCACGAAGCGATGAGAGCAATCGTCGAAAGCGAGAGATGCAAAGTACGTCCCATCGGAGTTCCCTCTTTTCTGTCAGGATTGTCCTGAGCGGTTGGGCCAGAGTTTAGTCAGCGAAGCTGCGGCCTGTCGATAAAAAGTGTTTAATTTATATATAAGGATAATGTATCAGACGGAATGGACCTACGTCAGATGGAAGCATTGGTGGCCGTCGCGCACCTCGGCAGTTTTCGCTCTGCGGCGAACCGGCTGAATATTTCGCAGCCGGCAATTTCGTCCCGCATCTCCTCGCTCGAGGAGGAACTGGGAGAGGTGCTGTTCGTGAGGGATTGCCGGCCGGTCCTCCTGACTGACCGGGCTAAACAAATCCTGCCCTACGCGGAGCAGATGCTTGATCTGGCGCAGCACGTTCGCCCCCTGCAGGGATCCGGTGCTCCAAAGACAGTGGAAAATATCAGGATAGGAACGAATAGCAGCCTGGTGAGCGCCTGGCTGCCTGAGCTTTCTTGGCGCCTTACCAGCGCAATACCAAATCTTACGATCGATATCGAAGTGGGCACGAGTTATCGTCTACGCGATCGGATGATGAAAGGTGCAGTGGACATATGCCTCTCCCATGCCCCGGAGGATATTCCTGGCACGCGCCGGGAATATCTTTGTGAGATGCATGCCGTCTGGGCCGCCCGTCCGGAAGTGGTGAAAGCCAACCGCCGCCTGACAACCTTTGAGCTTTCGCACTACCCAATTGTAATATTCGGCACGCCAGGTGAGTACTATACGATTATAGAACACGCGTTTCGTGCTATTTCTCGTTGGCCGCTGCCTCATATGACCACGAATTACGCGGACATGATCGTGCATTCTATGAAAAGACTTCCTTGCGTCGGACTGGTGATGCGCGATAGCATTGCCCGCGAACTTGCTGACGGCACACTCATCGAAATCGACTGCGAGCTTAAGATGCCGAAATATGTTGTCTATGCGTGCTACTCATTGACTCGGAACGTCCGTCTTGTTCGAAATTGCGTTCAGCAATGCGTGGATTTTTGTCGAAGCAGCGAGACCTGACTCACTTCTCAGACACCAATCTCTGATTGGGGTTATTGAGGTCAGCGACGAGGGCCTGGGCGTGGTGTTTTCACTCGCGCCGCTTGCGCTCGTAGAAGGCCTTGGAAAGCGGATACTTTGCGGACACGGCGCAGAAGGCGCTCTGGAAGAAGACGCGCTTGAGAGCCTTGTCGCCTCAAAGGTTCGGGGCCATGTCCGGGCCTTTCCGGACTGGCGCAGCACGGGGGCGAGGCCTGCGGCGGCAGCCATGGCCTCGGCGCAAGCGAAGCGGCTGATGTTGTCTGCCGTGGCGATGAACTCGGCAGTCAGCATGGCCCCCATCCCCGGCAGGCTGCGGATAAGGGCCGCGTCAGGGTGCTGCTCGAGCAAGCCTTGCAGATCGGCGTCCAGGCGGGCCAGACGCTCCTTCACGGCGAGCGCCTCTGTCGTCTCGATCCAGATGCCGAGAATATCCTCGGGGCCGTCCTTCGCGAAGACAGCCCGAGGGTCTCGTCCCGCCAGCAACTGATCCAACGTGTCCTTCTTGTGATCATGAGCGCCCTCCATCGGCGTCACTATGGCCCCGGACACAAAATCCCCGACAGTCCCTGGTCGCGGCCCGCCACGACCCCACCCTCAAGGCTTCCGCGACAGGCTCGCCGCCGCCGGCAAGCCAAGGCTCGTGGCTCTCATCGAGACAGCCCAAAAACTCGTCGCAATCCTCAACGCTGTCATCCGGGGCAGACAACCATGGCGCGAACAAACCGCTTGACCAACAAGACAGTCGCTCACTCCGCCGCCAGTCTCGGCGGTGGCGGCGGCAGCTTCATCTGGCCGGCCTCCGCCCGCGCGCCCTGCGCCCGTCCCGGCGCGTGCTCGTCGATCGGCTGCCACAGGCTCTCGTCCTCGGGCTTCGAGAAGAAGCGCCCGAAGATCCAGCTCACCAGCCGCTGCAGGCCGTCCATCACCGTGTAGAAGCTCGGCACGAAGACGAGCGAGAGCACGGTCGAGACGATCAGGCCGCCGATCACCGCGATCGCCATCGGGGCGCGGAACTCGCCGCCGTCGCCGACGCCATAGGCCGAGGGGGCCATGCCGGCCGCCATGGCGATGGTCGTCATCACGATCGGCCGCGCGCGCTTGCGGCCGGCCTCGATCAGCGCGGTGAAGCGGTCCTTGCCCCGCGCCTGCTCCTCGACCGCGAAATCGACCAGCATGATCGCGTTCTTGGTGACGATGCCCATCAGCATCAGCAGCCCGATATAGACCGGCATCGAGACCGGCTTGTCGGCCGCGAGCAAGGCGATGACGACGCCGCCGAAGGAGAGCGGCAGCGAGAGCAGGATCGTGATCGGCTGGAAGACCGAGCCGAAGAGCAGGATCAGCACCGCCAGCACCAGCATCAGCCCGGTGGTCATCGCCTGGATGAAGCCCTGCACCACCTCGCCCTGGATCTCGGCGTCGCCGGTCGCGGCGATCGCGACGCCGTCCGGCAGGCCGACCTCCTCGACGATGGTGTTGAAGGTCTCCTGCGCCGTGCCGAGCTCGAAGCCGCGCTTGAGGTCGGCGCCGATCTGCGCCCGCCGCGCGCGGTCGTAGCGGTCGATCGAACTGGGGCCTTCGCCGAAGCCGATCGTCGCGACGGCGGTGAGCGGGATCGAGACGCCGCCGGCATTGGTGACGCGCAGCGCCGCGACATTGCGGATGTCAGTGCGGGCCGCCTCGTCGAGCTGGACGCGGATCGGCACCAGCCGGTCGCCGGCGTTGAACTTCGCGAGGTTCGCGCCGACATCGCCGATGGTCGCGACGCGCACCGCCTCCGAGATCGCCTCCGGCGTGACGCCGAGATTGGCGGCCTCCTCCAGCTTGGGCGTGACCCGCAGTTCGGGGCGCGACAGCGAGCCCGAGGTCGCGACGTTGAGATAGCCGTCGACCTTGCGCATCCGGCTCTCGATGCGGGCGACCGCCTCGTCCAGCGCCGCCCCGTCCTTGGCGAGGACCGAGAAGGCCATCTCGCGCTCGCCGCGCTCGTTGACATACCAGGCGCGGACATCCGGCACGCTCGCGAGTTTTTGCGCGATCACGGCCTTGATGTCCTTCTGTCGCTCCTTGCGCTCGCTCTTCGGCAGGAGCTTGATGGTGACGGCGGCGCGGCGGATTTCGCGCGTGCCGGTCGGCGAGGAGCCGCCGAGCACGAAGACCTGCGTCACCTGCGGGATCTCGCGCAGAACGTCGACGATCTTGTCGGTGGTGACGCGGGTGTCCTCCAGCGTCGAGCCCGGCGGCAGCTCGATCGAGGCGACGACGCGGCTGGTGTCCTCGTCGGGGATGAAGCCGGTCGGCAGCAGCGCCGTCGCCTTGATCGAGACGAAGAGGAAGCCGAAGCCGATCAGCAGCGTGACATAGGCCATGTTGAGCGGCAGCTTGCGCCAGCGTCCCGAGCCGTCGAGCCGGGGCAGCACCGGGATGCGCAGGCGGGCCAGCGAGCCCTTGAGCAGGCCGACATAGGCGCCCATCACGAAGCCGTCCTTCGGGTCCTGATGCTTCACCGGCTTCATCAGATAGGCCGCCATCATTGGCGTGATCAGGCGCGCCACCAGCAGCGAGAACAGCACCGCGACCGCGACCGTCAGGCCGAACTGGCGGAAATACTGCCCCGCGACGCCGCCCATGAACGAGACCGGCGCGAAGATCGCCACGATCGTCAGCGTGATCGCGATGACGGCGAGCCCGATCTCGTCGGCGGCCTCCATCGCGGCGCGATAGGGCGACTTGCCCATGCGCATGTGCCGGACGATGTTCTCGATCTCGACGATGGCGTCGTCGACCAGGATGCCGGTGACGAGCGTGATGCCGAGCAGGCTGACGAGGTTGAGCGAGAAGCCCATCAGCTCCATCGCCCAGAAGGTCGGGATCGCCGAGAGCGGCAGCGCGATCGCGGTGATCAGCGTGGCGCGCCAGTTCTTCAGGAACAGGAAGACGACGAGCACGGCCAGCCCCGCGCCCTCCAGCAGCGTCGTCATCGCGGCCTTGTAGTTGCCGTAGGTATAGGCGACCGCGTCGTCGATCGGCTTCAGCACGACGTCGGGGTGGCGCTTGTTGAGCTCGGCGATGCGGGCGGCGACGACCTCCTTGACCGAGAGCTCGCTCGAACCCTTGGAGCGGAACACCGCGAAGGTGACGACCGGCGACTTGTCGAGCCGGCCGAAGGAGCGCGGCTCGGAATTCGAATCCTCGACGCGGCCGAGTTCCTTGAGCCGGACCTCGCGGCCGCCCGTGAGCGCGATCTTGGTATCCGCCAGGTCGGCGACGCTGCGCGCGCCGGCGAGCGTGCGGATCGCCTGCTCCTGCCCGCCGACCTCGCCGCGCCCGCCGGCGAGGTCGACATTGGTGGCGCGGATCTGGCGGTTGACCTCGCCGGCGGTGATGCCGAGCGCGAGCAGCCGGTCGGGATCGAGCGAAATGCGGATCTCGCGGTCGACGCCGCCATAGCGGTCGACCCGGCCGACGCCCTTCAGCCCCTGCAATTCGCGCGCGACGACGTCGTCGACATGCCAGGAGAGCTGCTCCAGCGTCATGCCGGGCGAGGCCGCGCCATAGGTCAGGATCGACTGGCCCTCGACATCGATGCGCTGGATGATCGGCTCGTCGATGGTGCGCGGCAGGTCGGCCCTGATCTTGGCGATGGCGTCCTTCACGTCGTTGACGGCGCGATCGGTGTTGATCTCGAGCCGGAACTCGATGACCGTCTGCGACTGCCCGTCGGTCAGCGTCGACAGCACGTGCTTGACGCCGGTGATGTTGGCGACGGCGTCCTCGACGCGCTTGGAGACCTGGCTCTCTAGTTCGGCCGGGGCCGCGCCCGACTGCGTCACCGTGATCGAGACCAGCGGCACGTCGATGTTCGGGAAGCGCGTCACCGGCAGCTTCGCGAACGACATCACGCCGAGCACGCAGAGCACGACGAAGAGCAGGATCGAGGGGACCGGCTTGCGGATCGACCAGGCGGAGAAGTTGAAGTTCACGGGCTTTGCCTCAACAAGAATCTGGCCTCACTGCGTCGCGACCGGCGTGATCATGTCGCCGTCGCGCACGAAGGTTCCGGCCCGCGCCACGACGGTCTCGCCTTCCGCGACGCCGGAGACGATCTCGGCCCGGCCGTCGCCGGCGAGGCCGAGCTGGACCTGCCTGGTCGTGACCTTGCCGTCCTTGACGCTCTGGACGGTCGGTCCCGAGCGCGCATAGGTGATCGCCGAGAGCGGCAGCGTCACCGCCGTCTTCCGCCCGGTCTCGATGACGCCGCGCGCGAACGCGCCGACCGAGACCGGCTGGCCGCCCTTGAGCGCAACGCGCAGCCGCCCGAGCCGCGAGGCCTTGCTGACCTCCGGCGCGATCAGCCGGATCGACCCTTCGAGCGCAACGCTGCCGCCAGCCTGCAGCACGGTGACGCGCTGGCCGAGCTTCAGCCCGGGCAGCTCGACCTCGGCGACCTCGGCCTCGAGTTCGATCGCGCCGTCGGCGACGAGGCGGAAGAGCGGATCGGCAGCGGCCATGGCGGCGGTCGCGCCGAGCTTCGCGTAGCGGCGGCTGATCGTGCCGGCTGAGGGCGCCTTGATCTCGGTGCGGGCGAGCTTCACGTCGATGTCGCGGCCCTGCGCCTTCGCCAAGGCGAGATCGGCATTGGCGATCGCCAGCGCCTGCCGGGACGAGTTCAGCTTGGCCTCGGCCGCGCGCGCGGCCGCGTCGCGCTGGTCGTAGGTCTCGTTCGAGACGTTGCCGGAGCTGCGAAGCTGCTTGGTGCGGTCGAAATTGTTGTTGGCCGCGACGAGATTGGCCTGCGCCTCGACGATCTGGGCGTTGGACTGGGCGATCACCGCCTCGGCGCGGGCGATCTGGGCGTCGTTCTGCGCCTTCTGCACGTCGAGCGTGGTGCGCGAGAGCCGCGCCAGAACCTGCCCGACCGCCACCGTGTCGCCCTCCTCGGCCAGGATCTCGACGATCTGCAGGCCGTCGATCTCGGGCGAGACCAGGACCTCGTCGCGCGCCACCATCGAGCCGGAGACGACGACGCTCTGGACGATCTCGGTCGTCTTCGCGACGGTCACCGTGACGGAGGGGCCGGCCGAAGGCGCGGTCCGGGCCGCCGCGGGAGCAGGCGTCTGCGCCCGTGCGCCGGCAAGCGGCAGAAGTGCGAGCACGGCGAGAGACGGCAGGGACAGGAGGCGGAGCATCGGAAAGGCCTTCATCGATGAGGCAGGCAAGGCGGACGCATTGTCATGGTCAAACGTCCTCGCGCGGCAGGAGCAGCACCTGCGCCAGCCCGCGCATGGCGGTGAAGAGCGTCTCGGACGCCATCGCGGCGTCGAAGCCCGGATCCACGGCGCGGCGGCAAAAGAAGCCGTCCGCCATCATGAAGACGGCCTGGAGGAAGCGGGCGTCGTCGAGGTTTTCGGGCAGTTCGCCGCTGGCCTTCGCCGCCGCGATCGCCTGCGCCAGACCGCCGATGACGGTGCCGTCGATCGCGGCGCACATCTTCGCCATGTCCGGGTTGCGCGCCGCTTCGGCCCAGATCTGCAGGCAGATGATCGCCTTCTCGCGCGGTTCCTCGACGAGGTGGCTGCGGCCGAGCGCCTCCAACTGGTCGAGCAGCAACCCCTGAGCCGGATCCAGACTGGCGAAATCCTCGGCGATCTGGTTGCGGTCGCGCTCGGCCATGCCGGCGATGATCGCATCCTTGGAGCTGAAATAGCGGTAGAGATTGCCCGGACTCATCCCGGCCTCGACCGCGACGTCGTTCATCGTCGCGGCGTGGAAGCCGGCGCGCGCGAAGACCCGCTCGGCCGCATCGAGTATGCGGGTCTGGCGCTCGCTGACGGAGCGGTCGGGCAGGCGCGCAAGGGAAGTCGGCACGGGTCGCTCGCAATCCGAAGAATGAGAATGAACGTTCATTCTCATACCTGACGGACTGCCGCGCGTCAAGCGCGAAGATGTTTCAGGACATGTCCGGGCCCGTGAACCGCTACGTCCGGAAACTGGCGATCCATGCGATTCGGACGCCCTCGCCATGCACGGATGGCGCACAAATTGCTTGCCGGGGCCGTATCGCGACCGCATTCTGACGGCATGAATCGTCCGCGCCGGCCGGGGGACGAAACCGAAGCCCGTGATGAACGACCAGACTTTCCGTCTCCGCAACCCCCGCAAGATCCGGGCGCCGTCCCTGACAGGCCCGGAGCCGGCGCCGCTCAAGCCCGTGCTGGTCGTGCTGCATCAGGAGCATTCGACGGCCGGCCGCGTCGGCCGGCTCTTGCAGGCGCGCGGCCATGCGCTCGACATCCGCAAGCCGCGCTATGGCGACACGCTGCCGGAGACGATGGCCGACCATGCCGGCGCGGTGATCTTCGGCGGGCCGATGGGGGCCAACGATCCCGACGACTTCGTCAAGGCCGAGATCGACTGGATCGGCGCCTGCCTGAAGGAGGACGCGCCCTTCCTCGGCATCTGTCTCGGCGCGCAGATGCTGGCGAAGCATCTCGGCGCGCGGGTCTACACCCATGAACAGGGCCGCGCCGAGGTCGGCTATTACCCGCTCGACCTGACCGAGGCCGGCAGCCGTCACGCCGCGAAGGCCGGCTTCGCCTGGCCGGGAACCGTCTATCAATGGCATCGCGACGGTTTCGACTGCCCGAGCGGGGCCGAATGCCTGGCGACCGGCGGCGATTTTCCGGTCCAGGCGATCCGCGCCGGCAGCAAGGTCTACGGCATCCAGTTCCACCCCGAGGTGACGCCGGCGATGATGTGCCGCTGGTCGATCCGCGGCCATGAGCGCACCCTGATGCCCGGCGCGCAATTGCGCCATCTCCATCTCGAAGGCTGGTATCGCTACGACCCCGCGATCCGGATCTGGCTCGACGGTTTCCTCGATCACTGGCTGAAGGTCCCGGCCGCGGCTGAACCCGCGTGAGCCGCACGGCTCTCGTGCTGGGCGCCGGCATGGTCGGCGTCTCCTGCGCGCTCTCGCTGCAGAAGCGCGGGCTCAACGTCACGCTGCTCGACCGCAAGGAGCCGGGCTCGGAAACCTCCTACGGCAATGCCGGCGTGATCAGCCGCGCCTCGATCCTGCCGCTCAACAATCCCTCGCTCTGGCAAAGCCTGCCGGCCTATCTGCGCAACGACCATCCCGCGATCCGCTATCGCTGGGGCCATCTGCTGCGCAATCCGGGCTGGATCATGCGCTTCCTCGCCGAGGCGCGGCCCTCGCGCCTGCCGCTCCGGATCAGGGCGCTCGACAGCCTGACCTCGCGGGCCCTGCCGCTGCACAAGGCGCTGATGGATGAGGCCGGGGTGCGCCACCGCCTGCGCGAGACCGGCTCTCTGAAAGTCTGGCGCAGCGACGCCGGGCGTGAGAAGGCGCGGGCCGAGAAGCTCTGGTTCGAGGGCCATGGCGTGCGCTGCGAGGTCCATGACCGGCAGGGCCTCTCGGCGCTGGAGCCCGACCTGAACCCGATCTTCTCGGCCGGCCTGCTCCAGATGGATTCGGGCTCGGTCGACTGGCCGCAGGCGATCGTGCAGGCCTATGCGGCGCTGTTTTCCGCGCGCGGCGGACGGGTGGCGACGGCCGCGATCGAGGGCCTGTCGAGGACGGCCGACGGCTGGAGCGCGCGGACGGATGGCGGGACGCATCGGGCCGGAATCGCGGTCGTGGCGCTCGGCCCCTGGAGCGCCGATATCCTGAAGCCGCTCGGGCTGAACGTGCCGCTCGATGCCGAGCGCGGCTATCACCGGCATTACCGCGCCGAGCCGGGTCGGAAGCTCTCGCGCCCGTTCCTCGATGTCGAGGCGGCCTATATGCTGGCCCCGATGGAGAAGGGATTCCGCCTGACCTCGGGCGTCGAGCTCGCCCATCGCGACGCGCCCGACGACCACGCCCAGATCGACGAGGCGTTCCCGAAGGCGCGCGAGGCCTTCGCGCTCACCGAGGCGGCCGAGACCACGACCTGGCGCGGCTCGCGACCGACCTTGCCGGATTCGCTGCCGATGATCGGAGAGGCGCCGCGAAATCCGGGCCTCTGGCTCGCCTTCGGCAACCAGCATATCGGCTTCTCGACCGGGCCGGTGACGGGGGAAATCCTGGCCGCGCTGGTGTCAGGCGAGACGCCGGCCGCCGACCCGACGCCGTTCAGGCCGGAACGGTATATCGGCTGAGCGTTACCGCTTTCGCATCCCGCGATGATGACCACTGCCGTCATGCTCGCCCTTGTGGCGAGCATCCACGTCTTGGTCGCAGCGCGCGGCGGCGGAAGACGTGGATGGTCGGGACAAGCCCGACCATGACGGAAAATGGTGCGCCCGCTCAGACCTGACGGGCAACCATCATCTTCTTGACCTCCGCGATCGCCTTGGCGGGGTTCAGCCCCTTCGGACAGGCGTTCGCGCAGTTCATGATGGTGTGGCAGCGATACAGCCGGAACGGGTCTTCGAGATTGTCGAGCCGCTCGCCGGTCGCCTCGTCGCGCGAGTCGATCAGCCAGCGATAGGCCTGCAGCAGCGCGGCCGGCCCGAGATAGCGGTCGCCGTTCCACCAGTAGCTCGGGCAGGAGGTGGTGCAGCAGGCGCACAGAATGCACTCGTAGAGTCCGTCGAGCTTCTCGCGGTCGGACTTCTCCTGCGCCCATTCCTTCTCGGGCGAAGGCGTCGTGGTCTTGAGCCAGGGCTCGATCGAGGCGTGCTGGGCGTAGAAATTGGTCAGGTCCGGCACGAGGTCCTTGATCACCGGCATGTGCGGCAGCGGATAGATCGCGACCTTGCCCGAGTTCTTGCCTTTCACCTGGCCGCATTCGTCGATGCCGGTGGTGCAGGCGAGCCCGTTCTTGCCGTCCATGTTCATGGCGCAGGAGCCGCAGATGCCCTCGCGGCAGGAGCGGCGGAAGGTCAGCGTCGGGTCGATCTTCGACTTGATCCAGATCAGCGCGTCGAGGACCATCGGCCCGCAATCCTCGCGGTCGACCCAATAGGTGTCCGTGCGCGGGTTCTCGGTGTCGTCCGGGCTCCAGCGATAGACCTTGAACTCGGTCAGGTTCCTGGCGCCGGCCGGCTTCGGCCAGGCCTTGCCCGGGACGAGGCGGGAGTTCTGCGGAAGGTTGAATTCGGCCATTACGACGACTTTCTTTTCCGCCGTCTCGAAGGATCGATGACAGGCAGGAGATCGTTGTTTTCTTCGATCCGGAGCATGCGAAGATCGCGCACCGAGGGCACGAACCAGTCGAATTCCAGCGCCAGATCCTGCATCACGGCGATGCACTCCGTCGCGTCGATGTCGTCGACGGCGAAGTACACCAAGCCCTGCTTGTTCTCGAAGCCGTTATCTTCGAGAAACCGCCGGACATCCGAGTAAGCATTCCGCCAGGACGGGTTGTGATAAAGCTGCTCGAGCAATTCGGTATCGAAGTCGAAAGTCACCGCATACACGCGCTGGTTCCTTCTTGGACGATTATGACCGAATGTCGCGGCAACCATCTGAGATGATCCTCAATACACCCGCGCCTTGGGTTTGATGTACTCGATGTCGTTCGACAGCGTGTAGGTGTGCACCGGCCGGTCGTCGAGCGAGATGATGCGCTTCTCGTCGTCGATCCAGGCCAGCGTGTGCTTCATCCAGTCCTTGTCGTCGCGGTCCGGATAGTCCTCGCGTGCATGTGCGCCGCGGCTTTCCGGGCGGTTCAGCGCCGAATCCATCGTCACCACGGCCTGGGTGATCAGGTTGTCGAACTCCAGCGTCTCGACCAGGTCCGAGTTCCAGATCAGCGAGCGGTCGGTGGTGGCGATGTCGGTGATGCCGCCCCAGACCTCGTGGATCAGCTTGTGGCCCTCTTCCAGCGTCTCGCCGGTGCGGTAGACCGCGCAATTGTCCTGCATGATGCGCTGCATGCGCCCGCGCAGTTCCGCCGTCGGCGTGCCGCCCGACGCGTTGCGGTACTTGTCGAGGCGGGTCAGCGTGAGGTCGGCCGAGTTCTTCGGCAATTCGGGCTGCTTTTCGCCGGCGCTCACCGTCTCGGCGCAGCGCAGCCCCGCGGCGCGGCCGAAGACGACGAGGTCGATCAGCGAGTTGGAGCCGAGCCGGTTCGCGCCATGCACCGAGACGCAGGCCGCCTCGCCGATCGCCATCAGGCCGGGCACCACGGTGTCGGCGTTGCCGTCGACCTTGGTCAGCACCTCGCCGTGAAAATTCGTCGGGATGCCGCCCATGTTGTAATGCACCGTCGGCAGCACCGGGATCGGCTCGCGCGTGACGTCGACGCCGGCGAAAATCTTGGCGCTTTCCGAGATGCCGGGCAGGCGCTCGTGCAGGATCTTCGGGTCGAGATGGTCGAGATGCAGGTAGATGTGGTCCTTGTTCTTGCCGACGCCGCGTCCGCCCCGGATCTCCATCGTCATCGAGCGCGAGACGACGTCGCGCGAGGCGAGGTCCTTGGCCGAGGGGGCATAGCGCTCCATGAAGCGCTCGCCCTCGGAATTGGTCAGGTAGCCGCCCTCGCCGCGCGCGCCTTCGGTGATCAGGCAGCCGGCGCCGTAGATGCCCGTGGGATGGAACTGCACGAACTCCATGTCCTGCAGGGGGAGGCCGGCGCGCAGCACCATGGCGTTGCCGTCGCCTGTGCAGGTATGGGCCGAGGTCGCCGAGAAATAGGCCCGGCCGTAGCCGCCCGTCGCCATGATCGCCATCTTCGAGCGGAAGCGGTGCAGCGTGCCGTCGTCGAGCTTGAGCGCGATCACGCCGCGGCAGGCGCCGTCCTCGTCCATGATCAGGTCGATGGCGAAATACTCGATGAAGAACTCGGTGTTGTAGCGCAGCGCCTGGCCGTAGAGCGTGTGCAGCATGGCGTGGCCGGTGCGGTCGGCCGCGGCGCAGGTGCGCTGGGCCGGCGGGCCCTCGCCGAATTCGGTGGTCATGCCGCCGAAGGGGCGCTGGTAGATCTTGCCGGCCTCGGTGCGCGAGAACGGCACGCCCCAGTGCTCGAGCTCGTAGACGGCGGCCGGCGCGTTGCGCACCAGATACTCGATCGCGTCCTGGTCGCCGAGCCAGTCCGACCCCTTGACGGTGTCGTACATGTGCCACTGCCAGGTGTCCTTGCCCATGTTGCCGAGCGAGGCGGCGACCCCGCCCTGCGCCGCGACCGTATGCGAGCGCGTCGGGAACACCTTGGTGATGCAGGCGGTCTTCAGCCCGGCCTGCGAGCAGCCGACCGTGGCGCGCAGGCCCGCGCCGCCGGCGCCGACGACGACGACGTCGAAGGTGTGGTCGGTGATCGGATAGGCCTGCCCGGCGTAAGTCGCGGTGGAGCGGGCTCTGGTGATCGCCATGGGATCAGCCTCCGAACGAGAGCTTCAGCAGCGCGAAGGCGCAGGCCGCGCCGATCGCGATCGCGAAGAAGGTGTTGGCCATCACGGCGGCGATCTTGAGGCCCTCGCCATGGACATAGTCCTCGATGATGACCTGCATGCCGAGCCGCATATGCACCGCGCCCGAGATGACGAAGAGCAGCAGCAGGATCGCCACCAGCGGGTTCGACAGAACGGCCACGGCCGCCGCATAGGGCTTGCCGACGAGCGCGATCACCACGCCGAGGAAGACGAGCGTCAGGACGACGTTGGCGACGGCGGTGACGCGCTGCAGCCAGAAATGCCCGGTGCCGGATTTCGCCGAGCCGAGGCCGCGGACGCGGCCGAGCGGGGTGCGCATCGAGGAGTTGGAGTGCATCGTCTCGCCTCCTCAGCGCAGGGCCAGGGCCGCGATCCAGACCAGGATCGTGAGCCCGCCGGAGACGACGACGCTGTATCTGGCGAGGTTCATGCGGGTGTCGGGGTCATAGCCATGACCCAGATCCCAGACGAAATGGCGCAGGCCTCCGACCATGTGGTGCAGCAGCGCGAAGGAATAGCCGAACAGCACGAGCCGGCCGAGGATCGAGCCGGCGACCCACTGGGCGGTGTCGTAGGCGGAAGGGCCGGAAGCGGCGGCGACCAGCCAGGCCGCGATCAGCACCGTGCCGACATAGAGCGCAGACCCCGTGACGCGGTGCGCGATCGACATCGCCATGGTCCAGGACCAGCGATAGATCTGCAGATGCGGCGACAGCGGACGCGCCGCCTGTTTGACCTCGGCCACTCTGATCGTCTCCGGCATGCAGGTTCGCGAAGCGAACGGAATTATCCCTTTGGGATCGTCGAGACCCCTTTGGGATCATTCTAGGGTGCTTCGGCTCTGTAACCAAACCGCCCCTATGCCGCAATGCGACGCGGCGAAGAGGGATGACAGATCGTCGAATTTGTCATTGCGGGCGGCGGCGCCGGCCCCGCCGGCGCTCAGACGCCCTGGATGAAGCGGCTCAGGAACAGGCGCGTGCGTGGATGCGTCGGGTTGGCGAGCACCTCGTCAGGCCTGCCCTGCTCGACGATCAGGCCGCCATCCATGAACACGACCCGGTCAGCGGCCTCGCGGGCGAAGCCGACCTCGTGGGTGACGACGATCATGGTCAGGCCCTGCCCGGCGAGATCGCGCATCGTCGCCAGAACCTCGCCGACGAGTTCGGGATCGAGCGCCGAGGTCGGCTCGTCGAACAGCATCAGGCGCGGCCTGATCGCGAGCGCGCGGGCGATCGCGACGCGCTGCTGCTGGCCGCCCGAGAGCTGGCGCGGATAGGCGTCGGCCTTCTCGGTCAGGCCGATGCGGGCGAGCAGCTCCATCGCATAGGCTTCCGCCGCCTTGCGCTCCTGCCCGTGCACGCCGACCGGGGCCTCGACGATGTTCTCGAGCGCGGTCATGTGCGGGTAGAGATTGAACTGCTGGAAGACCATGCCGATCTTGCGCCGCGGCACCGCGATGGCGCGGTCCGAGAGCTTGATCAGCCGGTTGTTTCGCAGCTGGTAGCCGACCTGCTCGCCATCGACCTCGATCGAGCCGCGATCGATCGCCTCGAGATGATTGATGCAGCGCAGGAAGGTCGACTTGCCCGAGCCCGAGGGGCCGAGCACCACCACCACCTCGCCCGGCGCCACGTCGAGGTCGATGCCCTTCAGCACCTCGTTGCTCCCGAAGGCCTTGTGGACGTTGCGGGCGCGCACCAGCGGCGCTGCCGTCTCCGAGCCGGCCGGGATCATGCCGCCTCCTCGAGCCGCATCGCCGCGCGCGCCTTCATGTCGGCGTCGGACGCGCCGCGTTCGCCGCGCGCGTAATAGCGCTCGATGAAGCCCTGGCCGACATTCAGGATCGAGGTGATGACGAGATACCAGATCACCGCGACCATCAGCATCGGGATGATCTCGAAGGTGCGGTTGTAGACCGCCTGCACCGAATAGAGCAGGTCGGCCATGGCGATGACGCTGACCAGCGAGGTCGCCTTGATCATGCTGATCAGCTGGTTGCCGGTCGGCGGCACGATGGCGCGCATCGCCTGCGGGATGATGACCCGGCGCAGGGCCCGGGCCCGCGTCATGCCGAAGGCGTCGGTCGCCTCGACCTGGCCCTTGTCGACCGAGAGCAGGCCGCCGCGGATGATCTCGGCCATATAGGCCGCCTCGTTGAGCGACAAGCCAGCGATCGCGGCCGTCATGGGGGTGATGACGTCGTTGGTGTTCCAGCTGACCAGAGTCGGCCCGAACGGGATCGAAATCGAGATCTGCGGGAACAGCGTCGAGAGATTGTACCAGAAGATCAGCTGCACCAGGAGCGGCGTGCCCCGGAAGAACCAGATGAACAGCCCCGCCAGCGAGGAGAACAGCCGGTCGTTGGAGAGCCGCGCGATCGCCAGCACGAGACCGAGCGCGGTGCCCAGCACCATCGCGATCAGCGTCAGGCCGAGCGTGACCGAAAGCCCGCGCATGATCGAATCCGCCGTGAACCACTGGCGCACGACAGGCCATTCGAAATTCCTGTTCCAGGCGACGATCCAGAGGAAGTTCGCCGCCACCGCGAGCGCGAAGGCCCAGAGCAGCCAGCGGCCCCATTCCGGCGGCCTGTGCGCATTGGCGACGTCGCGCGGGCGAGCCTCATCGGCGGCGTTCCGAGCCATCTGCGATCAGTTCTTCGACAGGTTGATGCCGGCCTCGGGGATCATGTTGTTCTCCAGACCCCATTTCTTCATGATCGCCGCATAGGCGCCGTTCGCCATCAGGAGCCTGATCGCATCCAGCAGCACCTCGCCGAGCACCGAGCCCTTGGGCACGACCGCGCCCTGATAGAGATCGGTGAAGCCGTTCGGCTTTCCGATGGCGGCGAGATCGAGCTCGCCGTTCGACTGCTGCACGAAATAGGTCAGCGGCGCCTGCGAGGAGAAGAAGGCGTCGGCGCGCTTCGAGCGGACCGAGAGGATCGAGGTCGGCTGGTCGGTGTAGGACTGGACGGTCAGCGCCGGCTTGCTCTCGGCGGCGCATTTCTCGGCCTGGGCCTTGATCACGCGCTCGGCCGAGCCCGCCGCCATCACCGCGATGCGCTTGCCGCAGGTGTCCTCGAGGCTGCCTATGCCGGCCGGATTGCCCTTCTGCACGGCGAAGACGACGTATTCGCGCACCCAGTCGACGAAGTCGTTGGCCTCCTGCCGCGTCTTGAAATCGCCGACGGGACCGAGCGCGAACTGGTAGCGGCCGGACTTGATGCCGGTCAGCAGCGCCGAGAGGCCGCTCACGGTCGCATGATCGATCTTGATGCCGAGCAGCTGCGCGATCGCGTCCTGCAGATCGGCGCTGGCGCCGGTCATCGTGTCGGGGCCGGTGACGATCTCGTAGGGCGGGAAGGAGCCGTTGTTGACCGAGATCATCTTGCCGGCCTTCCGGATTTCCTCCGGGAGTTTCGCCCGCAGCGCCTCGTTGACCTGCTGGACCGGAATCGGCGCGGCCGACTGCTGCGCCAGCGCCGGGGCATGGAACAGCGCGAGCGCGAGGCCCGCGGCGTAGGCGAGATGGCGGATGGCGATCATGGTCGGTCCCCTTTTCGTCGTGTGTCGCGAGGCAGGTTTCATGCCTGCGCGTCGGGAAACAGCGTCTCGGGCGTGAGCGCCGTGTCGGAGAGCTTCTGCGCCCGAACCTCGTTCAGGAACGCGGCGATCATTGTGCGGTTCGCGGCCAGTCCGCTCGCGTTCCAGCCGTCCGGCAGGTCGCGGCCGCTCCGGCCGAGCTCGTCGACGACCCAGGGCGTGGTGTCGGCGTATTTGCGCCGCTTCTCCAGCCAGACGCGCTGAGACACGTCGATCAGATCGCTCAGCTCCCGCGCGACCCAGGGGTGCTTCGCGGCGAACGTCGCCTTGAGTCCGAGGATATGGATGCCGGGCACGTAGCCGACCGCGTCGAAATAGGCCCGCTCGGCCGCCGGCACGTTGGGCAGGAGATGGCGGAAGGCGGCATCGGGCGAGAAGAAGCCCGCCGGCATGAAGGGCGTGAAGACCGCGTCGAGCCCGCCATCGGCCAGCAGCTCCAGCATCGGCCGCTCGCCGGGAACCGCCTCGATGCGGCCGGGCCTGGCGTAGGGGCCGAGCCGGTCGAGGATCGGATGCTCGGCGGTCAGCCGCCCGGCGAACCAGGTCGCGTCCTCGATGCCGACGCCCTCCCGTGCGAGCGCCGCGCGCGTCCAGGTGTTGCCGGAATCCTGCCAGCCGGTGACGCCGATGCGGCAGCCCCTGAGCTGGTCGAGCCGGGTAAGCTTGCTGTCGCTCGCCACGATGACGCAGCGATGGCGGAAGCCGCGCATGACGAAGTTCGGCACGCCGACGGTCGCCGTCTCGCCGCGGCCGCGGCCGGTCGCGTAGCGGCTGAACGAGATCTCGCTCGCATCGTAAGCGGGGTCGTTGGCGAAATCCTCCGGCAGCGCGCCGACGCGGTCGACCTTCACGTCGAGGCGCTCGGACCCGACGTCTCCGAGCACGAGCGGCGTCATGTAGTCCCAGTCGCGCAGGGCAAGGCGGACGGTCAGCTTCACCGGCATCTCCCGATCGAACGGCTGTCGCCGCGCGTGGCGGCAGAGTTCTATGTTCGCCGCATCCGATCAAGAGCGTCGAGCGGCCGGGCCGCATGCATGGCAGGCGGTCGCGGACGGGATCGGCCCATCCGCTGGCACTCTGCCCTATTCGCCCCGGCGGCGCTGCAACGCCAGGGTTGCGGGACAAGATGCCCGGGCGGGTATGCAGCCTGTCTGTCTGACTCGTCGCGACGGCTTACCACATCTCCCCGGCAAGGCGCAGGGTGTCGCGCCAACGACGGCACAACGCCTCACGCCGCCTGCCCATCTTCCGGCACACCGTCCTTCTCCAGGGCTCGCTGCAGCGCCGGGCGCGACATCACGCGGCCGAGATAAGCCTCGAAAACCGGCAGGCGCGGCAGCACGCCGAGGATGTTCATGCCGAAATGGATGCCGCTGCCGAGCTGCGTGTCGGCGGCGGTGAAGCGCTCGCCGGCGGCGTATGGCTTGTCTCCGAGCCGCCGTTCGAGATTGGCGACGGCGTCGCCGAACGCGCCGAAGGAAACCCCGCGCGGCTCATAAGCGACGCCGAGCGCCTTCGTCGCCAGCACGGGGTCGAGCACGGCGTCGGCATAGACCAGCGCGGTCAGATAGGCGGAACGGTCCGGATCGCCGATCGCGGGAGCGAGGCCGGCGTCGGGAAAGGCCTCGGCGAGATAGATGCAGATCGCGGCGCGTTCCGTGACGATCGTGCCGTCATGGACGATGGCCGGCACCTTCTTGTGCGGCTGGATCCTGCGGTAGTCCTCGGGCGCGCCGCCCTGCGAGCGGATGGCGACGGTCTTCATCTCATAGGGCTGGCCCAACTCCTCGAGCAGCCAGAGCACGCCGAAGGAGCGCGATTGCGGGGCGTGGTAGAAGGTCAGCATGAACATGTCTCCGGGACTGGGCTCGACCCTGTTTCTGTCAGGGCGATGGCAGGAGAGCTAGCCTTCGCTTGTGTCAGGATGCGGCAGGAGCATCGGTCGTTTCAGTCGGTGTGCTGGCCATGTCCGCGCCGGATCCGCCGGACGGCCGCCCAGACGCCGAGCAGCGCGAACGGCACGAAGATCGCGGTCGCGACGCCGGGTTCGAGCTTGAGCCAGCCCGAATCCTTCGCGCCCTTGGCGATGTAGCCGAACAGGCTGACGACGTAATAGCCGATCGCCGCGACCGAGAGCCCCTCGACCGTCTGCTGCAGGCGCAATTGCAGGCGGGTGCGGTCGTTCATCGCGGCGAGCAGGTCGCGGTTCTGCTGTTCAAGCGCGACGTCGACGCGGGTGCGCAGCAGATTGGCGGCGCGCGCCAGCTTGGTCGAGAGATCGGCCTGGCGCTCCTGCAGCATCTGGCAGGTGCGCATCGCCGGCGCCATCCGGCGCGCCAGGAAGGCGGCGATCGTCGGCCAGCCGGCATGCGCCTGCTCGCCGATGGCGAGCAGGCGCTGCTGCACGATGGTGTCGTAGGCGCGGCTCGCCCCGAAGCGGTAGTTCGAGGAGGCGGCCTCCGATTCGAGCCTGGCGGCCAGCGCCGTCATCTCGTCGAGCAGCGCGTGGTCGGCGGCGAGCCCGCCGGTCGCGGTCATGGTCGAGGCGATCCTGACCAGCGTCTCCTCGGTGCGGCGGACCGAGGGCGCGATGCGCTGCGATTCCGGCAGGCCGAGCAGCGCCAGCGTGCGGTAGGTCTCGATCTCGAGCAGGCGCTGCGCCAGCGCGCCGGCGCGCGGCGGCGTCAGGGCCCGGTCGAGCACGAGGATGCGGACGAAGCCGTCGGTCCCGGCGCGGAAATCCGTGGCCGCGATCGCGACCCCGCCATCGACCAGCGCGGCCGCCAGGCTCGACGCGTCGAAGAGCGCGTCGAGCGCGCTGGCGCCGTCCTCGGGCATAAGGTGCAGGTCGACCGCGACCAGATGCGGGCCGGGCTGCGGCAGGGCCCGCATGCCATGCGGCAGCAGGCCCGTCGCCGGCAGGAACGGCACAGCCTCGCTCGCCCGCAGCTCCCAGCTATAGGTCGTGAACTCGCTGTGCTGCTCCCAGCGCAGGCTGGCCTCGGCGAAGCGGGCGCGATGGTGCTTGGCGCCCTCCTGCGGAGCGGGCACGCCACGCTCGGCGCAGAAGCGCGCCAGCGCCGCGCGGTCCGCCGCGGCCTGGGCCGAATCGGTCAGGAAGGCGAAATGCAGGAACCGTCGCGGCGTCTCGACCGCCGCGAACGGCCTTGCATGGACCTCGCCGAGGACCGCGCCGCGCTCGGGATGGGGAATGAGCCCGCCTGCCTCAGCCTCGCCATTCTGGATCATGCCGTCGCGCGCCCCCGCGCCGGGTTCGACGCCGGCGCACGTCATGACAATGGCTTAAACGCCCGGCGACGGCCAGAGCCCCGCGGCGCCGCGGCGGCGACCGGGTCGGCGGCCGTCACGATCCGACACATGAATGCGAGCGGCCGCCTCATTCGCGCCACCTGAAGGACAGATCGATGTCCCATCCCGACGCTGTGATGAGGCGTGCCGGCGGTTCCTAACGCTTCGTTAACCACGCTGGCGCAACCTCTCCGTCACGGAGCCGCGTCCGGGTTTCACCATCCGGGTCCGCAGACGGCGCCGTCACGTGGCCGCGATCTTCGGGAGATCAGCGGCCACGCCTCGCCAGACATCCCGAGCTGGATTTGAGGCATGACGGCGCAACTCACCTTCGCACGGGCGGCCTTCGCGGCCGGGGCGCCGGCCGCGCCGCCGCCGCCGGTCGAAAAGGGCGGCGTCGAGCGAGCCGTGGCCCCAACGTGCGCCGTCGAGGAGATCGCCGTCGAGCCCTCGCCGGCCGCCCGCGCCGGCCTCGCCGCCGGGCTGACGCTGGCGCTGCGCTTCGTCCAGGCGCGCTTCCTCTCGGTCTGGGGCCTGCTCGTCGCCGCCGCCCTGTGTCCGGCGCAGGTCTTCGCCGATTTCGCGCTCTACGCGGCGCTGGCCAATTTCGTCGCGATCGCGGCGCTGCTGCGCTTCGAGGCGGTGTTCTTCCAGAACAGCGATCGCGAGCGGCTCGGGCGCGCCTTCCGGCTCGCGGTCGCGGCGGGCTCGGCCTTCATCTGCGTCGTGACGCTTCTCGTCGTCGTCGCGGTCGCCGCCGACTGGGTCGTCGCGGCCTTCGGCGCGCTCTTTCTCGTCTCGCTGGCGGGCCGGGCCGTGATCCGGCTGCTGACCTCGGAGGCGACGGCCGAGGGCGATTTCGCCACGATCGGCAACAGCAACATCGTCCAGGCGCTGGTGCAGCCCGGCATGATGATCCTGCTGATCTGGCCGCTCGGCGCGACCTCGCTGGCGCTCTTCGCCGCCGACGCGATCGGCCATGTCGTCGCCGCCTTCTATCTGCTCTGGCGCCGGCGCGGGGCCTTGGCGCGGCTGGTGCGCCCCGCCGCCTGGTCGCGGCCGGAGCTGCGCGAATCGGCCAGCCGCTGGCGCGCGGCGCCGCGTTTCCTGCTGCCCTCGGCGCTGCTCTCCTTCGGCTTCATGATCATCCCGCTGCTGGCGCTGCCGATGACCAGCAACGCCCTGCTCGCCGCCCATGTCGCGCTCGCCATGCGGCTGCTCGAGGTGCCGACGCAGATGTTCGCCGCCGTCTCGGTGCCGCTGGTGCTGTCGAGCCTGCGGGCGCGCGCGGGCCGGGGCCGGCAGCAATGGGTCCGCTTCGTGACCCTGTGTCTGTTCGTGGCGGCGGCCGGCCTGTTCGCGGCGATCGCCTTCGCGGCGATGGGCGCCGACGTCATGCTCGACGGCACGCAATGGGCGGGCATCGGCGAGGTCGTCGCGATCATGGCGCTGTTCTATGGCGGCATCGCCCTGGTCGCGCCGCTGCACGAGATCGCCTCGCTCTCGCGCCATCCGCGCCGGCAGGTCGCCACCAACGCGCTGGCGCTGGTCGCGGCCGGCATCGTGATGCTCTGGTTCGGCACGCTCTCGCTGGCGCTGCTCTGCGCCATCGGCATCGTCTCGCTCGGCCGGATGGTCGCCCATGTCCAGTTCGCCTGGACGCGGCTCGGCATCGACGCGATCGGGCCCGCGCCGGCGCTGCGGAGCTGAGACCTATTCGCGCCGGATGATCCGGTCGGCCAGGAGCGAGGACAGGAACCCCGGCTTGAACTCGCGCTCCAGCCGCTCGGGGTCGTAATCGCTCGCGACCCAGTCGAGGAAGGCCTTGCCCTTGCTCAGCCCCTCGCGGCGATAGGCCTCGAAGAAGGCGTCGAGGATGCCGGTCTTGGCGAAGCGGAAATGACCGTAGCGCAGCGAGAGCTGCTTTGCCGCCTCGTCGAGCGGCCGGTTCTCGTGGATCAGCAGATAGAGCGCCGCGAAGAAGCCGGCCCGGTCGGCGCCCGACTTGCAGTGCACCAGCGCGGGCTCCTCCAGCGAGGCGAAGAAGGCCTTCGCGCCGAGGATCGTCTCGCGGTCCGGCGCGCCGCGCGAGCGCAGCACGAAATCGACCAGCGTGATGCCGTGGCGCTCGCAGGCCTCGCGCTGCAGCGGCCAGGAGCCGTGCTCGCGCCCGCCGCGCAGGTTGACGATCGTCTTCAGGCCCTGGCGCGCGAAGGCGGCGATCTGCGTCGGCGCGGGCTGGGCCGCCCGCCACAAGGCCGGCGTGACGCGATGGGCGTTGAGATAGACCATGCGGAAGACGCCATGGTCGACCAGCAGCATGTTGGCCCAGGCGCGCAGGCGGTCGATGCCGCCACCGAGCGGCCGGTCCCAGCGCGCGATCCGGGCCATGCGGCGCGCATAGCGTTCCTCGTCGGGGCGCAGGCGGTTCAGCATGGGGCGGACCCGCAAGCGGGGCAGGACGGGCGGTTCATGACCAGCGCGATACCAGCGCGGGCCGCGGCAGGCAAATTCCGGGACAGGCCGGCATAAGGTCGGGCTTGGCCTTTTGCCGCCTATCGCGCATAAGGCGCGCCGGATTTCCGCTTTCCCACAGGTCAAGACCATGCGCCTCGACGCGATCTCCATCGGCAAGAACCCGCCCGACGAAGTCAACGTCGTCATCGAGGTCGCCATCGGCGGCGAGCCGATCAAATACGAGATGGACAAGGAAGCCGGCACGCTCTTCGTCGACCGCTTCCTCTATACGCCGATGCGCTATCCGGGGAATTACGGCTTCATCCCGCATACGCTCTCGGAGGATGGCGACCCCTGCGACGTGCTCGTCGCCAACACAAGGCCGCTGATCCCCGGCTCCTACATCGCGGTCCGCCCGATCGGCGTGATGATGATGGAGGACGAGGCCGGCGGCGACGAGAAGATCATCGCAGTGCCCGTGCCGAAGCTGACCAAGCGCTACGAGAACGTGCACAACTATACCGACCTGCCGAAGATCACCCTCGACCAGATCCAGCACTTCTTCGAGCACTACAAGGATCTCGAACCCGGAAAATGGGTCAAGCTCACCGGCTGGGGCGACGCCGCCAAGGCCAAGCAGCTCATCGCCGAGGCGATCGAGCGGGCCAAGGCGGCGAAGCCCGGCTGAACCCATCGTCCGTCATGGTGGCTCTTGTGGCGACCATCCACGTCCTTGCTCGGCTCAAGGCGTGGTCAAAACGTGGATGCTCGGGACAAGCCCGAGCATGACGGGGAACTAACCTCCGATCGCCTCACTCAACGCCACCACCCGCCGCGCCATCTCGGCATGCAATCGCTCGACCATGCGGCCGTCGAGCTTGATCGCGCCCTTGCCGGCGTTCTCGGGCTGGTCGAAGGCGGCGATGATCGCCCGCGCCCGGGCAAGCTCGGCCTCGTCGGGCGCGAAGACGGCGTTGGCGACGGCGACCTGGGAGGGGTGGATCAGCGTCTTGCCGTCGAAGCCGAGGTCGCGGCCCTGCCCGCACTCGGCCTGGAAGCCGGCCTCGTCCCCGATGTCGTTGTAGACGCCGTCGAGGATGTCGATGCCGTGGGCGCGGGCCGCGAGGATCGCGCTCGTCAGCCAGGGCAGCATCGGCGCGCGGCCGGGGACGAAGCGGGCCCGCGTCTCCCTGGCGAGGTCGTTGGCGCCCATCACGAAACAGGCGAGCCGGCTCGTCGGGGCCCGCGCGGCCCGTGCGATCCTCTCGACGTCGAGGATAGCGAGCGGGGTCTCGATCATCGCCCAGATCGCGATCGCCGGATCGGCCCAGCGGCTGGTCAGCGTGTGGCCGATCTCGATCAGCGTCTCGGGCGCCGACACCTTCGGGATCAGAATGGCGTCCGGTTTTGCGTCGGCCGCCGCCGCGAGGTCGGCCGCGAACCAGGGCGTCTCGATGCCGTTGACGCGGATGACCAGTTCGCGCCGGCCGTAGCCGCCGGCCCTGACCGCGGCGCAGACTTGGCTACGCGACATCTCCTTGGCGTCGGGCGCGACCGCGTCCTCCAGATCGAGGATCAGCGCGTCGGCCGCGATCTCGCGGGCCTTTTCGAGCGCGCGGGCGTTCGAGCCCGGCATGTAGAGCACGCTGCGGCGCGGGCGGATCGGGGTCATGGCGTCTCTCCTGACGGCTCTTCGCTGCACTGCACACTAGACGCGGCCGCGATGCAACGTCAGTGCTGCGAAAGACGGATGACGGAGGCGTGACGATGGGCTGGGTCGCGGGCGTCGACGGGTGCAAGGCGGGCTGGATCGCCGCTCTGATGCCGCTGGCTGGCGACGCAGCGCCGCGCTTCGTCGTCGCGAGAAGGCTGGCGGACCTGCTCGACGGGCCGGATGCGCCGCGGATCGTCGCCGTCGACATGCCGATCGGCCTGCCCGAGCGCGTCGCGGGGTCTGGACGCGGACCGGAACAACTGGTCAGGCCGCTGCTCGGCCAGCGCCAGTCCTCGGTCTTCGCGATCCCGGCACGCGCCGCCGTGGAGTCCGCCGGGTATGGCGAGGCCTGCCGGCTTGCGCTCGCCACCTCCGAGCCGCCGCGCATGGTCTCCAGGCAGGGCTTTCACCTGTTCCCGAAAATCCGCGAGATCGACGCGCTGCTGAGAGCCGAGCCCACCCTGCGCGACCGCGTCCATGAGGTGCACCCCGAGCTGGCCTTTGCGACCATGCGGGGTGCGCCACTGCTGCATCCCAAGAAGATCAAGGGCGCGATCAACCCCGCCGGCATGGCGGAACGCGGGGCACTGCTGATCACGTCCGGTCTCCCTGCGGAGACCGTGAACGAACGACCGCCCAAAGGCGCGGCCGCCGACGACGCGCTCGACGCCCTCGCCGCGCTGGTCGTCGCCCGGCACATCGCCGCCGGGCGTGGCAGGCCCTTCCCCGATCCGCCGGGACGCGATAGCCACGGCATCCCCATCGCGATCTGGACCTTTGTGCCGGAGCGCGCGCCCGCCAAGGACATCGCCATGACCGACCGCCCCGTTCCCCGCCCGATGATCGAGGTTGCGGCCGCGCGCATCGCCGGGCATGCCCGCGTCACGCCGGCGATGCGGTTGGGAACCGGCGCGTTCGGCAGCGCCGCCGACATCTCGCTGAAGCTCGAATGCCTTCAGCATGCCGGCTCGTTCAAGACGCGCGGCGCCTTCAACAACCTGCTCTCGCTGCCAGTGCCGGCGGCCGGCGTCTCGGCAGCGTCCGGCGGCAATCACGGCGCGGCCGTTGCCTATGCCGCCCGCGAGCGCGGCGTGAAGGCGACGATCTTCGTCCCCGAAATCTCGCCCGCGGCCAAGATCGAGGCGATCAGGCGCTTCGGGGCCGATGTCCGGATCGGCGGCGCGCAATATGACGACGCCCAGGCCGCCTGCGACGCCTTCGTCGCCGAGACCGGCGCGCTGAAGGTCCACCCCTTCGCGGCCAAGGAGACCATCGCCGGCCAGGGCACGCTCGGGCGCGAATGGGATCTGCAGGAACCGGACCTCGACACCGTGCTGGTCGCGGTCGGCGGCGGCGGGCTGATCTCCGGCATCGCCGCCTGGTTCGCGGGCTCGAAGGTCAGGGTCGTCGGCGTCGAGCCTTCGGGCTCGCGCGCCCTGCAGGCGGCGCTGGAGGCGAAAGGCCCGGTCGAGGTCGAGGTCGCCTCGGTCGCGGCCGATTCGCTCGGCGCGCGCAATGTCGGCCCGCTGGTCCACGAGGTCTGCAAGGACGCCGTCGACCATGTCGCCCTGGTCGAGGACGAGTGGATCACCAGGGCGCAGGGCGTGCTCTGGCGCGATTTCCGGCTCGCGGTCGAGCCCGGCGGCGCGGCTGCCTTGGGAGCGCTTCTGTCGGGAGCCTACGTGCCGGCGAAGGGCGAGCGTCTCGGCGTGCTGGTCTGCGGAGCGAATGTTGATCTCGGCAAGCTGGCCGCGATTGTCGGCTGAGGACTGGACGCCGCCGCGCGCCGCTGCGCACACTCCCGGCGCGCAACCGAGCCAGAGCCCATGTCCGAGCCGACGCCAAAGACCAGTCCCGGCCGCTTCTTCGAGGATTTCCGCCTCGGCGAGACCATCGTGCATTCGCCGCCGCGCACGGTCCGGGCCGGCGACGCCTCGCTCTACAGCGCGCTCTACGGGCCGCGTTTCGCCGTGCAGGCGTCGGACGCCTTCGCCAAGGCGATCGGCTATCGCGACGCGCCGGTCGACGACCTGCTCGTCTTCCACATCATTTTCGGCAAGACCGTGCCGGACATCTCGCTGAACGCCGTCGCCAATCTGGGCTATGCCGATGGCCGCTTCCTGAAGCCTGTCCATGCCGGCGACACGCTGGCGACGACGTCGGAGGTAATCGGGCTGAAGCAGACCTCGGCCGGGGACGCCGGCATCGTCTATGTCCGCTCGATCGGCCGCAACCAGGACGCCGAGATCGTGCTGAGCTATGCCCGCTGGGTCCTGGTGCGCAAGCGCCAGCCCGGCACGCCGGCCCATGCCGAGCAGGTGCCGGATCTGCCCAAGGCCGTGCTGCCGGAGGAACTCGGCCAGGGCTGCCCGCAAATCGAGCTCTCGGCCTATGACGACGCGCTCGCCGGCTCGCCCTTCCGCTGGGGCGACTATGCCGTCGGCGAGAAGATCGACCATGTCGACGGCATGACCGTCGAGGAGGCGGAGCACCAGATCGCGACGCGGCTCTACCACAACACGGCGAGGGTGCATTTCGACGCCTGGTCGGCGCGCGAAAGCCGCTTCGGCAAGAGGCTGATCTATGGCGGCCACGTCATCAGCCTGGCGCGGGCGCTCTCCTTCAACGGGCTCGGCAACGCCTTCCACATCGCCGCGATCAATGGCGGCCGGCACGTCTCGCCGCTCTTCGCCGGCGACACCGTCTTCGCCTGGAGCGAGGTGCTGGAAGCGGCCGAACTGCCCGGCCGCAGCGATGTCGGCGCGCTGCGCCTGCGCCTCGTCGCGACCAAGAACCGGCCCTGCGGCGAGTTCCCGTTCCAGCACGATGGCGGCCATTACGACGACGGCGTCATCCTCGATTTCGACTACTGGGCGTTGCTGCCGAGGTGATGCCGCGGCCAGGTCAAGCAACCGGATGCAAATCGGCGAGCAAGTTGGAAGATCGCCCAATATCGACTAATCTGCCGAGGCAGCAGGAGCGCATCGATGGGTAACGGCAAGGTTAAGCCGCTCTACAACCCGGCCACCGACATTGAAGACGATCTTTACCTCTGGTGTTACGAGCAGGCGGAGTTGCTCCGCCATCGTCGCTTCGGTGAACTCGACCTGCCCAACCTGATCGAGGAGTTGGAGAGCATTGCGCGCAAGGACAAGCATGCCCTGACCTCGGCTTATCGCGTCCTTATGCAACACCTGCTGAAGTGGCAGTTCCAGCCGCAGCTGCGCAGTGCTTCCTGGGAGATCACGATCAGGGCGCAACGACGTGAGATCGAAACGCTCGAGGAGCAGAATCCTTCGCTCGCTGCGAAAGTCGATGATCTTCTCTTGCCGGCTTACGAGAGAGCTCGCCAGGATGCGATCGCGGAAACGCGCCTCCCTCATTCGCTTTTTCCTGAGACCCGCCGCTACGCTATTGGCGACATAAGGAATTTCGACTGGCTGCCCGACTAGCCCGCCCATGTCCCTGCCCAACCGCGTCGCGCCCGACGGCAGCCTGTTCGCCCACCCGGCGCGCGGCATCCTGTTCGGCAATCGCGGCGGGCGCTTCCATGATCCGGCGACGCGGGCGCCGCCAAGGCGGACCCATGCCAGCCGGCAATGGATCTGCTGCGTGCTCGAATTCAAGGGCCGGCGGCGAGCCGTCTGGGGCAGGTTCTATACCGAGCTGTTCTTCTGCGACGAGGTCACCGCGCTCGCCGCCGGTCACCGCCCCTGCGTCGAATGCCGCCGGGCGGAAGCGCACGCCTACCGCGCCGCGCTGATGCAGGGTCTCGGGTTCGGCGGGACGCCGCTCTTTCCCGAGATCGACCGGCTGCTCGACGGCGAGCGCCGCGACGGGCGGGCCAAGCGCTTCCACGAACTGCCGGCCGAGAGCCTGCCCGACGGCGCGGTGATCGCGCGGGACGATGGCTTCCTCGCGCTCAGGGGCGGCGCGGCGCTGCTCTGGTCGCCCGCCGGTTATGCGATGAGGCTCGCCCGCCCCTCCGGCCTCGTCCGGGTCGTGACCCCGCCGGCCTCGCTGGCCGCGCTTGCGAACGGCTATCGACCGCTCTGGCACCCCTCGGTCACAGCCTTCGCCTGATTTGCCGGAGTCGTCGCTTGCGGGCGTCATGGGCGCGGCGCATCGTGCCGCGACGACGGGAGCAAGGCGATAAGGCCGGCCGGCGGCGTCATGACATCCAGTGTCCTTGGATCGGGGGAAGACCATGTTGCGGACCATTCTCGTCGCGCTCGCCATCGCGCTGGGCGCAAGCATGCCGATATCAAAACCCGCGCTCGCCGGGCCGCTCCCGATCACCGGCGCCGATCCCGTCGCGATCGTGACGATCCCCGACGACTGGCCGGACTCCAAGGTCGCACGCGGCATCCAGTTCAAGACGCCGGACGAAGAGGTCTATGTCTGGTTCGAGCTGATCGCGCCGGGCGAGATCGATACGGTGCAGAAGGAGCACGACAGCTATTTCGACAGGGAGGGCGTCAAGATCACCGGCGCGTCGGAGACCACCAAGCAGGAGATCAACGGCCGGTCATGGTCCTTCACCGAGCTGAAGGCGACGAGCAAGGACGGCCCCTCGATCATCCGCTATGTCGCGATCAACCCGAACGTCGCGGGCAAGATCATCCTGATGACCTACTGGGCCTCCGAGGACGGCCACAGGCAGTACGACGCGGCCATGACAAAAATCTTCAACAGCATCGCCTTCAAGTAAGCGGCGCGTGCCCCGTCCAGGGAACTTTCGCCGCCGCGACGGCGTTGCCCCCGCATCCTGATCCAACTGGGGGTTTGTCCATGCGTTCGATTGCTCTGTGGCTGCTCGGCGTGCCGATTCCGGTCATCATCCTGCTCTGGTTCTTCATGCGCTGAGCAGGCGCTTCGCGAGATGTCGGGACGGCCGGGTTTGCGACCCGGCCATCTCCGTTTCGGGACGACGCCGCCGTCGCCGGCATCGGCTTTCGGCCTCCTGACGCGACACGTCATGGCGGGCGGGCACGGAACCGCTCCACGCATGGCGGCTGCCCGCGGACAGATCGTCCGCCATCATCGAAATAGTCGACGCTTTCACCTATATGGCGGCCATGACCGCGATCATTTCCGTCTCCAATCTCTCCAAGACCTATGCCTCCGGCTTCCAGGCCCTCAAGGCCGTCGATCTCGAGATCCGCCGCGGCGAGATCTTCGCTCTGCTCGGGCCCAACGGCGCCGGCAAGACCACGCTGATCAGCATCATCTGCGGGCTGGTGACGCCGAGCACCGGCACGGTTCTGGCCGACGGCCACGACATCTCGCGCGACTACCGCGCGGCGCGCTCGGCGATCGGGCTCGTGCCGCAGGAGCTGACGACCGACGCCTTCGAGACCGTCTGGTCGACCGTCTCCTTCAGCCGCGGCCTCTTCGGCAAGGCGCGCAATCCGGCCCATATCGAGCAGGTGCTCAAGGACCTCTCGCTCTGGGACAAGCGCGACACCGAGATCCGCCGGCTGTCCGGCGGCATGAAGCGGCGCGTGCTGATCGCCAAGGCGCTGAGTCACGAGCCGCGCATCCTGTTCCTCGACGAGCCGACCGCCGGCGTCGATGTCGAGCTGCGCCAGGACATGTGGGAGATGGTGCGCAAGCTGCGCGAGGACGGCGTCACCATCATCCTGACCACGCACTACATCGAGGAGGCCGAGGAGATGGCCGACCGCGTCGGCGTGATCAGCAAGGGCGAGATCATCCTGGTCGAGGAGAAGAGCGAGCTGATGCGCAAGCTCGGCCGCAAGCAGCTGACCCTGTCGCTGCAGGAGCCGCTGACCGAAATTCCCTCCGCGCTCGCCGCTTTCGACCTGTCGCTGGCGGCCAACGGCTTGGAGCTCGTCTACAGCTACGACACCAAGGCCGAGCGCACCGGCATCACCGCGCTGCTGCAGGCCTTGAGCGAAAACGGCATCCGCTTCCGCGACCTCCAGACCAGCCAGAGTTCGCTGGAGGACATCTTCGTCAGCCTGGTGAGGAGCCGGTCATGAGCGCGGCTTTCATCAACTGGCATGCCATCGTCGCGATCTATCGCTTCGAGATGGCCCGCACCTGGCGCACCCCGATGCAGAGCATCCTCTCGCCGGTGATCTCGACCTCGCTCTATTTCGTCGTCTTCGGCGCGGCGATCGGCTCGCGCATGCAGTCGATCGACGGCGTGCCCTACGGCGCCTTCATCGTGCCCGGCCTGATCATGCTCTCGCTGCTGACGCAGAGCATCGCCAACGCCTCCTTCGCGATCTACTTTCCGAAGTTCACCGGCACGATCTACGAGCTGCTCTCGGCCCCCGTCGCATGGTGGGAGGCCGTGATCGCCTATGTCGGCGCGGCCGCTACGAAGTCGATCCTGCTCGGCCTGATCATCCTGGCGACCGCGACGCTCTTCGTGCCGCTGCGGATCGAGCATCCGTTCTTCATGCTGCTCTTCCTCGTGCTGACGGCGACGACCTTCAGCCTGTTCGGCTTCATCATCGGCATCTGGGCCGACGGTTTCGAGAAACTGCAGGTGGTGCCGCTCCTGATCGTGACGCCGCTCGCCTTTCTGGGCGGCTCGTTCTACTCGATCGAGATGCTGCCGCCTTTCTGGCGCGTGGTGACCCTGTTCAACCCTGTGGTCTATCTGATCAGCGGCTTCCGCTGGAGTTTTTACGGGGTCGCCGATGTCGGCGTCGGTGTCAGCCTCGGCATGACGATGGTCTTCCTGGCGGCGTGCATCGCCGCGATCGCCTGGATTTTCCGGACGGGGTATCGGCTGAAGAACTAGCCAGGCTGCCGGTAGCCGGCGGCGTCGGCCTGCCCGGCGGCGGCGAGGAGCGGCTGGTAGGTTTCCGCCTCGACCTCCGCGAAGCCATCCAACGCCAAAGCCGCTAGCAAAAACCGCCCCTCGTCATCGTCCGAGACATCCAGCAACGCCGTCCGCAAGCGCGCGACGATCGCCTCAGCGACCCCGGTCGACGCCACCAGCAGCGGCATCGGCGTCGGTTGCGTCGTCTCGACGACGCGCAGCCGCGCCGCCGTCTCCGGCTCATGCGCCAGCAGCAGGTCGTGCCAGTAGGAGTCCAACGGCCCGATATCAATCTCGCCGGCGAGCAGCGCGTCGACCACGCGCCGCGGCGTCGGCAGCGGTCCGATGCTGGCGGCGTAGAGCGGTTCGTCGCCACGGCGATGCGGCAGCAGATGCGAGCGCAGGGCGTTGAAGCCCGATTGCGAGTGCTCGACCGTCCAGCCGAGGCGATGACCGAAGCTCTGCTCCAGCGTCGCGATGGCGCTGTCGGCCCGGACGACCAGACGCGTGGCGTAACAGGGACGGCCGCCCGCGAGCGGCGACGAGGGGACGGGGGCGGCGACCGGCTGAACCGGAAAGCCCCCGGTCGCGAAGGGATAGCCGCAGATGAAGGCGAGCCCGAGACCGGCGCGGGTCCAGAGGTCTTCCAGCGGAGCCGGCGCGACGTGAGGGATGACGGTCAGCGGAACGCGCGTCAGCCGCGACACCCGCTCGAACAAAGCCTCCCACGCCGCGGCGACAGTCGGGTTGACCGCATACATCCGCGCATTGGCGATCAGGCTCACGCGTAGCGCAGCCGCTGGCCGAGGCCCATCGCCTTCGCCTTGGCCAGCATGACGTCGCCGAGCGCGATGTCCGAGAGCGACAGGCCGCGATGCCAGAACAGAATTGTCTCGTCCTCGCGCTCGCGGCCGGGTTTCAGCCCCGCGACGATCTCGCCCATCTCGGCATGGAGCGTCTGCTCGGAGAGCTTGCCGGCCTCGACATGGGCGCGCAGCGAGCCGAACTGGCCGCCCTTGCACTGGCCCCAGTCGTCGACCACGAGCTTGCTCATGATGTCGGTCAGCGAGAGCTCGACCGCGCTCATCGTGCCATAGGGCACGACGAAGGCGCCAGGCTTGATCCACTCCGTCCTGAGCATCGGCTCCGGCGCATCGAGCCGCGAGGCCTCGACGACGATGTCGGCGCCCTCGACGCATGAGCGCCAGTCCTCGGTCACCGTCACCGGCTTGCCGAGATCGGCCGAGAGTTTCGCGCCAAAGGCGTCACGGCTTTCCTTGCGGCGGGAATGGACGCGGATCTCGTCGAAATCGAACAGCGAATCGAGCAGGCGGACGTTCCAGTAGGCGGTGCCGCGCGCCCCGACATGGCCCAAAATCTTCGAGTTTTTCCGAGCGAGATACTTGGCCCCGATCGCGGTGATCGCGCCGGTGCGCATGTCGGTGAGATGGCTGCCGTCGACGATAGCGGTCGGCACGCCGGTCGCCGGATCGAGCATCAGCAGGAGGCCCATTTCGGAAGGCAGGCCGAGCTTGTAGTTGTCGACGAAGTCGCCGATCACCTTGACGCCGGCCCGGTTCATCGGCGCGCGAAAGGCCCCGCGCAGCACGTTGAAATGGCCGTTGGCGGCCTTCGGCATCAGATGCATGCGCGGCTCGATCACGCTCTCGCCCCGGCCCTGCGCCGCCAGCCCCGCCTCGACGGCGTTGATGATCTCGGCATCGGTCAGGTTCAGCGCCGCGACGTCGAGCGCGTTGAGGAAGTCGATATAGAGCGGATCATGGGACAAAGGCGATCTCGTTACGGTCGGGACGGCGATGATGGCGAGAGTGGACGGCTCGGCGGGCCCGCGCAAGGACGGTGGGCGAGCCTCGCGGTTGCGCGGCGCGCGGGCGCGATTGACTTCGCCGGGCGCATCCTGTCTTCAACCGGCATGACCGACACCTCGACCATCGACCGCGCGGACGCGGCTCCGCATGCGCGCCGGCGCACCTTCGCGATCATCTCGCATCCCGACGCCGGCAAGACCACGCTGACCGAAAAGCTGCTCTATTTCGGCGGCGCGATCCAGCTCGCCGGCGAGGTGCGCGCCAAGGCCGGCCGCCGCCAGACCTCGTCCGACTGGATGAAGATCGAGCGCCAGCGCGGCATCTCGGTCGTCACCTCGGTGATGACCTTCGAATATGACGGCCACGTCTTCAACCTGCTCGACACGCCGGGCCACGAGGACTTTTCCGAGGACACCTACCGCACGCTGACGGCGGTCGATTCCGCCGTGATGGTGATCGACGCGGCGAAAGGCATCGAGGCGCGCACCAAGAAGCTGTTCGAGGTCTGCCGCCTGCGCGACATCCCGATCGTCACCTTCATCAACAAGGTCGACCGCGAGACGCGCGACCCCTTCGAGCTGATCGCCGAGATCGAGAACACGCTGGCGCTGGACGTAGCCCCGATGACTTGGCCGGTCGGGCGCGGGCGCGAATTCGTCGGCACCTACGACCTCAAGGCCAACACCTTCCGCCGCAACCAGAAGGGCGACGAGAGCGCGCAGGACCAGACGGTCTCCGGCTTGGACGATCCGCTCTTCGACGAGCTCCTGCCGCATGGCGGGGCGCAAGCCTGGCGCGAGGAGGTGTTTCTCGCGGCCGAGGGCCTGAAGCCGTTCGACATGCAGTCCTTTCTCGAGGGCCACATGACGCCGCTCTATTTCGGCGCGGCGCTGCGCGACTACGGCGTGCGCGACCTGATCGATGCGCTGGGAGCGCTCGCGCCGAGCCCGCGTGCGCAGATCGCCGACAAGCGGGCGATCCAGGCGGGCGAACCCAAGATGACCGGCTTCGTCTTCAAGATCCAGGCGAACATGGACCCCAACCACCGCGACCGCATCGCCTTCATGCGGGTCTGCTCGGGCAAGCTCTCGCGCGGCATGAAGGCGAGGCTGGTGCGCACCGCCAAGCCGATGCCGCTGAACGCGCCGCAATTCTTCTTCGCGCGCGATCGCTCGATCGCCGAGGAGGCCTTTGCCGGCGACATCGTCGGCCTGCCGAACCACGGCACGCTCAGGATCGGCGACACCCTGACCGAGGGCGAGGACATCGTCTTCAAGGGCGTGCCCTCCTTCGCGCCGGAAATCCTGCGCCGGGTCAAGCTCAAGGACGCGATGAAGGCCAAGAAGCTGCGCGAGGCGTTGCAGCAGATGGCGGAAGAGGGCGTCGTCCAGCTCTTCCTGCCCCATGACGGCGCGCCGGCGATCGTCGGCGTCGTCGGCGCGCTGCAGCTCGACGTGCTGAAGGAGCGGATGGAGGCGGAGTATTCGCTGCCCGTCGATTTCGAGCCCTGCCAGTTCTCGATCGCGCGCTGGGTCTCGTCCGACGACAAGGCAGCGCTGCGGAAGTTCGTGGGCCTGAAGCCGTCCGCCATGGCCGACGATCTCGACGGCGACCCGGTCTTCATGGCGTCGTCTCAGTTCACGCTGAAATACGACGCGGAGCGGGCTCCGGAGGTGAGCTTTTCCGACGTGAAGGATTATCAGAAGGTGGCGGGTGGATGAGTTGCCAGGTGAGCTCAGGCATGGATTTCAGTATCATCCGATGCCTCCGCAGGAGCGCAGGCCATGAGAACGACGGTCACTCTCGACGATGAATTGATTGCGCAGGCTCAGGCCTATACCGGGCTGAAGGAGAAATCGGCGCTTCTTCGCGAGGCGCTGAAGGCGCTGATCCATCAGGAAACCACGCGCCGACTGATCAAGTTGGGTGGTTCCGACCCCCACGCAACGGCAGCGCCCCGTCGACGCAGCGACGCTGCGTGATCGTCGTCGACGCGTCGATCTGGATCGACCATTTCCGAAGCGCTGACCCGCGCCTCAGCGAAGCCATGACCCGAAAGCAGACGCTGATGCATCCGTTCGTGATCGGTGAAATCGCGCTGGGTTCGATCGGCCAGCGTCAGTCCGTCATTCTGATGTTGAGAGGGCAGCATAAGGCCCCGATCGCGACGCATGACGAAGTGCTCGACCTGATCGAGCGCGAACGACTTCATGGTTTAGGCATCGGCTATGTCGATGCCCATCTGCCAGCTTCGGCGAAGCTGGCCAACGCAACGCTCTGGACCCGCGACAAGCGGCTCGACCTGGCCGCCGATCCTCTCGGAATCCGGGCCGGGATCGAACGCAGGCACTGAGCCCGGGGATGGCCTTACGCTCAATCCCCCTGCACTGAAACGGCCTCATCATGGCGCTGTCCTCACCGGGAGAGCGCCACCATGTCCATGCAGGGTTCGACGATCGCGGCCGTGCCGCCGCCAGCGCCGCTTCGACTGTCCCCGCTGGCCGTCACGGCGGAACGACTGCGCCGGCTCGTTCCATCGGGCAAGCCCGAGATCATCGCCGGCGTCGCGGCCGGGTTCGACGGGCTCGCGGCAACCGCCGGCGCGACGACACGGCTCCGCATCTGCCACTTTCTGGCGCAGGCGGCGCATGAGACCGATCGCTTCCGCACGCTCGAGGAGTATGGCGGCCCGGCCTATTTCGCGCGCTATGAGGGCCGCCGCGATCTCGGCAACGCGCAGGCCGGCGACGGCGCGCGCTTTCATGGCCGCGGCATCTTCCAGCTCACCGGCCGGTCGAACTACCGCCGCTTCGGCGCGCTGGTCGGCGTCGATCTGGAGCGCGAGCCGGAGCGGGCGAAGGAACCGGAGATTTCGCTCCGCGTCGCCCTCGCCTATTGGCGCGAGCGCGGCTGCGACGCGGCGGCCGACGCCGACGACGTCGTGCGCGTGACGAAGCTGGAGACCCGCAAGAACCTACCGTGCTGGGCGGTTTCGTGGTTCACTGGCCCATCGGCGTGATCGGTGGGCTGG
>NZ_JBXAQP010000011.1:0-144871 GCF_058807355.1 Allobosea sp. GW821-FHT12C12
CGCCCCCGCCCCGCGCCCACCGGCCAGGAAGGCCGCCAACGCTCGCGCCGGAGACGCCGGATGGGAGGAGTTCTGAGAGGGAGGGCGGCGGAGAGGTCACGCCCCCGTCGCCAGCCCCTCCTCGACCTCGCTCGCGGCGAAGACATAGCGCCGCGAGCAGAACTCGCAGGTCACGCCGAGCATGCCGTCATCGGCGACCATCGCCTTGCGGTCCTCCGCCGTGAAGCCGCGCAGCATGCCGAGCACGCGCGCGCGCGAGCAGCGGCAGGCCTCGTGCACCAGCGCCGGCTCGAACACCCGCGCCCCGCGCTCGTGGAAGAGCCGGTAGAGCAGCCGCTCGCTCTCCAGCAGCGGATCGAGCAGCTCGTGATCCTCGACCGTCTCGACCAGCGAGCGCGCCTCGGTCCAGGCGTCGTCGCTGATGCCGTCGGGATCGGGATCGGCCATGATCTCATGGCCTTCCGGCGCATCGCCCGGATGGATGTCGGCGGCGCGCAGGCGATCGACCGAATGCGGCATGAACTGCACCAGCAAGCCGCCCGCCCGCCAGCGCCGGCCTTCGCCGGTGACGATCGAGCCGACGCCGAGCCTGATCCGGCTCGGGATCTGCTCGGACTGGCGGAAATACTGATGCGCCGCCTCTTCCAGGCTCTGCCGGGTCAACGCCACCACGCCCTGATACCGCGTCGCCTGCGTGCCCTGATCGACCGTCATGGCGAGATGGCCCTCGCCGAGCAGCTCGCCCGTGTTCAGCGTCCCGGCAGCAATGGCCTCCGCCAGTTTGGCCTCGTCGACATGCGCCACGGCGCGATAGCTGTCGGGCGCGTTGAAATCGACGACCATCATCGAGATCGGCCCGTCGCTCTTGGTCTGGAGCTGGAAGCGGCCCTCGAATTTCAGCGCCGTGCCGAGCAGGACCGCGAGTGCGGCCGCCTCGCCGAGCACGCGCGCGACGGGTTCCGGATAGTCGTGCCTGGCCAGGATGGTGTCGAGCGAGGGCCCGAGCCGCACCACCCGCCCGCGCACGTCGAGATCGGGCACGGTGAACGGCACGACGCGATCGTCGAGCGCCGGATCGGCCGCGCTGGGATCGGCGGTGCCGATGTCGGAGCCCGCCATCAGGCCGAGACCCCGCCGAAGCACCAGGCCAGGATGCCCTTCTGCGCATGCAGCCGGTTCTCGGCCTCGTCGAACACGGCCGATTGCGGCCCGTCCATCACGGCGTCCGTCACCTCCTCCCCGCGCGAGGCCGGCAGGCAGTGCATGAAGATCGCGTCCCTCCCGGCGCGGCCGAGCAGACGCTCGTCGACCTGATAGGGCCGCAGCAGGTTGTGGCGCGTTCCTTCCTCGTCGCCCATCGAGACCCAGCAATCGGTGATGACGCAATCGGCGCCCTCGACCGCCGCTTCCGGCCGCGAGGTCAGTCGGAGCCTCGCGCCATGATCGCGGGCCCAGTCGAGCAGGGCCGGCGGCGGCGCCAGTTCGTCCGGCGTCGCGATCGCCAGCTCGAAATCGAGCCGGCCGGCGGCATGGATCCAGGAGGTCAGCACGTTGTTGCTGTCGCCGGTCCAGGCGATGCGCTTGCCTTTGATCGAACCCTTGCGCTCCTCGAAGGTCATCACGTCGGCCATGACCTGGCAGGGATGCTGGCGCTTGGTCAGGCCGTTGATCACCGGAACGGTGGCGTGTTTCGCCATCTCGACCACGGAGTCATGGTCGAGCATGCGGATCATGATCGCGTCGACATAGCGCGACAGCACGCGGGCCGTGTCGGCGATGGTCTCGCGCTCGCCGAGCTCGATCTCCTGCCCGGTGACCATCATCGGCGAGCCGCCGAGCTCGCGGATGCCGACATCGAAGGAAACGCGGGTGCGCAGGGAGGGCTGCTCGAAGATCATGGCGACGACCTTGCCATCGAGCAGCCGGTCGCCCGCCGCCTCCGGGGTGCGGCGGCGCGCCTTGATCTCGTCGCCCTTGCGCAGGATGGCGCGCAGCTCCGCGGCGGAGAAATCGGAAAGATCGAGGAAATGGCGCGTCACTGGCGCGTCCTTCGTCATCGGGAGATCGGAGTTCTGGTGCGTTATTCGGCGGCCGGCCGCTTCAGCGTCGCCTCGATGGCGCGCGCCGCGCGGTCGAGCCGCGCCACCGCCTCGCCGGCCTCCTCCTCGCCGATGATCAGCGGCGGCAGCAGGCGCACGACATTGTCGCCGGCCGCGACGACGAGCAGGCCGTTCGCGCGCGCTTCCGCGACGAAATCGGTGTTCGGCGTGCGCAGCTTCAGGCCGATCATCAGGCCCTCGCCGCGGATCTCCTCGATCACCTGAGGATGCTGGTCCTTGAGCTGCGCCAGCGATTGCCGCAGCCGCAGTCCCATCCGCGCGACGCGCGCGATGAAGCCATCCGCCAGCACCACGTCGAGCACGGCGTTGCCGACCGCCATGGCGAGCGGGTTGCCGCCGAAGGTGGTGCCGTGGGTGCCGAGCGTCATGCCGGACGCGGCTTCCTCGGTCGCGAGGCACGCGCCCATCGGGAAGCCGCCGCCGATGCCCTTGGCGATCGACATGATGTCGGGCGTGACGCCATGATGCTCATGGGCGAAGAACTTGCCGGTGCGGCCGACGCCGGTCTGGATCTCGTCGAGGATCAGCATCAGCCCGTGCTCGTCGCAAAGCTCGCGCAGCCGCTTGAGGAAGCGCGGCGGCACGGACCGGAGACCGCCCTCGCCCTGGATCGGCTCGATCATCAGCGCGGCCGTCTCGGGCGTGATCGCGGCCTTCAGCGCCGTCTCGTCGTCGAACGGAACCTGGTCGAAGCCGTCGACCTTGGGGCCGAAGCCGTCGATGTATTTCTGCTGGCCGCCGGCCGCGATCGTCGCCAGGGTCCGGCCGTGGAAGGCGCCCTCGAAGGTGATGATGCGGAAGCGCTCCGGCTGGCCCTTCGCGGCATGATATTTCCGCGCCATCTTGATGGCGCACTCGTTGGCTTCCGCGCCTGAATTGGTGAAGAAGATGCGTTCGGCGAAGGTCGCCTCGCAGAGCCTGCGCGCCAGCTTCTCGCCGTCCGGCATGGAGTAGAGGTTCGAGGTGTGCCAGATCCTGCCGGCCTGTTCGGTCAACGCCTTGACCAGATGCGGGTGGGCGTGGCCGAGCGCATTGACGGCGATGCCGGCGCCGAAATCGAGATAGCGCGCGCCGTCCGCCGTGATCGACCACGGCCCTTCGCCGCGCTCGAAGGCGACGGGCGCGCGGGCATAGGTCGGCAGCAGGACGGAAGACGCGGCGGACGGCGAAGAAGAGGCGGAAGTCATCGGAGACGATCCTCGTGACGAAGGGGCGAGGCGAGCTGGACTGGGCGCGTGAGGCAGACGGGCATGGGCGGCATCGTGCCGTCGGCATGCGACCTGCCGGCGACATCATCGTCGCTGCCGTGTCCGGGCCTCTCGTCGCATCGTCATCCGCATGATCCAAATCTCGTGAGGCCCGGGATCCGACAAGGTCGAGCCTCCGATCCTTCAAAACATAAGCGCCGCCCAAACGGGGCGGCAGCTCTGGCCAAGACTATGCTGAACGGCCCCGGCGCTGTCAATTCCGGCGCTTGGTCCGACGGCCAGATGAGATCAACCTGACTCTGCGTCAGCGTTGCCGAAAAGATTCACCTTGACCGGTCCTGCGCCTTTGCCTGGGGAAAAGCCGAAATCCGATTCGCGGACTCTTGTCGCAGAGTCCGGACATCTTGTATGGTCGTCTTCGTCAGATACGACATCTCGTGCGGCGCACCCAGTTACCGTCAGTTTCGGCTGTCACGGCCCCCGTTGTTCGCGGGCGCCGGCGGTATCGGATTCCGCCACGACCCGCCCGTAAGGCCAGCCCGCGAGTCGCTGGCCTCGACAACGACAGGTGAAGCCGATGAACGAAGCCGGAGCATGGACCGAAGAGCGCGTCGAGCTGCTCAAGAAGCTCTGGAACGACGGCCTGAGCGCCAGCCAGATCGCCGGCGAACTCGGCAGCGTCACGCGCAACGCCGTCATCGGCAAGGTGCACCGTCTCGGCCTGTCGGGCCGCGCCAAGAGCCCGGCCTCGTCCGGCGCGCCGCGGGCGACGCCCGCCCGCAAGCCCTCGACGCGCTCGCCGAGCCACCCGATGGGCGGCGGCAACGGCGGCGCCATGACGCGGGGCGCCAATGCGCTCGCCCAGCAGTTCCGGCCCGATGCGGAGGCCGATCCGCAGGCCGCGCCGGCTCCGGCCCTGTCGGAGGATGTGGTGGTGCCGTTCTCCGAGCGCGTCACCATCATGGACCTGCGCGAATACATGTGCCGCTGGCCGATGGGCGATCCGACCACGCCGGAGTTCCGCTTCTGCGGCGGCCGCTCGCAGACCGGCATGCCCTATTGCAGCTACCATGCCCGCATCGCCTACCAGCCCGCCGCCGACCGCCGGCGCGACCGCAGCCGCGCCGGGGCGCGCGTCTGAGCTTTGGGCCGTCCGAATTGCGGAAAGCCGGCCCGAGGGCCGGCTTTTTCGTATCGCGGTTCGTCAGCCGCCGAAGACGGTGTTGAGCTGGCTGCCAACCATGACGAAGGTGGTGCGCTTGGGCATCTCCTTGAGCCGGACCGCGCCGATATAGGTCATCGCCGAGCGCACGCCGCCCGTCAGCTCCAGCATCGTGCCCTCGACCGGGCCGCGATAGGCCACCTCGACGGTCTTGCCTTCCGAGGCGCGGTACTTGGCGACGCCGCCGGCATAGCGCTTCATCGCCGTGTCCGATGACATGCCGTAGAAGGTCATGCCGACGGGCACCTTTTCGCCGTCGCGCTCCTCGTAGCGGATGTCGCCCTCGCATTCGTCATGGCCGGCCAGCATGCCCCCCAACATGATGAAATCCGCGCCCGCGCCGTAGCCCTTGGCGAGGTCGCCCGGCACGGTGCAGCCGCCATCGCCGCAGACCAGGCCTTTGAGCCCGTGCGCCGCATCGGCGCATTCGATGATCGCCGAGAGCTGCGGATAGCCGACGCCGGTCATCTTGCGCGTCGTGCAGACGGAGCCCGGTCCGATGCCGACCTTGACGATGTCGGCTCCGGCCAGGATCAGCGCCTCGGTCATGTCGCCGGTGACGACGTTGCCGGCCATGATCGCGGCGTCGGGAAGGGCGGCGCGTGTCGCCTTGACCGTGTCGACGAACTTTTCCGTGTAGCCGTTCGCCACGTCGAGGCAGATCTTCGTGATCGGCGATTGCGCATGCACCGCCTTGAGCTTGTCGTGGTCGGCGTCTGTCGTGCCGAGCGAGTAGAAGGCGTTGGCGGCCTCGGGCTCGCGGAAGAAGGCGATCAGCTCGTCGACGTCGTAGTGCTTGTGCAGCGCCACCATCGCGCCGTGCTTCAGGAGCGCCCGCGCCATCGCCATGGTGCCGACCACGTCCATGTTGGCCGCGATCAGCGGAAAGCCGCTCCAGTCGGCGCCGGTATGGGCGAAGCGGAAGGTCCGGTTGACGTCGACCTGCGCCCGGCTGCCGAGCGTCGAGCGCTTGGGCCGGATCAGCACGTCGCGGAAGTCGAGTTTCGGGTCGTTCTCGATGCGCATGGCCGCCTCTGTGCATGTCGCACGCAAGGCATCGCGTGCGCCGATTCATAGCTGCTAGGGACGAGATGATGCAATCGCGTCAATCTCCCGCGCCGGGACGTCCGAAGAGCTAGGCTCAGGACCTGTTAATTTGGTTTGAGCTGTGATTCACGGTGTCCGGGAGGATACCGTGATGGGTGATTTGTTCCTGCTGAGCGAGCGTCAGATGTGTCGGATCGAGCCGCATTTTCCGCTCTCGCACGGCGCGCCACGTGTCGATGACCGGCGTGTCGTGAGCGGCATCGTCTACGTGATCCGCAACGGCCTCCAGTGGAAGGACGCGCCCAAGGGCTACGGTCCGCACAAGACGCTCTACAACCGCTTCATCCGCTGGAGCCGGCTCGGCGTCTTCGACCGGATCTTCGCCGGGCTCGCCGGCGAGGGGCCCAAGCCCGAGCGCATCATGATCGACGCGACGCATCTCAAGGCCCATCGCACGGCGGCGAGCCTGCTCGAAAAGGGGCTGTTCCCCGTTGTATCGGGCGAACCAAGGGCGGGCTGAACTCCAAGCTCCGCACCGTCCGCGACGGGATCGGCCGCCCGATCGTCATGCCGCTCTCGGAAGGCCAGATGAGCGACCACAAGGGTGCGAGCCTCATCCTTGACGCGCTCCCGCCAGCCTCGCCGACTGGCCGCAAGAGAAGCTCGACGTCGAGCGCGCCCGCGGCGGCCCGACCGAGGCCGAGGAGGTGGCGGAAGCCGTACGTTTCATGCTTACACGACCGCGCAACGTCACGGTTCGCGATCTCGTGATCCTACCGCAGAGCACGAATCTCTAGCCGGCAACGGTCTTCGGCCAAAGCGAGGTGAATAAACGCTTAAAATACAATTGTGTCATCAATCATTCATTTGTATGGTCCAAGGCAAAGCCGCTGCCCGGCGTTCGCGCCGGGATGAGACGGTCGCCCGATCAAGTGGCGAATTCCGGAGGGGACATGCAGCGTATCGTGCAGATTTCCGACACGCATCTGAGCCCGACCAAGCGGCATTTCGCCGATAACTGGACGCCGCTGACGGACTGGCTCGCCGCGCAGGCGCCGGATCTCATCATCCATACCGGCGACGTCACGGTCGATGGCGCGGATATCGACGAGGACATGCGCCATTGCCGCGTCCTCCTCGACACGCTCAGCGTGCCCGTGCTCAGCATCCCCGGCAATCACGATGTTGGCGAAGCCTATCACCCACATCAGCCGGTGAACGATGCCCGCCTCGGGCGCTGGCGCCAGCATCTCGGCGAAGATTTCTGGGTCCGCGACCTCGAGGACTGGCGGCTGATCGGTCTCAACTCGATGCTGTTCGGCAGCGACGAGACCGAGGAAAGACGCCAGCTCGCCTGGCTCGACCGGCAGATCGCCGAAGCGCAGGGCCGTCGCCTCGGCTGGTTCATGCATCGCCCGCTTTTCGTCCAGGCGCCCGACGAGAGCGACATGGGCTATTGGAGCGTGCCGCCGCGGCCGCGCGCGCATCTGCTCGATCTCGTTCGCCGCCATGAGGTTGCCTTCGTTGCCAGCGGCCATCTGCACCGCGCGCATGACTTCACGATCGCCGGCACGCGCTACATCTGGGGGCCGTCATCCGGCTTCGTCGTCGGGCCCAAATTGCAGCCAGGCATGGCCGGCACGACCACGCTCGGCGCCGTCTCCTACGCCTTCGAAGGACGGGATTTCACGGCCGAGATCCACGAAATATCCGCGCTGAAGACACTCTGGATCGATGACGTGATCCACGAGGTCTACCCGCCGCACGCCGCCTGAACGCCTCCCCGGCTGCCTGCGGGCGCCGGGCCGAACACGCCCAACGAAAGGCCCGCAAGGCCGCAGAAAGGCGAACGCCATGGCCAAGGTCACATTGTCCTCGATCGCCAAATCCTTCGGACCAACGAAGGTTCTGGGCGGCGTCGATGTCGATATCGCCGATGGCGAGTTCCTGACGCTGGTCGGACCGTCCGGCTGCGGAAAATCGACCCTGATCCGGATCATCGCCGGCCTCGAGCATCAGGATAGCGGCAGCATCGCGATCGGCGGCAGCGGCGTCGATCATCTGCGGCCGCATGAGCGGCGCGTCGCCATGGTCTTCCAGTCCTATGCGCTTTATCCGCATATGAGCGTCGGCGCCAACATCGCCCTGCCCCTGACGATGTCGCGGCTCAAGCTCTGGCAGCGCCTGCCGCTGCTGCGGCGGCTTTCCGCCCAGCGCCGCAGCGTGATGCGCGGCATCGAGGTCGATGTCGCGGCGGTCGCGGCGCAGCTCCAGCTCGATCATCTGCTGGCGCGCAAGCCGGCCCAGCTCTCCGGCGGCCAGCGCCAGCGCGTCGCGCTCGGGCGCGCCATGGTGCGCAATCCCGACGTCTTCCTGATGGACGAGCCGCTGTCCAATCTCGACGCCAAGCTGCGCGTCCATATGCGCACGGAACTGGCCGAGTTGCACAAGCGTCTCGGCGCGACCTTCATCTACGTGACGCATGACCAGGTCGAGGCGATGACGATGTCGGACCGCGTCGCGATGATGGATTCGGGTTCCGTTCTGCAGCTCGGCACGCCCTCCCAGCTCTATGAAAAGCCGGCCTCGCTCAAGGTTGCCCAGTTTATCGGCAGCCCGGCGATCAACCTGCTGCCCGCAACGGTCGCGAATGGCGGCCGCCTCGAACTCTTCGGCCGGCCCTTGGCGCTCGGCGTCCCGCTGGCGCAAGGGCAGGCCGTGACGCTTGGCATTCGCTCCGAGGCGCTCTCGCTGGTCCGTGGCGAACCCGGCGGCAGCGGCCGTGCCTGGTTCTCGGCCCGCCTGCGGCGCAAGGAGAATCTCGGTTCCGAATACATCCTGCATTTCGACCTCGCCGGGCGCGATGCCACCGGTGTGACGATGCGCGCGACGCCGACCGCGGCCGCCGGCGTGAACGAGGCCGCCGAGGTCACGCTCGGCTTCGACGAGTCCGCAACCCACATCTTCGCCGCCGATGGCGAGCGCGTCGAGCCGCGCGGCCCGGGCACGGCCGCCGGTTCCGTGGTGCCGCTGAGGGCCGGCGCATGACGATCGCCCTCGCCTCATCAGCGGGCTTTGCGCCCGGCGCGCGCCGCAGGCTCTGGATCGAGCGCGTCACGGGGCTCGGCTTCGCCCTGCCGGCGTTTATCCTGCTGCTGCTGACGATCCTGCTGCCGCTCGCCGTCCTGCTCTGGCTCAGCCTCACCAATTACGAGTTCGGCGGCGTCGACATGGACTGGGTTGGCCTTGCCAACTTCCAGAAGGCGCTGGCCGATCCGATCATCCGGCGCTCGCTCGTCAACACGCTGCTCTACGTCGCCATCGTCGTGCCGGGCGGCGTCTTCGGCGCACTCCTGATCGCCGTGCTGGTGCATCGGCGCAAGCGCACCCGCTCCTTCTACGAGGTGGTCTATTTCCTGCCGGTGACCTCGACGCTGATCGCGATGGCGACGGTCTGGCAGTTCCTGCTCCATCCCTCGCTCGGCCCGGTCAACGGCCTGCTGAAATGGCTCGGCATCGGCCCGATCGCCTTCCTCAGCGAGCCCTCGACCGCGTTGGCGACGCTCGCCGTGATCGGCATCTGGCAGCTCGTCGGCTTCAACATGATCCTGTTCCTCGCCGGGCTGACCGCGATCCCGCGCGATCTCTACGAAGCCGCCGACATCGACGGTTGCTCGAGCGGCATCGACCGCTTCCTGACCATCACCTGGCCCCTGCTCGGGCCGACGACGATGTTCGTCCTGGTCACCACGATGATCACCGCCTTCAAGATCTTCGACACGGTGGCTGTGATGACGCGTGGCGGTCCGGTCGGGTCCACCGAGGTGCTGCTCTACAACATCTATCTCGAAGGCTTTCAGTACTTCCGCACCGGCTATGCAGCGGCGCTGACCTTCATCTTCCTCGCGTTCATCCTCGTCTTCTCGGCCGTGCAGACCTTCGCCCTCGACAAGAAGGTGCACTACTGATGACCGATCTCGCCCTTCCTGCCGCCCCGGTCACGCCCACCCATCCGGTGCTGAGGCGCTTCCTGACCCTCGTTCTGGTCCATGTCGTGCTGATCGCCGGCGCGATCTTCATGCTGGCGCCCTTCGTCTGGATGCTGGTGACCTCGATCAAGCCGCCGGCTGAGATCTTCAGCGCCGAGATCTCGCTCTGGCCGAAGCAGTTCTACGGTCTGCAGAACTATGGCTTCGCCATGGAGAAGGCGCCGCTTTTGCGCTTCGCGCTGAACGGCGTCATCCTCTGCGGCGGCATCCTGGTCGTGCAGCTTCTCGTCGCCATCCCATGTGCCTATGCGCTGGCGAAGCTTGATTTTCCCGGCCGCAACGCGCTCTTCGTGCTGGTGCTGCTCGGCCTGTGCATCCCCGTCCAGGTGCCGGCGATGCCGCTCTATATCGCGCTCGCCCAGCTCGGGCTGCTCAACACCTATTTTTCGATGATGGTGCCGTTCTTCCTCTCGGTCTTCGCCATCTTCCTGTTCCGCCAGTTCTTCCGCGGCTTTCCCGACGACATCATCAACGCCGCCCGGCTCGACGGCATGAGCGAGTTCGAGATCGTCTGGCGCGTCGTCACACCGAGCGCTTGGCCGGCGATTTCCGCCTTCTCGGTCTTCTCGGCGGTGGCGCACTGGAACGATCTCTACTGGCCGCTGATCGTCATCTCCGATGCCAGGCTCGCGCCGCCGCCGCTCGGCATGATGTTCTTCGCCGATGCCGAGACCGGGTCGAACTATGGCGCGCTGACCGCCGCGGCCACGATCCTGACCGCGCCGCTCGTGATCGCCTTCCTCGTCGCCCGTCGCCGGTTCATCGACGGCATCACCATGACCGGAGTGAAGTAGCGGCCCTGCGGCCGCCCGCCCCGCCAAGAGTCCAGGCCTGAAGCAACTGCAACCCGACAGCCCCGCTGTCCATGCCAAGGAGATCACGCATGAAACCTCTCGGCAAAATCCTTGCCGCGGCGGCATTGACCCTCGCCGCCTCGACGGCCGCGAAGGCCCAGGTCACGCTCGATGTGCTCTATGCCTTCCCAGCCTTCGCCAAGTTCCACGAGCCGATCGCCGCGGAATTCATGAAGCAGCGCCCCGACATCAAGATCAATTTCCGGGCGCCGGCCGCAAGCTATGACGAAGGCCATCAGGCGATGCTGCGCTCGTCGGTGACCAACCAGCTGCCGGACGTCTACTATTCCGGCTTCCACCTGCTGACCGAGCTCGTCGAGAGCCTCGACAAGCGCAAGCAGGTCGTCGATCTCGGCCCGCTGCTCAAGGCCGAGCCGGAAGCATGGCGCAAGGCGAATTATTCCGATGCGCTGCTCTCGCTCGCCCAGGTCGGCGGCAAGCAGGTCGGCCTTGCCTTCAACGCCTCGACGCCGCTGATGTATTTCAATGCCGAGCTCGTGAAGAAGGCCGGCGGCGACCCCGACAAGATGCCGGACAACTGGGCCGACACCGTCGCGCTCGCCAAGAAGATCCGCAGCGGCGACACCGCCGGCATGGCCTACAACATCCATGACTGGCCGGATGACTGGCTCTGGCGCGGCGTGATCCTGCAGGGCGGCCATTCCATGCTGTCGGCCGACGGCAAGAAGGTCGCTTTCGGCGGTGAGGTCGGCGAGAAGACGCTGTCGCTGCTGCGCAGCTTCGTCACCGATGGCAGCATGCCGCTGATCGACTGGGACCAGTCGCGCCAGCAGTTCATCGCCGGCAAGATCGGCATCTTCTTCGACACTCCCGCCCGCCTGCGCCAGGTTACCGACCTGGTCGGCGACCGCTTCACGCTGAAGACCGCGCTCTTCCCGGTCGACGACAAGGCCAAGGGCAAGTTGCCCACCGGCGGCAACGCGGCGCTGATCACGGCGAAGGACCCGGCCAAGCAGAAGGCGGCCTGGGAGTTCATCAAGTTCGTCACGGGCCCCGAAGCCCAGAAGATCGTCGTCGAGACCGCCGGCTACATGCCGACCAATCTGCGCGCCGGCGAGGACGCCTTCCTCGGCCCGTTCTATAAGGAAAACGCCAATTTCCGCACGATCAACGGGCAGGTTTCCCGCGCCGCCCCGTGGGAAGGCTATCCGGGCGGCAATTCGGTGCGCATCTGGCGCCAGCAGCGCGAGGTCGTCGCCGGCGTGATGCGCGGCGAGATCCAGCCCAAGGCCGGCATCGAGCGCATCGTCTCCGAGACCGAAGCCCTGATGAAATAAGCGGCCACGCCTCGGTTCCGGCCCATCGCCGCCCGGTTCCTTCGTGACCGGGCGGCTTCCGTTTTCCCTGTCACCGGACGTCCCTGATGATCATCGCCCAGATCAGCGACTTTCATGCCCGCCCCCATGGCGACCCCGCCTATGGCCTCGTCGAGACCAATCCTGCCATCGAACGCGCCGTGGACGAGATCCTGAAGCTGGAGCCGCGGCCCGACTGCGTTCTGGTCACCGGAGACCTGTCCGATTGCGGCCTGCCCGAGGAATACGGCATCGTCCGCGCAGTGCTGCGACGCCTGCCGATGCCGGTCTATGTCATACCCGGCAATCACGACCGCCGCGACACCTTCGCCGCTGAATTGCGCGCCGATCACCCCTACCTGCCGCAGACGGGCTTCCTGCATTACGTCGTCGACGATTTCCCGGTCCGGCTGATCGGGCTCGACACCGTCGTCGCCGGCGAGGATGGCGGCGAAATCTGCGCCGCCCGCGAGGCATGGCTCGCCGAGCAGCTCGCGCAGGGACAGGGCAAGCCGACGGTGATCTTCATGCACCATCCGCCCTTCCCCGTCGGCGTCGACGGCATGGACATCATGCCCTGCAAGGTCTCGCCGGGCTTCGCCGGCCTGATCGCCGATCATCCCGAGATCGAGCGCGTGCTCTGCGGCCATTACCACCGGCCGATCCAGCTACGCTTCGCCGGCGCCATCGGCTATGTCGTGCCCGGCACCGCCCATCAGGTCGCGCTCGATCTCAGGCCGGGCACGGAAAACAAGTTCGTCATGGAGCCGCCGGCGCTGGCGCTCCATGTTTGGAAGCCCGCCCTCGGGATGGTCAGCCATCTCCAGCCGATCGGCGACTATGGACCGCGCCGGGATTTCGTGCTCGATCCCGCCTATCCCGGAAAGCCGCGAACGGTGCCTGCCCGATGACCGAACCACGCCTTCTCGCCCTGCTCGACCAGGCCGACGGCCTCGCCCGCCGGGCCGGCGAGGTGCTCGTGCGGATGCAGGGCGCCGAGCTCGGCGTCACCCGCAAGGAATTGAACGATGTGGTCACGGCCGCCGATCTCGCCTCCGAGCGCCTGGTCGTCGACGGCCTGCGCGCCCTCACGCCGGAGGCCGCGATCCTCTCGGAAGAGGCCGGCTTCTCCGGTTCGGAACAGGCGCCACGCTGGATCATCGATCCGCTCGACGGCACTGTGAACTACGCCTCCGGCCTGCCCTGGTTTTCCGTGACCATGGCCTATCAGGAACAGGGCCGCACCGTGCTCGGCCTGACCCATGCGCCGCTCGCAGGGCTTTCCGCACGCTTCGCCGAGGGAGGCATCGCCACGGTCGACGACCGGCCGGCGCGCGTTTCGGCCACCCGTCGCCTGAGCGATGCCGTCGTCTCGATCTGCCTGACTTCGCATTACAGCGCCGAGGACGCGAACCGGACGAGCGATGTCATCCGCCGCCTTGCCGGCTTGTGCCGGGGCGTGCGGGTGATCGTCTCCGGCGGCCTTGAGATGTCGCTGGTGGCGGCCGGGCGGCTCGACGCCTTCATCGGGCTCAAGGCCGACATCGTCTCGCACGCCGCGGCGATGCCGCTGGCGCGGTCGGCGGCCGGCCGGGTGACGACGGTCGACGGCCGGGACTCGCGCGACGAGGATCTGGAGAAGGTCGTGACGAATGGCCTGATCCACGACGAGTTGTTGCAGGCAATCCGCAGCGCCTGACGCGGCGGCTCTTCAGGCAGGCGCCGAGCTCTCCAGCACGGCAGTCGCCGCCTCTTCGTCCGTAATCAGCACCGAAGCGAGCTTCCCACGCAAGGTGGCCGCGATGACTTCCGCTTTGTTGGCTCCGCCGGAGGCGAGGATAACGGTCGGTATCCGGCGCAAGGCGTCGAGCGGCAGGGCGATGGCCCGGCGATTGATCGGATGCGCAATCGCTTGGCCGCCGCGGTCGATGAACTGGCCCAGCATGTCGCCAACCGCGCCCGCTTTCGCGAGCTCCGCGACACGGACGTCGCCCGGCAGCCCGTAGCGCACCAGCAGCGAACGCTCGCTGAGATCGCCCGCGCTGAGGATCGCGACATCGGTCGCCCTGATCCGGGTGAAGGCCGTCTCGAACACGTCCTGCGCCAGTATGGTGTCGCGCGACTGCGGAGCCCCGGCATAGATCGGCGCCGCGAGATAATGACACTCCGCCTGCCAGAGCCGGGCGAAATGGCTGGCGATCTCGAAGGTGTTGATCTCGATGCCATAGGTCAGCCCGCCCATCATCGAGGTCACCGAGAGATCGCGGTACTGTCCGGGGCGGATATGGCGGATGGTCTCCCTGAGGGTTCCGCCCCAGCCGACGCCGAAGATGCCGGAAGGCTTCTCCTCGATGACCCGCGAGACGAACTCCCCGGAGGCCTTGCCGATCTGTGCCGCGATCTGGTCGGGGTCGGCGGGGCTGGGCACGACGACCGCGTTCTTCAGGCCGAACCGTGCGATCAGCGAGCGTTCCAGCCGGACACAGCTTTCCAGCCGGGAATTGATGGTGATGTTGACGAGACCGCTGCCGCGCGCCTCGACGAGCAGCCGGTTGACGCGCAAACGGGTCATCTTCATCCGCTCCGCGATCTCCGCCTGGGTCAGCCCTTCCATGTAGTAGAGCCAGGCGGCTCGAACTTGCGTCTGCGGGTCCTCCGGCATGGTGGCATCCTGATGCGGTGGGCTTGCGCCCGCGGTGGCGCGGCGGCATTCGGCGAGGGCGTCGAAGCTGGCTTACATCGCTTTCAAGCCATCCCACAACGCGCGGAACCTGCGCGGTTTCGCGCTTGAAGTAAACCAATGTAAATCATCAAATACATTTGTCGACGGCTTTCCGCGAAACGAGCGCCGACCCCATGTCCCGAGCCGTCTTCCTCCACGCCGCAGGCGATGCCCGCGTCGCCCCGTTCAATCTCCACGAGGGAGCACGGGCGAAACCTTGCTCGACGTCGTGGCGGTCGGGCTCTGCGGCAGCGACCTGCACTACTACAAGGATGGCGGCATCGGTTCGGCGGTGATCGCGACGCCCTTCGTGCCCGGCCATGAGTTCAGCGGCTGGCTGACCGAGGATGCGTTCTCACATTTGACTGCCACGCGACACGCCCATCGACTTCGGATCGATTATCCGGATGATCCTACCATGCGCATCAGCCACGAGGCGATCTACCAGTCCCTGTACATCAGGGTCGCGGCGCGCTGCGCCGTGAGCTGACGGCTTGCTTGCGCTCGGGGCGAGCTTTGCGCGTTCCGCGTGAGCGGACCCGCGGCCGTGGAAAGCCCTTCGTGGGCGATGCCATCATGATCGGCGAACGGCCGCCAGCGGTCGAAGACCGGGCGATCCCGGGGCATTGGGAAGGTGATCTCATCCTGGGCCTGCACAGCTCGGCGATCGGCACGCGCGTCGAACGCAGCTCGCGCTTCACGATGCTGCTGCACCTGCCGCGCCAAGAGGGATATCAGCGTGGACAGCGGGTCAAGAACGGCCCGCCACTTGCCGGCCACGGTGCTGAAGCCGTTCGCACGGCGATCGTCCAATCCATGAGCGAACTGCCCGCGACGCTTCGTCAATCGCTGACCTGGGACCAGGGAGCCGAGATGGCTCAGCACGCTCGGCTCCGCATCGAGAGCGGGCTGGAAGTCTACTTCTGCGATCCGCAAAGCCCATGGCAGCGCGGCTCGAACGAGAACACCAACGGGCTTCTGCGCCAGTACTTCCCGAAAGGCGCCGATCTCAGCCAGCACTCAACCGAAGAACTGGCCGCCGTCGCCCACGCGATCAACACGCGGCCTCGCAAAACGCTATAATGGAAAACACCGATCGAGATGCTCGATCGGTTCCTCGCTCAGCAGTATGATGGCCCCGTTGCGACAACCGGTTGAACCCGCCTTTTGTGACCGCCGCGCGTTGGAACGCCTCGCCCGCGTCACTTCTCGTAGACGTCGGTCGCGAGCGTCAATTCGTCGACGCGCGGCTCGTAACGCAGGGTGCCGCGCGTCGCCCAGATGTTCTTGAAGTGATAGAGCGGGATGATGGCGACATCGCTCGTGACGAGCTTCACGGCGTCTAGCACCAGCTTCTCGCGCTTGGTGTCGTCCGTCTCCGAGATAGCGGCAGCGTTGACGGCGTCGAGCTTCGGACTGGAGTACTGTGCCCAATTGTAGAGACCCCAGCCCGTTTCTTTGTTGCGCGTGCCCAGGAGGTCGCGCAGCAGGCCCGTGCCCTCCATCGAATTGTTGCTCCAGCTGCCGAGATAGGCGGCGAACTGGCTCTTGGACCCACGCGACGAGTAGACGCTGAACGGCACCGCATCGATCGCGGTCTCGACGCCGATGCGGCTCCACATCTGCGCCAGTGCCTGGGCGACCTCGACGCTGTAAGGCACCCGGTCGTTCGAGGTCGACAGGGTCAACTTGAAGCCATCCGCGAAGCCGGCTTCCTTGAGCAGCGCCTTGGCCCTCTCGGGGTCGTAGGCCGGGACGGGTGTCTTGGCGTCGTAACCCATGATGCCGGCGGGCAGCCACTGGCCTGTCGGGGTCGCGGTGCCGAGCAGGATGCGATCGGCGATGCCGGTGCGATTGATCGCCAGCGACAGCGCCTCGCGGACCTTCTGGTTGCCCAGCGGCGACGGATCGAGCTTTGTGCCCTTCTTGTCTGTCACCGCCGGCGCGTCCTCGGCCGGCTTGATCATCGGGACGACGTAGTTGACGCGCATGCCGGCGACGGAGGAGACGGAAATGTTGGCGGTCTTCTCCAGCCGCGGCAGGTCGCTGGCCGAAGGCGAGTCGATCAGGTCGATGTCGCCCGAGAGCAGTGCCGCGGTCCGGGCGGCTGCGTTGGGAAGCAGCCGGATGGTGAGCGTCGTCCAAGCCGGCTTCGGCCCCCACCAATTGTCGTTCCGCGCAAATTCGATGCGTTCGCCGGGCACGTAGGTGACCAGTTTGAACGGACCGGTCCCGATCGCGGCCTTGCCGCTGTTGTAGTCGGCCGTGCTGGCGTTCGTTCCGACGTGGCGCGACACGATGGCGAGCCGCGTCAGGTCGCTCGGCAGGTTGGGAACCGGCGAGGCCGTCGTCAGCCGGATGACGGTCGGGCTGACCACCTCCGCGGCCGTGATCGGGCGGATGATGCCGGCGAAGCCGCCGAGATTGTTCGGAACGTCGATGGCGCGTTTCAGGGTGAAGGCGACGTCGTCCGCCGTGAAGGGCTTGCCGTCATGCCATGTCACGCCTTCGCGGAGCTTGAACTCCCATGTCGTGGGCGTGATCGCTTTCCACTCGGTCGCGAGAGCGGGCATCAGCTTGCCGTCGGGGCTGCGACCGACCAGCCGGTCGTACATATGGAACGCGACCAGGTTGTTCGGGGTCGTGCTGTAGAAATGCGGGTCGATCGAATTCACCGAGCCGCCAATGCCGATCGTCAGTTTCTCGGCGAATGCGCTGGTGGAACCGAAGGCAAGAAGGAAGCCCGAAACGAGCGCGAACTGCCACGCCGGACGGTCGGTAAGCCAGATCATGCCCCATCCCCCTATTATTGGTATATAATAATAATTATTTAAGGACAATTCTGGCGCGCTGTCAAGACAGTCGGAGACACGGTTCGCGAAAGTCCGGAATTGCCAAAGCTCCGAGCCGCGGAGCGGGAACCGCAGGCTCGATGACGCCGCGATCACGCTGCGGAGGCGCGGCGACTTAGCCGATCAGGCCGTCCGTCGCCTTGAGGGCGGCGCGCGTGACGAGGGGGGCCAGTTCCCTGGTCGCCAAACCTCGATCGTAGCGCGTGGTCAGCGTCGACAGATTGATGGCGCCGATGGCGCGACCGGCACGGTCATGCACCGGGGCCGATACCGAGATGCTTCCCTGCTCCATGCTCTTCTCGGTCACGGCGAAGCCGATACCTTTGACCGTCTCGAGTATCCGCATCATCTCTGCCGGATTGGTCGCCTTGGTGCGCAGTGAGACCGATTCATGCGATGCGGCCCAGACCTTCTCGACATGGCTCGGTGCGGAATGCGCGAGCAGCATCTGCCCCGAGGATGACGACAACGCCGGAAACCGCGTCCCGACGGGCAGGTTGACCGAGGAGATGTGCGTGCTCGCGATCGTTGCGATGATCACGATATCGGTGCCGTCGACCTCGACCCAGGAAATCGTTTCGCGGGTCTGCTCGGCAAGATCCCGCATCGCCGGAAAGGCGGCTTCGAGGCCCGCATTCGAGCCGGCGGCATGGTGGGCGAAGCGGAAGACCTTGCGCGAAAGGGCGTAGCGCTTGGTCGGCTCGTCGCGGTCGAGATAGCCGAGCCGCTCCAGTGTGTAGATGAATCGCTGCGAGGCGCTGCGGCCAAGCCCGGTACGGAGCGCGATGTCGGAGAGGCTGAGATTGGTCGTCGAGCGATCAAACGCCTCGAGGACCTTCATCGCCTTCGCGACGGAGGCGACGAACAGACGCTCGTCGATCTCCGGCCCGGCTTGACCAGGCGTCGCGGCAGCCGGCAGCGTCCTGTCGCTAGAAGTCGGCAGCCCGGCCATCGTTCGTTCGTCCTCCGATCAGTGGGTAGCTGTAGCAGCTTCGCCCTCGTCCTCAAGCGCGAGCCGCGGGATCGAACGCGGTCAGGAAGCGCTGGCGCAGGAGATTTTTCTGGATCTTGCCGAGGGTGTTGCGCGGTATCTCCGGCAGAACCTCGATGCGCTTGGGCACCTTGTAGCCCGACAGACAGGCCCGCAGCTCGGTCAGTGCGGAGGTCGGATCGAAAGCTGGGGCAGCGCTGGAAAGTTGCACGACCGCCAGCACCGCCTCACCGAAATCGGGATGAGGCACGCCGATGACGGCGCTTTCCAGCACGCCGTCGAGCGCGTTGAGCTCGACTTCGACCTCCTTCGGATAAACGTTGAGCCCGCCGGTGATGATGAGGTCGGCACCACGCCCGAGCACGCTGACACAGCCGGCCTCGTCGATCCGCCCGAAGTCGCCGGTCACGAACCAGCCTTCGCGGAAGGCTTTCCCCGTCTTCTCGGCATCATGCCAGTAGCCGAGGAAGGGATAGGGTTGCAGCAGTTCGATCATTCCGACCTCACCGGTCGGGACGCACGCGCCGCCAGCATCGACGAGGCGGATCTGCGAACCCGGCAAGGGCGAGCCCGACGTATCCGGCCGACGGCGATCCTCGACACGGTTCGAGGTTACGATCAGCGCTTCGGTCAAGCCATAGCGGTCAAGCAGCCGATGACCGCTACGCTCTGCGAAAGCGTCGAACGCATCGGCACGCATCGGTGCCGAACCCGTGACGAAGAGCCGGATGCGCGAGCAGAGCTGGCGATCGAAGCGCGGATCGGCCATCAGCCGGCTGTAATAGGTCGGGACCCCGGCGAAAATCGTCGAGCGGGGCAGCTGTGCGATCACCGGGTCGGTCTCGAATTTCGGCAGCAGAATCATCGACGCGCCGCCGGCCATCGCCGGCGTCGTCGTGCCGAAAAGGCCATAGGCCATCGGGTTGGCGTGCAGCAGGACATCGTCCGCGGTGATCTGCCAGCACTCGGCCAGCGAGCGCGCGTTCCAGATCACACTGCCGGCGGAGAGCAGCGCGCCCTTGGGCTTGCCTGTCGTGCCCGAGGTATAGACCATGGCGTTGGGGTCATGTGCCGCCACGGCCGCAAGTTCGGCCAGGCCGGGCAGATGGGCGCTTTCCGCCGCAAGGCTGCCGGAGCCGTCGGCGGCCAGCGTCAGGACAGCCCGCGCGCCGGCGTCTGCGAGGGCCTGCCGGCGAGCGGGGTCGCAAACCACCAGCGCAGGGTCCGCATCGCGGATGATGTGCCCGATCTCGGCGTCGGTCAGTCCGATATGGATCGGCAGATAGACCGCGCCGAGGCGGCATGCCGCCAGATAAAGCAGAATTCCCTCGGGCGATTTCTCGAGGACACCGCCCATGAGGCGCCCCTTGGCGACACCATGCGCGGTCAGCAGCTGCGCATAGCGCGCCGTGATCTCTGGCACCTCGCCGAAGCGGATCACCCGCCCCTCCGGCGTCTCCATGAAAACCCGCAGCGGATCGGCCGACGCATCGAAGAGGGCGGCGAAGACATTGGCGTCGACGAGAACGGACACGCTGGTTATGACGGAAATCCTGAGCAGGTCGCGCGTCAGAGGCCGGTGAAGACCGGCTTGCGTTTCTCGGCGAAGGCAAGCGAGCCCTCGCGATAATCCTCGCTGCGGTCGGCCTCGTCGGATAGCCTGCCCACCGCTGCCGCGGCTTCGGCGAACCGGCCTTGCTGGATGGCGTCGCAGGCGAGCTTCGCGGCCTGAATCGAAAGCGGCGCATTGGCGATGATCGGCTCGGCCAGGCGCAGCGCGGCATCGACGACGTCATCCTCGACGATTTCCGATACAAGCCCGCAGGCGAGCGCCGCCGAAGCATCGATCGGCGCGCCGGTGTAGAGCATGTGCCGCGCCATGGTGAGGCCGGCCGTTGCCGCCAGGAGTTGCGTGCTCTCGGCGGGGTAGACGAGGCCGAGCTTGGCCGGCGGCACGCCGAAGCGGGCGGTGGCGTCCGCCAGGCGGAAGTCGGCCCTGAGCGCCAATGTACAGCCGCCGCCGACGCAAGGGCCGCTCACGGCGGCGATCACCGGCACGCGGGCGGCGGATACGGCCGCGTAGCAGGCCATGATCCCATCCCAGTAATACTGGCGCGCCGGCGGGTCGTAGCGGACCGCGGCAAAGGCGCCGATCTCGTCGCCGGCACAGAAGGCGCCGCCGCGGCCGGTGAGGATGATGGCGCGGACGCCGTCGTCGGAGCGCAGGGCGGTGAAGGCCGCGCCAAGTGCGCGCCAGGCCTCGCCATTGAGGGCGTTGCGCTTGGCGGGGCGATTGATGGCGACCACGGCGACGCTGCCACGTCGCTCCAGCTCGATATCCGACATCCTTGCCGCGCTCCCGTTATCCCTCGCTCGAAGGCTTGACACGACTCCGATGCAAATATCAATATTCAATCATCATTATTGTTAGCCGATACCTTTGGGTCGTGCGGCCTCAGAAGGCCGGCCGGTCTGGGCGCGCGGGGACATGACATGCAGACCAGCGAGATCACGATCGGGCAGCTCTGGGATGCACGCGCGCAGCAGGACCCCGAGCATGTCTACTGCCAGTTCGACGGACGCGACTGGACCGTCGGCGTCCTGAATGAGCGGATCAACCGCCTGGCCAACGCTCTCCTCGATTCCGGGCTGCGCAAGGGCGACCGCGTCGCAGTGATGCTGCCGAGCCATCCCGACCATATCGTCGCGATCTTCGCGCTCGCGAAGGCCGGCCTCGTCCGGATCCCCGTCAATGTCCACCTGAAAGGCGCTTCGCTCGACTTCGTCTTCGACCGCTTCGAGCCGCATGCGCTGATCGCCGACCACTCCTATGCCGAGGCCTTGGCCCCGGTGAGCGAGCGGGTCACCGGGCTGCGCGTCGTCTGGCGCGGCGCGGCCGGTCAGGCCGGCTTCGCGGAAGTGATCGAGGCTGCTTCGCCGGCCCGGCCGCAGGTCGAGGTCGCGGCTGACGACGTCATCGCCATCACGCCGAGTTCCGGGACAACCGGCGAACCGAAGGGCGTGCTCAAGAGCGACCGTAGCCTGCGCGCAGGGCCGATGGGCACGCTCGCGCTCACCGGCGCGAAGCAGGGTGACGTCTTCCTGCTCTGGGAGCCGCTGCATCACGGCGCGGGCGTCGCCGTGCTGATCGCGGCGCTCATGAAACCGATCACGCTCGCAATGGTCGAGCGGTTCAGCGCCTCCCGCTTCTGGGAGCAGGTCCGCCAGTACGACGTGACCCATATCCACTATCTGGGCGGCGTGTTGCCCCTGCTGCTCAAGCAGCCCACAAGTCCGCGGGACCGCGAACACAAGGTTCGCATGGCTTGGGGCGGCGGCTGCCCGGTCGACGTCTGGCGCGCCTTCGAGGAGCGCTTCGGCGTGGTGCTGAGGGAGGGCTACGGGCTTTCCGAGATGACGACCTTCGTCACCATCAATCCGGAGGGACGGCTGGGGTCCTGCGGACGCCCGCTGCCCTTCTACGACGTGCGGCTGCTAAACGAGGACGGGCAGGAGGCGCCCGTCGGGGAAACCGGGGAGATCGTCGTGCGCCCGCTCGAGGCGGGGCTCGCCTTCAAGGGTTATTTCCGGATGGAGGAGGCGGGGGCCGCTCTCGTCAGGGATGGCTGGTTCTCGACCGGCGATCTGGCACGCCGCGACGAGGACGGCTTTCTCTTCTATGCCGGCCGCAAGAAGGACAGCGTGCGCCGGCGCGGCGTCAACATCTCGGCCTGGGAGGTCGAGCGGATCGTCCTGACCCATGACGCGATCGAGGAATGCGCGCTGATCGGGGTGCCCAGCGAGATGGGCGACGACGACCTCAAACTCTTCATACGGGTCGTGCCCGGGCAGCATGCCAACCCGCTGGAGCTGATCCGCTGGTGCGAGGAGCGGATGCCGTACTTCCAGATTCCGCGCTATATCGAAGGCATCGACGAGTTCCCCAAGACGCCGACGCAGCGCATCAAGAAGAGCGATCTCAGCCGCAGCGTCGATGCCTGTTTCGACCTCGATCGCTCCGGCCACAAGATCGGCCGCTGACTGCGCCTGCCCCGTTTCGCGAGAGACGCTCATGTCGCGCTTTCCCATATTCGCAGGCCTCCCTGACCGCGGGCAGCAGGCATGAGCGCCTGGTTCCTGCGCAGGCTGCTGCAGGCCTGCTTCGTCGTCCTGGCGATGACCGTGATCGTGTTCCTCGGCATCAGCGTCATCGGCGATCCCGTCGAGACCCTGATCTCGCAGGACGCCGATCAGGGCGAGCGCCTGCGCGCGATCGCGGCCTTCGGACTCGACCGGCCGCTCTGGGTCCAGTATCTCTCGTTCCTGGGCGGGGCGCTCCGTGGCGATCTCGGTCGCAGCTTCGTCTATAACGAGCCCGCCCTGCAGATCATCCTGCAGCGCATGCCGGCGACGCTCGAACTCGCCGTCACTGCGATGCTGATCGCCGTCGTGATCGGCATTCCGCTGGGGCTCTATGCCGGGGTGCGGCCGCGTTCTCCCGTATCCAAGGCGATCATGACCGGTTCGATCCTCGGCTTCTCGCTGCCGGGCTTCTGGGTCGGCCTGCTGCTGATCATGGTGTTCGCGGTGCAACTCGGCTGGTTTCCCTCCGGCGGTCGCGGCGAGACCCGCGAGCTCTTCGGCATCCAATGGTCGTTCCTGACGCTGAACGGCCTGCAGCATCTCGCCTTGCCTGCGCTCAACCTCGCCCTGTTCAAGATTTCCCTCGTCATGCGACTGGTGCGGGCCGAGACGAGGGAGATCATTCCGCTGGACTACATCCGCACGGCGCGGGCCAAAGGACTGTCGGAAGGTGCCATCGTCTGGCGACACCTGCTCCGCAACATCCTGATCCCGGTCGTGACTATCGTCGGGCTCGAATTCGGGTCGGTGATCGCCTTCTCCGTCGTCACCGAGACGATCTACGCCTGGCCGGGAATGGGCAAGCTGATCATCGACAGCATCCATGTGCTCGACCGGCCAATGATCGTCGCCTACCTGATGATCATCGTGCTGCTGTTCGTGATCATCAACCTGATCGTCGACAGCATCTACACGCTGCTCGATCCGCGCGTGAGGGTCGGCCGATGAGCGCTTCCGTGCCGAAGCAGTCCGGGACGCCCGTGCCGATCACGCCGACGCACCGGTTCCTGCGAGCCTTCACCGCCTCGCGGACGGCGCTCGCCGGGCTGGCACTGCTCGCCACGGTCGTGCTTCTGGCCGTGTTCGCCTCCTGGGTCTCGCCGCAGAACCCCTATGACCTGACGCAGCTCGACATCCTCGACGGCGGCCTCCCGCCGGGATCCAAGGCGGCCACCGGCATGACCTACTGGCTCGGGACCGACACGCAGGGCCGCGACATGCTCTCGGCCATTCTCTACGGCCTGCGGATATCGCTTTTCGTCGGCGTGACGTCGGCCGTCGCCGCGGCGACGATCGGCGCGATCCTCGGGCTCTTCGCTGCCTATGCCGGCGGCCGCGTCGAGACGACCATCATGCGCCTGGTCGACCTGCAGCTTTCCTTCCCGGCGATCCTGATCGCGCTGATGATCCTGGCCTTCCTGGGCAAGGGCATCGCCAATGTCGTCCTGGCGCTGGTGATCGTCGAGTGGGCGACCTATGCCCGGACCGCCCGCGCGAGCGCTCTGATCGAGAGCCGCAAGGAATATATCGAGGCCGCGACGGCCATGGGGGCGTCGTCGACGCGGATCCTGTTGCGGCACCTGCTGCCCAACTGCCTGACGCCCCTGCTGGTCATCGCGACCGTTCAGGTCGCACGCGCCATCGCTCTGGAAGCGACCCTGTCCTTCCTCGGACTCGGCGTGCCCGTCACCGAGCCCTCGCTCGGCATGCTGATCGCGAACGGCTACCAGTACATGCTCTCGGGCAAGTTCTGGATCAGCTTCTACCCGGGAGTGGCCCTGCTGCTGACGGTGGTGGCGATCAACATGGTGGGCGACCACCTGCGAGACATCCTGAATCCGCGCAACGAATGCTGATGCACGGCAGGCGGCGCCGGCACCTGCTGTTCGCTCACCTGGCTACGATCCGGAGGGATCCCAGGCTCGCCTCGACCGGATCGCCATCGATCACAGCTCTCATTTCGACGAGGCTCGGCTCCGCGATCTCAAGGGGTGCGAAAATGAAACTTCCCGCGCGACGTCTTTCTCGAGTTTGTATGCAAGCTTTAGCACTTTGGCGGATTTTTTGAGACGGCTGGCGTTTTTGGGATTCCCGCGGCGTGGTTTGCGTGATTCATGGGTGGTCGGCTTTCTGGAGGGCCGGCCATGGACGAGAGCTGGAAGTCCGACCTCGAACGCTGGCTCGCCCCTTTCTCGCTGCGCTGCGGCACAAGGTGCGGGCGCGGATGTGTCCGGCCCATGCGGCGGGGCTGATCGGCGCCGGCGACCGCAAGGGCATCCAGCCGATGGCGGCCCGCGACGGTGGCGTCGGCTGCGACCAGCTTCATCACTTCGTAGCCGGCGGCATCTGGGACGCGGCGGCGTTGGAGGAGGCCCTGCTCGCCGAGGCCGACAGGATGGTCGGCGGCGCCGAGGCCTGGCTGGTCGTCGACGACACGGCGCTGCCGAAGAAGGGCGAGCGCTCGGTCGGGGTCGCGCCGCGATACGCCTCGGCCCTGGAGAACGCCAACCGCCAGACCCTGGCGCGCGCCGAGCTGGCGGCGTGGGACCAAGGGGCCGCTGAAGGCCCGCTTCGCGGCCATGCGGATCGTGGCCGAGCAGGCGCGATCATCGGGGCGCTCCCGGGGTGAACCTGGCCATAGCGCATCCTTCCACTCGCGCGAAAAGACTGCGCCATCAAAACCCGGGATCAAACATTTCGTTATGAGAAAGTTCCAAGGGGAATCCTTGCGGTTTCAACCTTAGAGCTGCGGCCAGAAGCTCATAGTTGCGCAAGCGCAGGTCCGGGTCGTCAAGGAAATCCTGGACCATGAACTCGTCGATCCCGGTTGCATCCGCCATACGCAATAACGTCATCTTCACTTGCTCGGGCGCGCCGACGATATAGGCAGGCCAGTCCGCGGTCTCGGCGCGGATCATTCCATCCATGACTGCGATGGATTCGCCGAGTTCCGGCAAATGCGGAACCATGACCCGTTCCGGTGAGCGCCGGAGCTTGAACACCGCGCGCACCGGCATGGCGAGCCGCTCGGCCTCCTCCTGGGTTTCTCCGATGATGACGCGCGCCGCGATGAAGGCCTGCGGCGCACTGATGCCGGCGGCGTAGCGCGAGGGGGTGAAATTCCTCGCATAGGCAGCCGCCGCGTGCGGCGCCTGTTCCGGCTTGTGGAAGGCGCTGCAGGCAAGGCCAAGGCCCAGGGAAGCGGCTCTTTCGGCACTTTCCTCGCTGACCGCCAGAATCCACGGCAAGGGACCGGGCGGCTCGTCCGGCATGATGCGGATGCCATGAAACGGCGAGCTGGCGGGCAGGTCATTGCCAAGCCAGCCGATCAGTTCCTCGACCTGGGCGGCATGATCGTCCGGTGGCTCAGCCTCCCGCAGGCGCTGCAGCGCGCGGTCGGCGGCCGGCCCTGCCGTGGCGCGACCGATGCCGACATCGATGCGGCCCGGGAACAGCGCGTTCAGCGTGCGCATCGCCTCCGCGACCTTGTAGGGGCTGTAATGGTTCAGCAGCACGCCGCCGACCCCGATCCTGATCCGCGAGGTCGCGCCGGCCAGCGCCGCGGCGAAGACCTCGGGCGCGGGATTGGCCTCAAAGGCGACGTCGTGATGCTCGACGATCCAATAGCGGGTGAAGCCCAGCCGCTCTGCGGCCTGCGCCATGCGGACGGCCGTTCGCAGGGCGTCGCCGGAAGTACCGCCTTTCGGCAGAACGAGAGGATCGAGAATCGAAAGACGCATGATGCTTGAACCGAAAGCGATGGCGCCGGCCGTGGAAGGACCGGCGCCCTGCGGGCTTACTTCAGGGTGAAGGCGGACGGAGCGATGAGGTTCGTCTTGATGTCGATCGCCTTGGCCTTGGGCAGCATGCCCGCCTGGATCATGAAATCCTGGTCTTCGGCGAGGTTGGCGACATCCGCCGCGGTCATCGCTGGGGCGAAGTCATACAGGGGCATTTGCGCCCGCGCGTCCTCGATCGAGATTTTCTGCTCCTTCGCGGCGATCGCCAGCGCCTCTTCGGGATTCCTCGCCATGAAATCCAGGGCCTTCCGATGCGCCTCGAAATAGGCCGCGAGCAGATCGGGATGCTGATCGGCGAAGGCCGCGCGAGCGCCGATCACCGTCGTCGGCTTGATCAGCCCGTCGCCGCTGGTCAGGGCCTTGCCGCCCGCCTTCTCCACCAGGGTGACGTTGGCCCCTGCAAGCGTGGCGACGTCGACCTGGCCGGCTAGAAGGGCGGCGCGGGCCGCCGGCAGATCCATGTTGATGTATTCGACGTCGTTCAGCGTCAGCTTCTGCGAGGCGAGCGCCGCCACCAGCAGCTGGTTCAGCACCGTGCCCTTCGGCCCCGCGATCTTCTTGCCCTTGAGATCGGCGATCTTCGCCGGGCCGTCGGCGCGGGTCATCAGGAAATAGGCCTTGGGCGAGCGCGCATAGGCCGCGACGACCTTGAGATCGACGCCATTCGCGCGCGCGAGGATCGCCGAGGTGCCTCCGAGCACGCTGGCGATGTCGATCTCGCCGGCCGCGAGCGCCTGCGTCTGCTGGGCACCCGATGTTATCTCGGGATTCTCGACCTTGATGCCGAACTTGGCGAAGGCCTCGTCGAGATAGCCCTTCTCGCGCATCACGATGGACGGCACGTTGAAGGGGGCGGTCACATAGGTGACGCGGACCGTTTTCGGCTTGTCCACCGCTGCGACCGGGCCGATCAGCAATGTGAGCGCAAGGCTCAGGGAAGCGAGCAGTTTCACGAGAACGTCTCCTTTTCAATGGCGGGAGCAGAATTCGGCTCCCGCGCGGGTGAGGTGAGATTGGCGAGGATGCGCCGACGATGGTCGTTGAAGGATGCGGCTGTTGGGTCGCGCGGAAACGGCAGATCGACCGGCTCATGGCCGACGACTCGGCCGCGATCGAGCTCGAGCACATGCTGGCCGAGCAGGACCGCCTCCTCGACGTCATGGGTGACGAAGACGATGGTCGGGCGCTTCTCCTGCCAGATCGCGATCAGCTCGTTCTGCATGACGCGGCGGGTGAAGGCGTCCAGCGCTGCGAAGGGCTCATCGAGCAGCAGCAGATCGGGCTCTGTCACCAGGGCTCGGGCGATGGCGACGCGTTGCGCCATGCCGCCCGAGAGCTGGCTCGGCATGGCATCGGCGAAGGCGGACAGGCCGACAGTCGCGAGAGCGGCCCGGCTGCGCTCCTCCGTGACGGAAGGGGGAAAGCGTCGGCGCAGACCGAAAGCGACATTCCCGAGCGCGTCGAGCCAGGGCATCAATCGTGCTTCCTGGAAAACGACGCCCGTCCGCACGGGACCGTCCTGACGCCGCAGCTCGCCGCTGGTCGGCTGTTCGAGCCCGGCAAGGAGGCGCAGCAAGGTCGTCTTGCCGCAGCCGCTGCGGCCGACCACCGTCGTGATCGACCCATGCGGGAAGGAGAGATCGACGTCGGCGAGGGCGACGACCTTCGTCTCGCCCAGCCGATAGGCCTTGCCGAGCTGGAGCGCCTCAAGCACGCGCCATCTCCAGATCGCCGGACAGCCAGCTCGCCTTGCGACGGATGAGGTATCGGAGCAGGTGATCGCTGATCAGGCCGAGCATGCCGATCACGAGGATGCCCGCCAGCACGATATCGGTGCGCGCCAGGTTTTCCGCGTCGACGATCATGTAGCCAAGCCCTGCGGACGACGCTATCAGCTCGGCGCCGACGAGGGCGCGCCAGCTATAGCCTAGGCCGATGCGCAGTCCGACCACGATCGACGGCAGGGCCGAAGGCAGGACGATCCGCAGTATGATCTCGGTCCGAGTGAAACTGTAGACCGTTCCGACATCAATGAGTTTGCGGTCAACGGCGGCGATGCCGCCGCGGACACCCAAGAATATCGGGAAGAAGCAGGACAGGACGATGATCCCGATCTTCTGTGTCTCCCCGATGCCGAGCCACAGGATCAATAGCGGCATCATGGCAAGCGGCGGTATCTGCCGGAGAAACTCCAACAGCGGCTCGATCGCGCGGCGCAAAGTTCGGCTCACACTGAACAGCAGCGCGACGGGAACGGCCAATCCGATCGCGAGCAGATAGCCGAAGGCCACGCGCCGCAGGCTGACCAGCGCATGTTTCATAAGGACGCCGGAGCTGGACAGCTCCACGAGCGTCTCGAACACGGTTTGCGGAGACGGCAGCAGGAAGGGTGTGACCCAGCCCTGCGTGCTTGCCACATGCCACGCGAGAAGGGCTGCGAGGAAAACCGCCAGCGTTGATAGTCGTGGCATTGGAGGTGACCGAAAATAGGAACGGCTTGGCCTGTAATCTTCCGGGCGACATTAGCAAGTGAAACGGCATAGATAATAATTATTCTAAGAATAATCTTCCGCAGTGCTACCTACAAAGTCACCGAGAACAGCAACGGCAGAGGGCGGCTTCCGCCTTGGCTGAACGTGGATCCCCCCGTTCGTCCAACCCGCGGCAAAACCGCGCGCCGGTCACCGATCAGACCGGCTTCCGGCTTTCGTCTCGACACGCCATAATCGTCAGCGGCCCGCCAAAGCTCGATAGGTGCTTGAACTCCCTTGCGCTTCCGAGCGGCCGGACGCTGGTCCGCTGACCACCTTCGTTCGTTGAGGAAGCAGGCCACACAGCAAAGAGGCTGCATTTCGCGATCGTCTTTGATGCAGGCTAACGAGCCGCACCGTATCGGCTACCCGCAGCGCAGGGGTCAGCCCCTCTCCTGAGCGCCAATGGCGTAACTTCGCGCCTCGCCTGGGAGCGGACTCACCTGTCACTGGTTGCCGGCGGTCGGATTGACGCGATGTTGCACAATTGGCAACCCCAGACCGAGCGGCGCTGATCGATCGGGCCGCTCGGTCTGCGTATCTCATCAGAACGCCGGAAGCGGCTTCCAGGCGTCGCCCATCCACTTCTCATAGGCCTTGGGGATGGACCCGTTCAGGATGTTCACGAACAGGAAGGTGTTGACCCAGCGCTGGAAGTCGAAATCGCCGCGGCGCACGCCCATCGCATAGACATTGCTGGTCATCGTCAGCTTGCGCTCGAACTTCTTGTCGGGATAGCGCTTGTTCAGCTCCGAGGCGAGATAGGAGACCGTGCCGGCCGCATCGACCTGCCCGGCGACGAGCGCATTGAGATTGGCGCTGTCGTCGGCGAACTGGACGAGCTGCAGGCCCGGGATGTTCGCCTGGGCGATGAGATTGGCATAGGCCGAGCCGCGCGCGACGCCGACGCGCTTGCCGGCGAGGTCGGAGAGCTGCGTCACCTTTAGCTCCGGCGGGCCGATCACCATCGATTCATGCATGCCGTAGGGCGCGGTGAACAGCACCGACTTGGCGCGCTCCGGCGTGATCTGCAGCGTCGAGGCGATCACGTCGGCCTTGCCGGTCAGCAGGCTCGGGATGCGGTTCTCGTTGGTCACCGGCACGATCTCGAGCTGGACGCCGAGCTCCTTCGCCAGCATCTTGGCGATCTCGACGTCGTAGCCGTCGGGCTGCATCTCGGCATTGGTCGTGCCGAAGGGTGGCGAGGCCGTGTTCACCCCGACCAGCACCTTGCCGCGCTTGAGCACGGCGTCGAGTGTCTGGGCCTGGGCGCTCGCGCCGGCCAGCACGAGCGGGATCACGGCCACAAGGCTGCGCAGCCAGTTTCCGGACTTCATCGTCATCGTCACTTTCCCCTCTTCTTGCGTTGACGGACCACGGTTTCAGTGGGAGCGGGCCTGGCGCTGCTCCAGCCATTCGGAGAGCAGGGTGAAGGGCAGGCACATCACGAAATAGGCCGCCGCCACGGCGCCGAAGGCGAGCAGCGGCTGGAAGGTCGCGTTGCTGACGATCTGGCCGGCGCGCGTCAGCTCGATGAAGCCGACGATCGAGGCGAGCGAGGTGTTCTTGATGACCTGGACGACGAAGCCGCAGCTCGGCGCCAGCGCGGTCCGCAGCGCCTGCGGCAGGATCACCAGCCGCATCCTGAGCGCGCGCGTCAGGCCAAGCGCGGAAGCGCCCTCCCACTGCCCCTTCGGCACGGCGCGGATCGCGGCGAGCCAGATCGTCGTGAAATAGGAGCCGGCATAAAGCGTCATCGCCAGCGCGCTCGACAGCAGCGCGCCGATATCGAGTCCGATGGCGGAGAGCCCGAAATAGGCGATCAGCAGCAGAAGCAGCAGCGGCGCCGTGGCCGGTCGACATGCCTTTTGTGACTGACGGCAACGTCCAAGTCGTCAGGCCGCAGACAGTGTTTTAAAATAGCGGAACGTATCGGCCTCAATTTGCACATTCTCTGCGAGGCTGCCCTGGAAGAATACGATCTTGATCGGGCGGCCGAGCAGCTGACTAGGTGTTTGATCCCGTGTTTTGATGGTGCAGACTTTTCGCAGAGTTGGAAGGATGCGCTATGGGTCAGGTTCATCACGGGAGCGCCACGACGGCAGCGGCGATCCGTCGAGCGATACCTACGCTTCGGGGCCAGTCACGCACAGCTGGTGGGCGATGGTCATCCTGCTGCTCGTCGCCGCTGCGCTCTACCTCTCCTATCTGTTCGGCTTCCTCTATCTCTGGACGGTGGCGCCCGAAGGATGGCCGCGACGGTCCGGCCTGCCGTCTCCAGCGGGTGCCTGGCTGTCGTTCGCAGCCTTCGGCCTCAGCGGCGTCTTGCTCGCAGGCGCCCATCATCTTCTCGATCGCAGCGCGCGGCGCACGGGGCTGGTGGCCCTGCTTCTCCTTGCCGGGGCAACCGTCCTTGCCGGAGCGCTCGCGCTCGACCTCATCGGCCACTGGCGAAGCGGTCCGCGCCCGCAGACCAGCGGCTACGCGGCGATGGTGTACGCCCATGCGGCCTTGCAGGCGCAAATCATCGCTGCGGTCATCGTCATTGCCCTGTTCGGGATTGCGCGCCTCCTGGTCGGACGGCTCGATGGCAACAGGCGCGAAGGTCAGGTGCGAGGTCGCCCTTGCTTCGTTCTCCGCGGTCGGGCTCGCCCAGAACTCCTGGCGGTCGGAAACGCGCACGCGCTTACCGTTGAAGAGGTCAACGATGCCGGCCGGCCGTGAACGTCAGGCGATTACCAAAAAGCCGACGTGCCCACTTGCATTCATTTCATGACCTGGAAGTGCCCCTGCGGAAAAGAGTGCGCTTCGACGAGTGGGACGCTCTTGGTCACGACATAGGTATAGTAGCGCTCGATCCCGATCGCGGGATCGAGCAGGCGGTCGATCAGGCGCTGATAGCTGTCGATGTCGGGCGTGACCACGCGCATGATGTAGTCGATGCCGCCGCCGGTGGCGTCGCAGGCGACGATGGCCGGCTCCCTGGCCACGGCCTCTTCGAAGCGGCGAAAATCCGCCTGCTGATGGCTCTTCAGGCTGATCTCGACGATCACAGTGGTTCGCGGCGCATCGGGTTCCAGATCGACGATAGCGGTGTAGCCCTTGATCACGCCGGCCTCTTCCATCCGGCGCAGCCGCTCCCAGCATGCCGCCGGCGACAGCGCCACCGTTTCGGCAAGCTTGAGCTTGGTCATGCGGCCGTCGCGTTGCAGCGCCGCGACGATCTTCAGGTCGATGGGATCGAGCTTCATCTTCTGGAGCCGCAGGTGCATAATGTCATGAATGCTGCGCTCTAAGAACGAGACAATCCCATGTTACGTCAAGCCGACCGGCCTTCCGGCAACAGGCTTTCCCCGGTTGTGGAGAACGCCGTCGAATGGCGCCCGGTCCTGACGAAGCAGAAGGGCGCGACCAAGCACGCAGCGCTGACCGAGCGCATCATCGCCGATATCGACGCCGGCGTCCTGAAGCCGATGGACCGGATGCCGACCCATCGCGAACTCGCCCGCGAACTCGGAATCTCCGTCCAGACCGTCAGCCTCAGCTACAAGGAGGCTGAGCGCCTCGGCTATCTCAGCGGCGAGGTCGGACGCGGAACCTTCGTGAAGAGCCGCGTCACCGAGCAGGCCGGGCGGCTGATGCTCGACCGCAGCCCGACGGAAGTCGTCGATCTCTCGATCGTGCGCGGCGTCTATCTCGATGCGCATGAGGCAGCCTCGCGCCAGGCGCTGGCGGCGCTGGCCGAGGACGACACCAGCGCCTTCATGCGGCCATGCCGGCCGATCGCCGGCCTCGACCGCCATCGCGAAGCAGCGCGTCTTTGGCTTGGACCTATCGGCGTCGAGACGTCAGTCGAGCGCGTGCTGATCACCAATGGCGCGGCCCATGCGCTCTTCCTGGCGCTGGCCTGCGTGGTGCGCGCCGGCGACCTCGTGCTGACCGAGAACCTGACCGATCACGGCGTCATCGGCCTCGCCAACGTCCTCGGCTTCAGCCTCAAGGGCTTGCCGACCGACGAGGAAGGCATCAGCCCAGATGCGTTCGAGACCGCCTGCCGCGCCGGCCGCGTCCGTGCGCTCGTCCTCATCCCGACGCTCAACAATCCGACGAGCCATGTCGCCGGCCCAGAGCGCCGCCGCGCCATCGCCGAGATCGCACAGCGCCACGGCGTCTTCGTGGTCGAGGACGAGGTCTACAAGCCGCTGATCCCCGAGCCGCTGCCGTCGATCACCGCGATGCTGCCCGATCTCGGCTTTTTCCTCACCAGCTTCACCAAGACGGTGCTGACCGGCCTGCGCGTCGGCTATCTGGTGGTGCCGCCGCAATACTCGATCCGCGCCGCCTCGATCCTGCGCGTGACGAGCTGGAGCGGCACCTATCTGCCAGCCGAGATCGCGACGCGCTGGGTCGAGGACGGCACGGCGCAAAGGCTGCTCGCTGTTCAGCGCGAGGAGGCAAAGGCACGCCAGCGCATCGTCGCGGAGACGCTCGGAAGCCATGTCGCCTCGAGCCATTCGCTCTCGCTCTGCGCCTGGCTCAAGGTCCCCGCGCACTGGACCGAGGACGGCCTGGTGCGCTCGCTCGCCGACCGGCGCGTGGCGGTAACGCCGTCCGATCCGTTCGTTGCCGGCCCCAGCCATGGCGGCGGCATCCGCATTTGCCTGGGCGGGCGGATGAGTCATGAGATGCTGGCCCGGACGCTGACGACAATAGGCCAGACTTTCGAGCAGCTTCCGCCGGTTTTCGACATCGGCGCGATCGGCTGAGGGCAGCGGCGAATAGACCCACTTTGCCGTGTCATTGCCGCCTTTGGACCATATTCGGCATAATTGAATCATGACAATATAATAATTGACATGAAATTTTCCCCCTCGCAGCATGACAAGCGAGGGAGACATGACGGTGACCAAACCGCGTCTTTTCACTGCCGAGACGGATCGACCGGCCACGCTGCCGGCCACCGTCGCGCTGCCCGAGATCGAAGCCGCCGCCGAGCGCATAGCCAGCCGGGTCGGGCGCACGCCGCTCATCGCCTCCCCTTCCCTGAGCCGCCTGTGCGGCCAGTCTGTCCATCTGAAGCTCGAAACCCGCCAGCCGATCGGCGCCTTCAAGCTGCGCGGCGCGATGAACGCAGTGCTGGCCTTGGGTGAAGACCAGCGTCGGCGCGGACTCGTGACCGCGTCGACCGGCAACCATGGCCGCGCGGTCGCTTACACCGCCCGCGAGCTCGGCCTTGCCGCCACAATCTGCATGTCGGCGCTGGTGCCGGCGAACAAGGTCGACGCGATCCGCGGGCTGGGCGCTGAGGTCCATATCGTCGGCCGCTCGCAGGACGATGCGCAAATCGAGGTCGAGCGGCTGGTTGCCGAGCGCGGGCTCACTCCGATCCCGCCGTTCGACCATCCTGACGTCGTCGCCGGCCAGGGCACGATCGGCCTCGAACTGGTCGAGGATTTGCCTGAGCTCGCCTGCGTGCTGATCCCGCTCTCGGGCGGCGGGCTCGCAGCGGGCATCGCCGTCGCCGTCAAGGCACTGCGCCCGAAAATTCGCGTCATCGGCATCTCGATGGAACGCGGCGCCGCCATGGCAGCCGCGATCGCGGCCGGCCGCCCCGTCGAGATCGTCGAGGAGGAGACACTGGCGGATTCTCTCGGCGGCGGTATCGGCCTTTCCAACCGCGTCACCTTTGCGCTGTGCCGCGACCTGATCGACGAGGTCGTGCTGCTCAGCGAGGCCGGGATTGCGGCCGGCATCCGCCATGCCGCGCTTGTCGAGGATCAGATCGTCGAGGGCGCCGGCGCGGTCGGCATCGCCGCCCTGCTCGCCGGCAAGGTCGCGCCGCAGGGCCCGGCGGCTCTCATCCTCTCCGGCCGCAACATCGACGAAGCCGTGCACCGGCGCATCGTTTCCGGAGCTACCGCATGAGCCGTATGCTCGTCCTCACCGAAGCGGAGCTGCGCCGCATCGTCGGACTCGATCTGAGCGCCGTCGCCTGTGTCGAGGAAGCCTTCGCGGCGCTTGCGACCAAGCCCGTCGCCATGCCGCCGATCCTCCGGCTCGACATTCCCGAGCACCGCGGCGAGGTCGATGTGAAGACGGCCTATGTGCCGGGCCTCGATGGCTTCGCCATCAAGGTCAGTCCCGGTTTCTTCGACAATCCCAGGCTGGGCCTGCCCAGCCTCAACGGGCTGATGATCCTGTTCAGCGCCCGGACCGGCCTGGTCGAGGCGCTGCTTCTCGACAATGGCTATCTCACCGATGTCAGGACGGCCGCCGCCGGAGCCGTCGCGGCGCGGCATCTCTCCCGGCCGGACGCCGCGGTCGCCGCCATCTTCGGCGCCGGCATGCAGGCGCGGCTCCAGCTCGAAGCGCTGGCGCTGGTGCGGCCGATCCGTGAGGCACGGATCTGGGCGCGTCATCCACAAAGGGCAGATGAGGCCGCGAGCGATCTCTCCCGCAAGCTCGGCTTTCCCGTCACCGCCGCCGCCGATCCGCGGGCCGCTGCGCGAGGCGCCGACGTCATCATCACCACGACACCGGCTGAGCAGCCGATCCTGATGGCGGACTGGCTCGAGCCCGGCCAGCACGTCACTGCGATGGGCTCCGACAGCGAGCATAAGAATGAGATCGACCCGGCCGCCCTCGCCCGCGCGACCTATGTCGCCGATCGCCTCAGCCAGACGCGGCGGCTCGGCGAACTCGCCTATGCGATCCGCGCCGGTCTCGCTACGGCTGATCAGGCTTTTGCCGAGCTCGGCGAGATCATCGCTGGCAAGCGCCCCGGCCGGACCCGCACCGACGAGATCACGCTGGCGGACCTGACCGGAACCGGCGTGCAGGACACCGCGATCGCCAATCTGGCCGCCGCCCGCGCCCGCGAGACGGGCGCGGGACAGACCATCGACACCAAAGCCGAAGCGGGAGACGCCGCGTGACCGTGACCCTGAACTTCACCCGCGAGGAATATGCCGAGCGCCTCGCCAAGACCCGCGCCGCCATGGATCGGGCCGGCGTCGAGCTGATGGTCGTCACCGACCCCTCGAATATGCACTGGCTCACCGGCTATGACGGCTGGTCGTTCTATGTCCATCAATGTGTGCTAGTGCCGCCGACCGGTGAGCCGATCTGGTATGGCCGCAAGCAGGATGCGAATGGCGCCAGGCGCACCGCTTGGATCGGCCATGACAACATCATCGGCTATCCCGACCATTATGTGCAGTCGAGCGAGCGCCATCCGATGGATCTGCTGGCGCAGATCATCGCCGAGCGCGGCTGGGACAGGCTCTCGATCGCGGTCGAAATGGACAATTACTACTTCTCGGCGGCGGCCTTCGGCTCCCTGCAGAAGCATCTGCCCAATGCCCGTTTCAAGGATGCCGGGGGGCTGGTGAACTGGCAGCGCGCGGTCAAGAGCAGGACCGAGCTCGACTACATGCGCAAGGCCGGCCGCATCGTCGAATTGATGCACCAGCGCATTGTCGAGGTCGTCGAACCCGGCATGCGCAAATGCGACCTCGTCGCCGAGATCTACGATGCCGGCATTCGCGGCACGGCCGAGTTCGGTGGCGACTACCCGGCGATCGTGCCGCTGCTGCCCTCGGGCGCCGATGCCTCCGCCCCGCATCTGACCTGGGACGACAAGCCCATGCGCCTTGGCGAAGGCACCTTCTTCGAGATCGCCGGCGCCTATCGGCGCTATCACTGCCCGCTCTCGCGCACCGTCTTCCTCGGCAAGCCGACGCAGGCCTTCCTCGACGCCGAGAAGGCGACGCTTGAAGGCATGGAAGCCGGCCTCGCCGCGGCAAAGCCCGGCAACACCTGCGAGGACATCGCCAACGCCTTCTTCGCCGTGCTGAAGCACTACGGGATCATCAAGGACAACCGCACCGGCTATCCGATCGGCCTGTCCTATCCTCCGGATTGGGGCGAGCGCACCATGAGCCTGAGGCCCGGCGACCGAACCGAGCTCAAGCCCGGCATGACCTTCCATTTCATGACCGGCCTCTGGCTCGAGGATATGGGCCTCGAGATCACCGAAAGCATCGCGATCACTGAGACCGGCGTCGAATGCCTGTCGAACGTGCCGCGCCAGCTCTTCGTCAAGGCTTGAGGCGATGCTGACCGCTTCCCCCCGCCCCTCGCCGGTTACGCCGACGATCGATCTCTCGGCGCCGGGCGTCCAGCATGGCCATCTGCGCCTGCCCTATAGCCGCGACGACAGCGCCTGGGGCTCGGTGATGATTCCGATCTGCGTGATCGCGAACGGTGACGGGCCGACCGCGCTGCTGACCGGCGCGAACCATGGCGATGAATATGAGGGGCCGGCGGCGCTGTTCGAGCTGGCGCGCGCGCTCGATCCGGCCGAGATCTCGGGCCGGGTGATCATCGTTCCGGCGTTGAACTATCCAGCCTTCCAGGCGGGGACGCGGACCTCGCCGATCGACAAGGGCAATATGAACCGCAGCTTTCCGGGGCGCCCGGACGGCAATATCACCGAGAAGATCGCCGACTACGTCACGCGCCATCTCGTGCCGCTGGCCGACATCGTCCTCGACTTCCATTCCGGCGGAAAGACGCTTGATTTCCTGCCCTATGCCGCCGCGCATGAATTGCCGGACAAGGCGCAGGAAGCACGCTGCTTTGCAGCCGTCGCCGCCTTCTCGGCACCCTACGCGATGAAGATGCTGGAGATCGACGCCGTCGGCATGCTCGACACCACCGTCGAGGAGATGGGCAAGGTCTTCGTCACGACCGAGCTCGGCGGCGCCGGGACGGCGAGCGCGCGCAGCATCGGTATCGCCCGGCGCGGAGCAAGCAATCTTCTGAGGCATGCCGGCATCCTCGCGGGAACGCCAGAGACGACGCCGACAAGCTGGCTCGACATGCCCTCGGCCGACTGCTTCAGCTTCGCCCAGGACGACGGGCTGATCGTCTTCGAGCACGACCTCGGCGAGCCCGTCCGGGCCGGCGAGGTGATCGCCCGGGTCCATCCCGTCGGGAAGACCGGACTCGCCCCGGCCGAATATCAGGCCGCCATGGACGGCATCCTCGCTGCCCGCCATGTCCCCGGGCTGATCAAGGCCGGCGACTGCCTTTCGGTGCTCGCCGTGCTGAGGGAGGCGCCCTGACCCGTTCGTCCGGGCGACCGGTCCAAGCCAAGCCGCCGGCGCGCAGACGCCAGAGAAGCCGAAGCAATCGGCATGCGGAGAAACATCAACCAGAGGAGAATTGCAGATGCCGTTTTCAAAGATCGCGGGTCTCTCCGCCATTGCTCTCGTCGCCGGCCTTGCCGCCGCCGGCGCCACCAGCCTGAAGGACGTCAAGGATCAGGGCTATATCCGCGTCGCGACCGCCAATGAGGTCCCCTATTCCTACATGAAGGATGACGGAACCTCGGCTGGCATCGGCCCCGACGTCGCCAATGCCGTGCTAAAGAAGCTCGGCGTCGCCGAGGCCAACTGGTCGGTGACGCCGTTCGGCACGCTGATCCCGGGCCTCAAGGCCAAGCGCTTCGACTTCGTCGCCGCCGAGCAGAACATCTCGCCGGAGCGCTGCAAACAGGTCTCCTTCACCGAGCCAAACTCGTCCTATGGCGAGGGCCTGCTGGTGAAGAAGGGCAACCCGAAGAAGCTGACGACCTATGCCGACATCGCCAAGGACCCGTCGCTCAAGGTCGCGGTCGTCTCCGGCGCCAACAACATCGACTTCCTGCGTGCCGTCGGCGTCAAGGACAGCCAAGTGATCTTCATCACCGCCAATGCCGATGCGCTGGCCACCGTGCAGAGCCGCGCAGACGCCTATGCCGCGACCGAGCTCACCGTCGCCTCGCTCGCCAAGGGCCAGGCCAACGTCGAGCAGGTTGCGCCCTTCACCGATCCGGTGGTCAACGGCAAGCCGGTCCGCAATTTCGGCGGCTTCGCCTTCCGGCCAGAGGACAAGGAGCTGCGCGACGCCTTCAACGCCGCGCTGGTCGAGTTCCGCAAGACCGACGACTATAAGAAGATTCTCGGCACCTACGGGCTCTCGGACGCCAGCATCAAGGCGGCGGCCGAGCGCAAGGTCGAGGATCTCTGCGCCGGCAAGTAAGTCTCTGATCGACATCGCTCTGCCCGCCCTGGCCGCGGGCGGAGCTCCATGCATGTTCAACGCTGTCGCGGAGCCTGCCGGATGGAGTGGCTGTCCTATCTGCCCGCATTGTCGCGTGGCGCGCTGATCACCGCCGGCATCACCTTGTCGGCGGTCGCGATCGGCGCCGTCGCGGCCTTCGCGGCCGGCATCGCCCGCGTCGAGGGTGGGCGCGTGCTGTCGCTGGTCGCGCTTTGCTACACCGAGCTCTTTCGCGGCACCTCGCTGCTCGTCCAGCTGTTCTGGTTCTATTACGCTCTGCCGCTCGTCGGGATCAGCTTCGAGCCGGTCGCCACCGGCATTTTGGTGCTGTCGCTCCATGTCGGCGCCTATGGCTCCGAGATCGTCCGCGGCGCCCTGCAATCGGTCTCGGTGCAGCAGCACGAGGCGGCGCGGGCGCTGAATTTCGGCCGGGCCCAGACGCTGATCCACATCACCTTGCCGCAGGCCCTGGTCGAGATGATGCCGGCCTTTGGCAATCTCGCGATCGAAACCCTGAAGCTGTCCTCGCTAGTCTCGCTGATCTCGATCGCCGATTTGACCTTCCGGGCGCAGTCGATCCGCAACCTCACCCTCGACAGCGCCGGCGTCTACAGCCTGACGCTGGTCGGCTACTTCGCGATGTCGCTGGTGCTGATGCTGATCATGCGGCTGATCGAGCGGCTGGTCCGACGCGGCGGCGCCTTCCCGCGCGCGGCGCATTCGTGAGGGGCCGGCCATGATGTACGGCTTTGAATGGGACACGACGACGTCGCTCACCTACGCATCCTCGATCCTGCCGATCATCCTGATCGGCCTCACCGTGACGCTGCAGGCTGCCGCGGCCGGCTTTGCGATCGCGCTGGTGCTCGGCCTCGTCTTTGCGCTGCTGCGCCGCAGCCGCATCACGGCAGTGTCCTGGACGACGGCGATCGTCGTCGAGTTCCTGCGCGACACGCCGCTGCTGGTGCAGCTCTTCTTTCTCTACTACGTGCTGCCGGACTACGGGATAACGCTGCCGGCCTTTCTCACAGGGGCGCTCGCGCTCGGGCTGCAATATTCGGCCTATACCTCCGAGGTCTATCGCGGCGGCATCGAGGCCGTGCCACGCGGGCAATGGGAGGCGGCGACCGCGCTGAATCTCTCCCGGCTGCAGACCTATCGCGACATCGTCGTGCCGCAGATCGTGCCGCGCATCCTGCCGGCGATGGGCAACTACCTCGTCGCCATGATCAAGGAGACGCCGGTGCTCTCCGTCGTCACCGTGCTCGAGATGATGGGGCTCGCCAACATGATCGGCGAGCGCACCTTCGAGTATCTCGTGCCGCTCACCCTGGTCGGCCTGATCTTCCTCCTCCTCACGTTGATCTGCTCGGCCGGCCTGCACCGGCTGCAGAAGGCGCTGCCGAAAGCAGGGATCCCGCTGCGATGACCGAGACCAATCAGGCGCCCATTATCGAGTTCGCCGGCGTGACCAAGCGCTTCGGCGCGCTGACCGTGCTCGACGACTTCAACTTCAGCGTCGCCCGCGGCGAGAAGGTGACGCTGATCGGCCCGTCCGGCTCGGGCAAGTCGACGGTGCTGCGCATCCTGATGACGCTGGAGCCCTTCCAGGAGGGCCGGCTGACACTTGCCGGCATGCCTTATCACGAGCCGAATGCTGGCGGGCCGTTCAAGGCCTCGGACGGGCATCTGCGCCAGATCCGCAGCCATGTCGGCATGGTCTTCCAAAGCTTTAACCTGTTCCCGCACATGACCGTGCTGCGCAATGTTGTCGAGGCGCCGCTGCGCGTGCTCGGCCTGCCGCGCGGCGAGGCCGAATGCCGGGCCGTCGACCTGCTCGCCATGGTCGGGCTAGCGGACAAGAAGGACCATTATCCCGCCCAGCTCTCTGGCGGCCAGCAACAGCGCGTCGCCATCGCCCGCGCACTCGCCATGCGCCCGCGTGTGCTGCTCTTCGACGAGCCAACCTCGGCGCTCGATCCGCAGCTTGTCGGCGAGGTGCTGTCGGTCATCCGCGGCCTCGCCAGCGAGCACGACCTCACCATGCTTCTGGTCACCCACGAGATGCGCTTCGCCCGCGAGGTCTCGGACCGGGTCTGCTTCTTCGACAAGGGCCGCATCTGCGAGCAGGGCGAGCCCGAGCGCATCTTCAGCGCGCCCGAGCAGCCGCGCACCCGCGAATTCCTGGCCTCGGTGCTGGGCTGAGGGCGCACCGAGATTCTATCGGCGCCGTCCCGAACTTCCGAGACTGTCTCGGTGCGTGGCCGGCACTTCGAAGACAGTCTCGCCGGCCTCTCGCCTAGCCTCGTCGTCAACCGAGGGAGGATGGTCATGAACGCAATGACGAGCGCGGCAAGGCGGGAAGCCGCGATCGCCAAGCCGGCCGAGCATCCCGGCTTGGCGCGCCTCACCGACCGCCGCCTGCTGCGGCAACTCGGATACATCGATGGGCGCTGGACCGCCGCGCCAGACGGCGAGACCTTCCCTGTGACCGATCCTGCGACCGGCGCTCTCGTCGCACAGGTCGCCGCGCTGGGCGCGAGCGAAGCGACGCAGGCGATCGACGCGGCTCACACCGCCTTCCCGACATGGAAAGCGCTGCTGCCACAGGAGCGCGCCGCGCTGCTGCGACGCTGGCATGTGGCGATGCTGGCGACCGCCGAGGACCTCGCCTTGCTGATGACTCTTGAGCAAGGCAAGCCGCTGGCGGAATCGCGCGGCGAGATCGCCTATGCCGCCGACTTCATCGCCTATTACGCCGAGGAAGCGCTGCGGGTTAATGTCGAGGGCGTGACAAGCCATCTGCCGGGCGCGCAGATGTCGCTGTCGCGCGAGCCGGTCGGCGTCGCCGCCTTGCTGACGCCCTGGAACTTTCCCTCCGCCATGCTGACCCGCAAGGCCGCGGCCGCGCTCGCCGCCGGCTGCACCGTGGTCGCCCACCCCTCCTCGCATACCCCGCTCTCGGCGCTCGCGCTGGCCGAGCTTGCCGATCGCGCCGGGTTGCCAGCGGGCGTCTTCAACATCGCCACCGGCGAGGCCGCGCCGATCGCCGAGACCTACTGCGCCGATACCCGCGTACGCGCCGTCAGCTTCACCGGCTCGACCGAGATCGGCCGGATCGTCGCCGGCAACGCGGCCGCGACCGTCAAGCGCGTCGTGATGGAACTCGGCGGCCATGCCCCGCTGATCGTCTTCGACGATGCCGATCTCGACCGCGCCGTCGCGATCGCCATCGATGCCAAATTCGCGACCTCCGGGCAGGATTGCCTCGCCGCCAACCGGATCTATGTGCAGCGGGACCTCTATGAGCGCTTCTGCGCCGCCTTCTCCGACAAGGTCACGGCGCTACGGATCGGTTCCGGACTGGAAGATGGCGTCGAGATCGGCCCGCTGATGCATGCTGCGGCAAAGCGAAAGGCCGAGGCTCAGATCGCCGATGCGCTTGCGCGCGGCGCGCGGCGGCTGACGCCGGAGCGCGCCATGCCCGGCCCGCTCTTTTTGGCGCCGGCCGTGCTCGCCGACGTGCCGGGCGAGGCGTTGATCATGCGCGAGGAAACCTTCGCGCCGGTTGCGGCCATCGCGCCCTTCGACAGCGAGGATGAGGTCGTCGCTCGGGCCAACGACACCGAGTACGGTCTCGTCGCCTATGTCGTGACGCGCGACGCCGCCCGTGCTGCGCGGATGGCCAAGGCGCTCGACTACGGCATGGTCGCGGTCAATCGCGTCAAGATCACCGGGGCGCCGATCCCCTTCGGCGGGATGAAGCAGTCCGGCCTCGGCCACGAGGGCTCGCGCCGCGGCCTCGAGGCCTTCACCGACCTCAAATATGTCTGCCTCGATCTGAACTGAGGCTCCCTCCCCTTTTTCCGTCAGGACGATCACGATGCTCGACCAACCCGCCCGCACCGACAACGAACTGGACGCCTGGGACCGCGACCACTTCTTCCATCCCTCGACGCATTTGGGCCAGCATGCCCGCGGCGAGACGGCGAACCGCATCATCACCGGCGGCGAGGGCGTCTACATCGTCGATCGCGACGGCAAGAGGAGCCTCGATGCCTTCGCCGGGCTCTACTGCGTCAATGTCGGCTACGGCCGCAAATCGATCACCGACGCGATTGCCGAGCAGGCGGCGAAGCTGCCCTATTACCATGCCTATGTCGGCCACGGCTCCGAGCCATCGATCAGGCTCGCCAAGATGGTGGTGGAGCGGGCACCCAAGGGCATGAGCCGCGTCTTCTTCGGGCTCTCGGGCTCGGATGCCAACGAAACCAATCTCAAGCTGGTCTGGTACTACAACAACGTCTTGAAGCGGCCTGAGAAGAAGAAGATCATTTCGCGCTGGCGCGGCTATCATGGCTCGGGCGTGATGACCGGCAGCCTCACCGGCCTCGCCGCCTTCCACAATCTCTTCGACCTGCCCAAGGCGCCTGTGCTGCACACCGAGGCGCCCTATTATTTCCGCCGGGCCGATCGCAGCATGAGCGAGGAGGCGTTCTCGCAGCATTGCGCCGACAAGCTCGAGGAGTTGATCCAGGCCGAGGGGCCCGAGACGATCGCCGCCTTCATCGGTGAGCCGGTGCTCGGCACCGGCGGCATCGTGCCGCCACCCGCCGGTTATTGGGCGAAGATCCAGGCGGTGCTCCGGAAGTACGACATCCTGCTGATCGCGGATGAGGTCGTCACCGGATTCGGGCGTCTCGGCAGTATGTTCGGCTCGGAGCATTACGGCATCGAGCCGGATCTCATCACTATCGCCAAGGGGCTGACCTCGGCCTATGCGCCGCTCTCCGGCGTCATCCTCTCGGAGAAGCTCTGGCGCGTGCTGGAACAGGGCTCGGACGAATACGGTCCGATCGGCCATGGCTGGACCTATTCCTCGCATCCGCTCTGTGCGGCCGCAGGTGTCGCCAATCTCGAACTGGTCGACGAACTCGATCTCGTGCGCAATGCCGGAGAGGTCGGCGCTTATTTCAACGCCGCGCTGCAGGAGGCCGTCGGCGGCCATCGGTATGTCGGCGAGGTCCGCGGCGAGGGTTTGCTGGCGGCGGTCGAGTTCGTCCGCGACAGGGATGACCGCATCTTCTTCGACGGCTCGCAGAAAGTCGGTCCCCGCATTGCCGCCGCTTTGCTCGAACAAGGCGTCATCGCCCGCGCCATGCCGCAGGGCGACATCCTCGGCTTTGCACCGCCGCTTTGCCTGACGAAACAGGAAGCCGATGTGGTGGTCGACGCGACCCGACGCGCCGTGGAGACAGCACTCTAACGACGAGAGCCGGCCAAGCGGCCGGCTCACTGTTCCAAAAAGGTGAGCCGGCCTTCAGCGCCGGCTCGCATCGCGGTTAGGCTCAGACAGCGTCTTTGCCGCTCTTCACCCAGCCGTCGAAGGTCGCCTTGTTCTGGCTGATCCATTCGTCGGCCATGCGGTTGACGTTGGCGCTGCTCGCCCCGTTCTTGTTGATATTGAACTCCCAGGCCGACCAAGTCGGCAGCGGGAACTTCATCTGCTCGATCAGCGCCTTGACGGCCGGGTTGGCGGCGACGAACTGCTTGTTGGCGACGGAAGCCCAGTTCCACGACGCCATCGCCATGCGGCAGGGATCGGCTCCGCCGGCGCAGCCCTTGACGCCGGCGACCTGGGCCGAGCCGCGATTGGGCACGTTCGGCGGCAGCGCGTCCTCGGGCGTCGGCAGCCAGACGACCTCCTCGCCCGGGATCAGCGCGTTGTTCACCCAGGACGGGCTCCAGGCGTAGAAGAAGGCCGGCTCGCCGCGCTTCACCCGCGCCACGGCCTCGACCATCAGCGTCTCGTATTTGCCGCGCACCGAGCGCACCGTGTCCTTCAGGCCGAATTTGTCGAGCTGGAAATCGACAACGTCGCCGCAGCTCCAGCCGGGATCGCAATTGATCAGATCGGCGCGCCCATCCTTGCCGAACAGGGCGGCGAGCTTGGGGTCCTTCATCTGGGCGAGGCTGGTAATGTTGTTCGCGGTCGCGGTCTTCTTGTCGATCAGGTAGCCGTTGACGCCGCCACCGACGATCATGCCGTTGCCGATCAATTCGGCCTGCTTCTCGACGGCGCGGAACGCGGGCTCGCGCTGGGGCATGTTGACGTCGGTCGCGAGATCGAGATCGCCCTGCGCCGCAGCCTGGAAGAACAGCGTCGTATTGAGTGTCGAGATCTTCACCTCATAGCCGAGTTCCTTCAGCGCGCGGCTGACGATCTGGGCGGTGACGTAGTTGGCGCCGAGGCTGTCGCTCTGGGCGTAGCGCACGGTCTTGCCCTTGCCCGGCAGGGCTTGGGCGAAGGCCGAGCCCTGCAGGGTGGCGGCCGCGAGCGCGGCCGCGACGAATGTCTTGACGAGGGTCTTGGCTGACAGGCTGATCATCTTGTTCTCCTCTTTGATTATCTCTTGTTGTCCCCACCCGCCTGGTCAGCGGGATTCCCTGCGCCGCTGGCTGCGGCGTCTATGCGCCCTGCCGGGTGGCCTCGCCCGGCAGGGCGGCGATCTCCTCGCGCCGCCCGCCGCGCAGGAAGCGCATGGCGAGCTGGAACAGCGACGGGCGCTGGCCGCTCTTGGCCTCGGCGAGTTGCTGCGTGATCCGGTCGAGCATCATCGCCAGCAGCACGATGGCGATGCCGCCCACCGCAGCGCGGCCGACATCGAGCCGCCCCAGCCCCTGGAGGACGACGAGACCGAGCCCTTCGGCGCCGATCATCGCGACCACGACCGACATCACCATCGCGGTCAGTACGGTCTGGTTGAGGCCGCCGAGGATGGTCGGGATCGCGAGCGGCAGCTGGATCTCCCAGAGCAATTGGCGGCTGTCGGCGCCGAAGGCGAGGCCGGCCTCGACGATCTCGCGCTCGACCATGCGGATGCCGAGATTGGTGAAGCGGATCAGGGGCGGTGCGGCCGCAGTGACGACCGCGACCTCGCCCGGCACCGTGCCGACGCCGAACAGCATCACCACCGGCACGAGATAGACGAAGGTCGGCGTCGTCTGCATGATGTCGAGGATCGGGCGGACCACGTTCCAGACCCGGTCGCTGCGCGCGCAGAGAATGCCGATCGGAATGCCGATCACAGCACAGAAGACGATCGCCGTCGCGATCAGCGACAGGGTCGTCATCGCCTCGGCCCAGACGCCGAGCATGGCGATCACGATCAGCGAGACGACGCTGAAAATCGTTACGCCCACACCGGCGCTACGCCAGGCAACGAGGCCGATCAGGACCAGCATCGCCGGAAACGGGATGGCGTGCAGCACCCAGTCGTTGAAGCCGAGCAGGCTTTCGACCGGCCATTTGATCGCCTGGAAGAGCGGTCGCAGGTTCAGCGCCAGCCAGCGCACCCCCTCCTGGATCCATTGATCGACCGGGAAGATGGCGAGATCATCGGCCTTGATCATGGGGCCTCTCCCGAGCTCGGCAGGTTGGCGATGCGGGCGAGGATCTGCTCGGCGCCGAGCAGGCCGACGAGCCGGCCGGCATCGTCGATCACGCCGACGCTCCGGTCGTCGCGATAGCAGCGGGCGACATCGACGAGCTTGGCGGCCTCAGGGACGCAGATCGGCACGGTATTCTCCGCCGGTAACACCCCGGTCGCCTGCAGGCGGGTGATTTCGGCACTGTCCAGCCCCGCGACGACCTGTTCCTGCTGATCGAGCAGGAAGCCGCCTTTCGGGCCGCCGACGACGATGCCCGCCGGTCCACGCCAGAGCACCGCCGGCGCCTTCATCACCGAACGCGCGTCGAACAGGCGCGCCCGGTCGACCTCGCGGGTGAAGGCCGCGACATAGTCGCTGCCCGGCTCAAGCACGATCGACTGCGGCGTGCCCTCGCGCACCAGCCGCCCCTCAGACATGATCGCGATGCGGGTTCCGAGCTTCAGCGCCTCCTGGAAATCATGGGTGATGAACAGGATGGTCTTGTTGAGCGTGCGTTGCAGCCGCAGCAATTCGTCCTGCATCTCGGTGCGGATCAGCGGATCGAGTGCGCTGAAGGCCTCGTCCATGATCAGGATGTCGGCATCGGTCGCGAGCGCCCGTGCCAAGCCGACCCGCTGGCGCATGCCGCCCGAAAGTTCGTGCGGCAGGTGGTAGCCCCAGCGCGCGAGCCCGACGACCGACAGCACCTCTTCGGCGCGGCGGCGGCGCTCGGCCAGCGCGACGCCGCGCAGCTTCAGCCCGAACTCGACATTGTCGATCACGCGCTTGTTCGGCAGCAGGGCGAAGTGCTGGAACACCATGGAGATTCGCGTGCGCCTGACCTCGCGCAACGCCTTCTCGTCGAGCGGCACGAGGTCCTGCCCATCGAGCAGGATGCGGCCGGCGCTGGGCTCGTTCAGGCGGTTGATGCAGCGCGCCAGGGTGGATTTGCCGGAGCCCGACAGTCCCATCACCATGTACATCGCGCCCGAGGGCACGGCGAGCGAGACGTCGTCCAGGCCGACGACATGGCCGAGCGTCTCGAAAACGCTGTCCTTCGTGCCGCCCTTGCGCAGGATCTGCAGGGCAGGTCCGGGATCCTTGGCGAAAACCTTGTAGAGGTTCTCGATACGCAGTCTCTCGCTCACTGCACTCCCCTCCTGTGATCGTGCGGGGCGGCGATTGCGCCTTGTCACCCGCGCATGCTGCGCTCAGCGCAGCGGCGAAAAATCCGTCGGCAGCAGAATGCGGTTCTCGGCCTGCTCGATGTTCTCCGCCAGCTTGGGCAGGAAAGCCTGCCAGCGCGGGTCGTCGGCGAGTTGTTCGCGCCGTCGGCGGCGATCTTCCAGATCGACGTAAGCCCATAGATGCGTGACCTGGCTCAGCACCCCGATCTCGGTGGTGAAATAGCCGACGAGCTGCCCGAGGATCGGCTGCTGGATGGCGAGACCCTCCTCGCGCACAAGCTGGAGATAGCGGTTCATCCGCCCGTTCCGGATACGGTAGATGCGCTCCTCGACGATCATGCCGCGTCCTCCATGAGAAATTCGCTCATCAGCGCCGCGACGCGGTCGGGCGCCTCGTTCAGCAGGGAATGGCGCAAGCCCGGCAGGACATGCAGGCGCGAGCCGGCGATGCGCTCATGCATGAAGCGTGACATGCGCGGATTCGAGCCCTGGTCGTGCTCGCCGGTGGCGATCAGCGTCGGCAGGCGGATCTGGTCGATCAGGCCGCCGAAATCGGTCTCCGCCAGGACGCGATAGGCGGCTGCATAGCAATCCGGATCGTTCTCGGCGTTGCGCCGCCGCAGTTCGGCGATCAGGTCGGGATTGCGTTCCTGGAACTCCTCGGTCAGCCAGCGCGACAGCGAGGCGTCGTAATGCGAGCCGCGATCACCGGCTTTGAGAGCCGCAAGCCTGGCGAGCACGCGCTCGCGCTCCTCGGGCGATCGGCCGGATACGGTGGAGAGCAGGACGAGCCGCTGCAACCGCTCGGGATGGTTCAGGGCGAGGCGCTGCGCGATCAGCCCGCCGAGCGAGAAGCCCGCGAGATCGAAACGAGCGAAGCCAACATGATCGGCGAGGCCGAGCACATCCCCGGTGAAGTCGTCGATCTCGTAGCGCCCCCTGACGCGCTCCGAATGGCCGTGGCCGCGCAGGTCGAAGCTCAGCATCCGGAAGCGGTCGGAGAGCCGCGCGATCACCCCGTCCCAGGCTTCGCGATAGGAGCCGACGCCATGGACCAGCACGAGCGGCCGGGGCCCCTGCCCGCTCAGCCGGTAGTTCAGCGCGACACCGTCGCGGACGAAGGTCCCGGCGATATCCGGCTCGGTCACTGCGGCCGCCAGACCAGCCATGCCCGTCATGCTCCCGCGGCGGCAAAGCGAGGCTTCGCCGCGTCGCGCTCGCGCGCGGCGAAATGCGGCATCACCTCGTCGATGAACAGCCTCAGCGTCTTCATCTGCAGCTCGAAGGGCAGATTATACGACAGGCCGAGGCAAAACTGGTCGACGCCGGCGGCCTCATAGACCTCAAGTTTCGGGATGACCTCCTCCGGCGTTCCGAAGACGAGGTTGTCGCGGATCGCGCTCGGGTCGTAATTGCCGCGATTGGCGACGGTCTCGAACGGCACTGCTTCGGGGAAACCGTTCGTCACCGCGCCAATGTTCTGCATCAGGTTCTCGAAGTAGCGGCCGTAATCGACGCTGTAGCGGACGATCTGCTCCCAATCCTGCGAGCGCTCGTAGACGCAGGAGCGGCGCTGCATCATGAATTTCGGACGGGGGCGCTCGGGATGGTCGGCGCAGGCCTTGCGGAACTTCTCGGCGAGAACGCCGATCTCGGCGACCGGCGCGGAGAGCGGCGTCGAGAGGATGCTGGCGCCGATGCCAACCGCCCAGTCGAAGGTTCCGGGATCGCGCGCCGCCACCCAGATGCGCGGGTGGGGGTTCTGCAGCGGCTTCGGCACGGAGGTGGCGAGCGGAAACTGCCAGTACTGGCCCTCATGCGCATAGTCGCCGGCCCAGAGCTTCTGCACGGCCGGCACGAGCTCCTTCATATAGGCGACGCCTTCCTGCTGAGGCATGCCGTCCGCCATGCGATCGAACTCGTACTGGTAGGCGCCGCGCGCGATGCCGAATTCGAGGCGCCCGCCGGTGAGGTGATCACAAAGCGCCGCCTCTCCGGCTAGCCGGATCGGCGACCAATAGGGCGCTACGAGCGTCGCCGTACCCAGCCTGATGCGGTCAGTATGCTGGGCCAGCCAGGTCAACGTCTGGAAGGGATTGGGCGAGATCGTGCACTCGATCGTGTGATGCTCGGCCGTCCAAAGCGTCTCGAAGCCGCCTTCATCCGCAATGCGGGCGAGCGCCCGCATCTGAGACATGGCGTCCTGCATCGACGTCTTCGGCGAGAAACGCTCCATATTGATCGAGAGAGCGAATTTCATGGGTGCCTCCGTGGAGCGAGCGGGACAGCGCGTCAGCGCAGGCGGATGACGAACGGGTCCTGCATGGCGCCCGAGTAGTCGATGACGACGTTCTTCAGGCGCGAGAACTCGCGCATGACCTCGAAGCCGCCGCGGCGGCCATAACCGCTCTTCTTCGTGCCGCCATTGGCGGACATGAAGGCGGCCGAGCGGTAGGTGTTGATCCAGACCGTGCCGGCCTCGACATTGCGGGCGAAGCGCATGGCCCGGTCGATGTCGCGGGTCCAGATGCCGGAGGCGAGGCCATATTCGGTGTCGTTGGCCAACGCGATCATCTCGTCCTCGCTGGAGAAGGGCACGACCCCGACCACCGGCCCGAAAATCTCATTGCGCATGAAGCTCATGTCGTTGCGCGCTTCGGTCAGCACCGTCGGCTCGTAGTACCAGCCCCGCGCCAGCGCCTCGTCCTGTGGCCTGCGCCCGCCGACGGCGACCTTCGCGCCCTCGCGCACGCCGGAACCGACGAAGTGCTCGACCTTGTCGAGCTGCGCCGCCAGCGCGAGCGGCCCGATATCGGTGTCCTCGGCCATGGGGTGGCCAACCCTGACCCGCCTGGTGCGCTCGACCAGCGCCTCGACGAAGCGGTCATAGACCGGGGCCTCGACGAAGCAGCGCGAGCCGGCGACGCAGGTCTGACCCGCTGCGGCGAAGATGCCGGAGACGACGCCGTTGACCGCGCGCTCGATGTCGACGTCCGAAAATACGACATGGGGTGACTTGCCGCCGAGCTCCATCTGGCAGGGCACGAGATTGCCGGCTGCGTTGCCAGCGATCTTGCGGCCGGTATCGGTCGAACCGGTGAAGACGTATTTGGCGATGCCGGGATGCCGTGTCAGCGCGTCGCCCGTGGTCGCTCCGTCACCGGTGACGACGTTGACGACACCCGCCGGGATCCCGGCCTCGATGACCAGCTCTGCCAGCGCCAGGGCCGAGGCCGTCGCGTGCTCGGACGGCTTGACCACGATCGTGTTGCCGATGGCAAGGCACGGCGCCAGGGTGCCGGTCAGCATCATCAGCGGCGAGTTCCACGGGATGATCATCCCGACCACGCCGATCGGCTCGCGCAGGTTGAAGTTGAGCGTGTCGAGCTTGTTGACCGGGATCGTATCGCCCTGAAGCTTGTCTGCCATGCCGGCGAAGTAGCCGTAGGAATCCGGGATCGCCCGCATCTGGGCGCGCATTTCCTTGATCAGCTTGCCATTGTCGCGGCATTCGAGCTGCGCGAGCTCCTCGGCATGGGCGAGCACCAGCTCGCCGAGCTTGCGCACCAGCTTGCCGCGGTCGGTCTGCGTCAGCCGGCGCCAGGCCGGGTTCAGCAATGCCGCCTTCGCCGAGCGCACCGCCGTATCGACATCACGCGCATCGCCTTGCGCGAACTCGTACCAGGGTTCGGCCGTGGTCGGATCGTAGCTCGGCGCATAGACGCCGCCTTGCGGCGCGACGAACGCCCCGTCGATGAAATGCCCGATGCGCGAGCCCTGCAGGGTCTGGACCGTCGTCTTCATGCCGCGCCGCCGCGCTCCCATTGTTGGGGGACCCCGTCCCAGGGCTGGGTGTCCTCGACCATCGCGAAACGCCCGCCGTCATGGGAATCGACATAGATTCCGAAGCGCCGCCGGCTGCTCTCGCTGACATAGCGGCGCAGCATCGTGCGGGTTTCGCGGGTGAGGATCTGCTCGTAGGGCAGCTCGTCAAAGCCGAAGAAGCGCACCCCCTCCGGCAGCGCCAGGCCGGCAGCATCGCCCGCCAGCCGCGCCCGGTAGACCAGATGGCCGGGATCGCCGTCGGCGATGTCGAAGACCGAATAGAGGAAGGTCGTTTCCGGGAGCAGCGGCAGCCCTTCGCCACCGGGCACCGGCAACCGGCCATCGATGATGCGGCGCGCGGCATGAGGCAACGCCCAGCCGCCATCTTCGTTGCGACAGAGCAGGAGCTTCCCGTCGCTCTCGACCAGATAGTTGACGATCATGCTGCTGGAGGCGAGCCAGCCGGGCGGCAGCGGGTCCTTCACCGCCGCATAGCGCCCACGGCAGAATGCCAGCGGGGCGGAGGGGCTCGTGCCGAAGGCCCTGATCCGGCCGATCAAAATGAGGTGGTCGCCAGCCGCGACACGGTTGTGCACCGTGCAATCGAACCAGCTCATGCAATCGGCCAGCACCGGCGCGCCGGTATGGACGCTGTCATGCGGCGTGTCGGTGAACTTGTCGGCCGCCTTGGAGGCGAACAGGCTGGAGACCGGCTTCTGACCTTCATGAAGCAGGTTGACGGCGAAGGCCTGCCCTTCCGCGAAGGCGGGATAGCTTGAGGCGCCCTTGCCGACACAGACCAGCAGCAGCGGCGGGTCGAGCGAAACCGAGGTGAAGGAATTCGCCGTCATCCCGCGCGGCCTGCCTTCTGCATCGCGGGTGGTGATCACGGTGACGCCGGTCGGGAAAGTGCCAAAGGCCCGGCGCAACGCGACGGGATCGATCGAAACCGGCTCCTGGGGTGCTGTCGCCAGCATGGCTGGTCCTCCGATGGCCTACGCCACTTCGGAGTCAGGCTACGAAGACGGTCGCCAGCGCGCTTCCTATGAAAGCGCGGAATGGCTCCGGAAGTTTTCCGCGATTCCGCTCAGGCCTCGGGAGCCGCCCCCTCGATCAGGCCGTGCATCTTGAGCGCCAGTTCCAACGCAAAGCGCGTATCAGGCGGCTCGGGATCGATGCCGAACAGCTCCTGGATCCGCGTCAGGCGATAGCGCAGCGTGGTGACGTGCAGGCCCATCGCATCGGCGCAGGCCTGGCTGCGGCAGCTATGCCGCAGGTAAGTGGCGAGCGTGTCGAGATAGGGCGTGCCGTGCTGCCGGTCATGGGTCGCGACGCGTCCGATGCTGCCGTCCACGAAGCGGCGCACCTCGGCCGCATCGGCCGCGCCGATCAGCATCGGCAACGGCCCGAAATCGAGCGCCGAGAGCACGCCGGTCCGCTTGAAGCCGCGCGCGATCCGCACCATCCGCCAGACCCGCTCCCACTCACCGGCATAGTCGTCGAGCTCCTGGCACAGCCCGCCGATCACCACGATCGGCTCGCCCAGCAGGTCATGGCGCAGAACTTCGGTAATGCGCCTGGCGAAACGCTCGGAGGTTTCGCGCCGCGGCCCTTCCTGCTCCGGCTCGAGGCAGACGAGCCCGGCGCCGACGGCGACGATGTGGCAGCCCAGCCCAAGCTGGCCCGAAAGGCGCGCGACGCTCTGATGCGCCTGCTGCGTACGGTCGCGCTCGCCATGGCCGGCAGCAGGCAGGTCCACCACCATCATCCGCAGCGGTCGCGACAGCGAGACGCCGAGATGGCGCGCCCGGCGCAGGATATCGTCGGGATCGCGCCAGCGCCGCTCGACGATCTCGAAGAATAGCTCCGTCAGCGTCCGCGTCTCGAAACGGAAGCGTATCACGCTGCGCATCATCTGCACGCTCAGGGCGAATTTGGCGCTGTCGATCGTCAGCTGCCGCAGATCGCCGGCCTGCTCCTCGCCGAACAGCACAAGCGCACCGACCTTTTCCGCCTCGACGGCGAGCGGCTCGACCACCGCCGCAAGCCGCAGCAAGCGCCCGCCATGGGTGATCGGCAGCTCGATCCGGCCTGCCTCCTCACGCGTGACGCCCTGCCTGAGCTGAGCGATCAACCGGTCCGCCTCGCTCTCGGCGAGCAGCTTGCGCCATCCCGCGGCGTCGAGCATCTCCGGCACGGGAGAGCCGTTGGCGACGAGCGTGTTCGCGGAGAAGTCGATCACCAGCACGGCGCATTGCAGGAACTCACCCAGCCGCTCCGCTAAAGCTTCGATGGAGCCGCCAGCTAGCACCTCCTGCAGCAGGTCGCTTTGCGCTACCAAGGCATGGCGCAGGTCTTCCGCAATACCCCGCGCGGCTCGCAGGCGATGCTCGCGCTCGACCGCAATGGTGCCGAGATGCGCGATCATCGCCATGAAGGCGAGGTCTTCGGAGGGGACTGGCTTCAAAGTCCGGCAGACCAGGCTGAGCACCATCGGGCGCCCCTCGCCATCGGCACTGCCGAGCGGCAGGACGATCACCGAGCGATAGTCGCGCTCGAACGCCTCGCGCCGATAGCCGGGGAATTCCTCGGACGTCCTGGCGTCCTCGATATAGACCGGCTCGCCCGACCGCAAAGCGAGCAGCGCCGGGCTCGTCGCGAGCTCCCAGCGATCCTCGAGGCGCCGGCGCAGCAAGGTGGGATCGTGCCGGGCGACCACATTGGCATGGCCATGCGTCAGATCGACCGCCATGATCGAGCCCATCGTCCAGCCGCCATGCTCGCAGGCGACCTTGACCAGGTCGAGCAGCAGGCCGTCGAGATCGGAACCGGAATTGATCCGGCTGGCGACGTCGCGCAGGGAGGCGATCTGGGAAACCGGGTCGAGCATCGCATCCGATCCTGGCTGGTAATCTGCGCAGGCTTGCAGCATTGCCTCGCCAGTTCTTCCTAGCAACCGGAGGAAGACAGGCACGCGCCTACGACTAGCTTGGCCAGCGACGACATTTCAAACGCCGGAGGCGAGCATGGATATCGGGCTGCGCAAGATCGCGACCTTCACGGAAGAGACCATGCTCGAGGGCGGCAAGGCTGCGCCGCGGCCGGTGACAATGGTGGTCGTCGCCGCCGTCGTGAAGAATCCCTGGGCCGGTCAGGGCTTCGTCGAGAACCTGCGGCCGGAAATCCTGCGGATCGCCCGCCCGCTCGGCCTCGAGATGACACGCCGGCTCGTGGCCGCGATGCCGGGCGAACGCGTCGAAGCTTATGGCAAGGCGGCGATCGTCGGCGTCGGTGGCGAGATCGAGCACGCTTCCGCCCTGATCCACACGTTGCGCTTCGGCAACGTCTTCCGCGAGGCGGTCTCGGGGACCGCCTTCCTGAGCTTCACCAACACCCGCACCGCTCCGGGGGCGCTGATCTCGCTGCCGATGATCCACAAGAGCGAGACCGGCAAGCGCTCGCACTTCATCACCGCGACCTTCCAGATCGCTGATGCACCGGGGCCCGACGAAATCCTGGTCGCGATCGGCGCCTCCGATGGCGGCCGCATTCATCCGCGCATCGCGGATCGCTTCGAGGATATGAAGGAGATGGACAGCGAGAAGGCGGCGGGCGAGGCGGTGCCCGCATAGCCGGGAGCGTGCGCGCCCTCAAGGGCGCCAGCAACACCCTGACTGGCCCACATCTGGTCGCCTTCCACGCCCCTGCCGGCCTACCGCGGCGGTCCTGTCGCCTATTCAACTGACCACCGGAAACCGATACTGCCGACGTGTCCAGGGGCCCAGACCGGCCACTCTCCCCACTTGGAAACTGAGTCACCCGAAAGCGGACGTTCCGCGAGTCGCCTTAGGATCTAAACTCAACGGATAGATTGTGATTCAATCGTCTCATTGGAGAGGTAGGTTCGCCATTGGAAGTCCGTCCGGTAACAAGCAGGAAGTTCGACAGGGTGATGCCTGCGCGCAGCATACCGCCGGGCACCAGGAGCTCGACGATATCGCGATCGGGCCGCTGAATGAAATCTTGCATGTCTTCCTTCATCACTTCGTTCGCGGCCCTAGACCCGTCGGCCAACCTAACCGCCAATCTGATCGCCACCACCGCTCCAGAGAAGATGGTCCCGCATTCGCGCCGCAGCGTCTGGCAGACGTCCAGCTTCGAGCAGGTCGAGCAATTGCAGATGTTCATGCGTATGTCGCTCGACATGCTTGAGGTCCGGAATGAACTGATAGGCGAAGAGCCGCCGGACGCGGTTGAGCCGTCGCAACGTCTCGACAAGGAACGCATTGCCCGAGCATTCAGCGATCGCCTCGTGCACTTCGCAACCGAAACCGAAAACCTCGGAGAGGGTGAAGGTGCGCATGCCGTGGGCAAGCAGGCGCTGCTGATGCTCGCGAACCGGCGCCATCCGCTCCGCGTCCCATCGGAAGGTCGGCTCGAGGATCCCGCCAGGCTCGATCATCATGCGAAGCCGGCCGGTCTGCGCATAGGCCAGCGGCGTGTTGAGCGTTTGGCTGAAGCGCCAGCCATAGCCGCGCAGGCGTTCGACCCATCCTTCGGAGGCGATACGGTCGAGAAGGCGCAGGATCTGGGCACGCTTGAGGTCGTAGCGCCGCATTAGCTCCGCTTCGGTCACTGTGTCGGCCAGCTTGCCCGAGGCCCTATCCTTGGCAATCGCGAGATAGGTCGCCTCGCCGGTGTCGCCTGCTTCGAGCGCCTGGAGAGCTGCATCGGAATCAGGCTCCTTCGACAGGACGAAGCCCTTGTTCGGTACCGCTTCCGCCAGGCCCGCATCGGCGAGGAACTGGAGGGCGGCACGGACCGGCCCGCGTGACGTGCCGAGGCGATGGGCCAACCGATGCTCGTAGAGGCGGGCACCGGCACCGACATTCTCCCGGCGAACGATGCCGACGATCTGCCCGGCAAGTTCGCGCGTCCTCGCAGCAGTTGCCTCCCCAGCTGGCATGACATTTCCACTTTACCAAGCCGCGCTGCTTAGGCGCGATTTGACATCATTGTCCCATATTGTCATTGTTGGCAACAAATAACAAAAATTCGACGGGTGGAGATGCGCGATATCACGATCTGCGAGGTAGGCCCTCGCGACGGCCTGCAGCTCGTCCGGCAGATCATGCCGACGCCGGTGAAGCGTGCGTGGATCGAGGCTCTGGCTCGCTGCGGGTTCGCCGAGATCGACGCGACGAGCTTCGTGCCGCCGCAAGCCTTTCCGCAATTCGCCGACGCGGCGGACGTGTTGCCCCACGCTCTCGCTGTCGGCGTAGAATGGCGCGTCGGAGCACTGGTCCCCAACCGCAAGGGAGCCGAGCGCGCGATCGCGGCAGGCGCGCGCATGCTGTACTGCATCGTTTCAGCGAGCCACGGCCACAGCCTCGCCAACACCCGCCGAACGCGCGAGGAACAGGCCGATATCGTGGCTGATATCGTCGGGCTCGCGCGCGATGCGAATGAGGATCGGCCCCATGTGATGGGCGGCATTCCAACCGCCTTCGGCTGCTCGATCGAGGGCCTCGTCGCCGAAATCGAGGTCTGCCGCGTCGCGGCAATGCTCGTCGAGCGCGGTGTCAACGAGATCGGCCTCGCCGACACGGTCGGCTACGCCGATCCCAGGCTCGTCGCGAGCGTGGTCGCGGCTGTGCGCCGCGCGATCGGCGACGCCGTGCCGATCCGACTTCATTTCCATGACACGATGGGGCTTGGCCTGGCTAACGTGCTCGCTGGCATCGATGCCGGCGTCACGACCTTCGACGCCGCGTCCGGCGGGCTGGGAGGCTGTCCCTTCGCGCCAGGCGCCTCCGGCAATATCGCGACCGAGGATGTCGTCTTCATGCTCGAGCAGATGGGGCTCAAGACCGGGATCGATCTCGAACGGCTCCTGGCGGCGACCGAACTGCTCGCCGAAGCCCTGCCGGAAGAACGCATCCGGAGCCATGTCCGTGAGGCCGGCCTGCCGCAGAAAATCTACGGGGTCACCGCATGAACCCGCTTCCGCTCGCGGGCATCCGCGTCGTCGAATTCTCGCAAATGGTGATGGGGCCGTCCTGCGGGATGATCCTCGGCGATCTCGGCGCGGATGTCGTCAAGGTTGAGCCGCCCAGGGGCGACCGGACCCGTTACTTCAAGAGCGTCGCCTCGGGTTTCTTCAACACCTACAGCCGCAACAAGCGCAGCGTCGTCATCGACACCGCGACGGAGGAAGGACGCGCGACGGCACGAGAGCTCGTCCTCGACGCCGACGTGCTGATCGAGAACTTCAGGCCGGGACTGCTCGGGCGCTTCGGGCTCGACTATGCGTCGCTGGCGGCGGACGCCCCGGGGCTGATCTATTGCTCGCTGAAAGGGTATCTGCCCGGTCCCTACGAGAACCGGCTGGCGCTCGACGAGGTCGTCCAGATGATGGGCGGCCTTGCCTTTATGACCGGACTGCCGGGGCGCCCGATGCGCGCGGGCGCATCGGTCAACGACATCATGGGCGGCATGTTCGGCGTCATCGCCATTCAGGCGGCCCTGGCCCAACGCGCCCGGACGGGCAAGGGCACGTATATCCAGAGCGCGCTGTTCGAGAACAACGTCTTCCTGATGGCCCAGGCGATGATGTTCGAGAGCGTCACCGGCGAACGCTCGGTGCCCTGGTCGGTCAAGGAATCGCCCTGGCCGGTCTACGATCTGTTCGAGACGCGCGGCGGCGAGAAAATCTTCGTCTCGATCGTCGGCGAGGAGCAATGGGACGGCTTCTGCCGCAGCTTCGGCCGCGAGGCGTGGATGACTGATCCCCGCCTGAGGACAAGCCAGGAGCGGGTCGACAACCGGAGCTGGATCATCCCCGAGATCGCCGCGATCGTTGCGACCTACGGCATCGACGAGCTCAGCGCCATTCTCGAGCGGCTGGGCCTCCCCTTCGCGCCGGTGAACGCGCCGGGCGACCTTTTCGATGACGCACATCTCAACGCGTCGGACGGGCTGATGGACCTTACCTTGAACGACGGGCGGCAGGTCAGGACGCCGGCCCTGCCGTTCAGCTTCGACGGCGAACGCCTGAAGAAGCGGCGCGACCCGCCCTCGGTGGGTCAGCACACGCAGGAAGTCTTGGCGGAACTTCGCGATCGGAAAACCGGCGCTCTCAACTGAACGATCCAGGGAGGACATCATGCAGGCTACACGTAGGCAGATTCTGGCAGGCGGAAGCGCATTCGCGCTGGCGGGGCAGTTTTCGTCGGCCGCGCAAGCGCAGTCGACCGTCGCGACACTCGCCTATGGGCCGGCACTGCCGGTCTACAGCATCGGCCCGATCGCGAACGAGCGCGGGCTCTTCGGCGGCGAAAAGCTCGAATTGAAGATCATCGCCGGCAATGCCGGGACGCATGGCCGGCAGACGCTTGCGGCCGGCCAGGCGCTGTTTGCGCATGGCGACGCCAGCCACGCGCTGCAGCTCTCGACGCGCGGCAAGCCCGCCAAGATCATTCTCGCCACGCAGATGATTTCCTCGATCGCCAACATCGTCGTTCGCAAGGACCTCTTCGATGCCGGGATCGACAGCGTCGAGAAGCTTGCCGCCTATAAGCGTCCCAACGGCGGCAAGCCGATCATCGCGGCAACCGCGATCGGTTCCGGCACCTGGGCCTACGGTACCTACACCTTCGAATCGAAGGGCCTCGGAGATAAGGTGACCTGGGTCGCGGGCGGCGGCCTTAACACCATGCTGCCCGGGTTGGAGACCAAGCAGTTCGATGCCATCATGGCCGTGCCCGGATGGGTGCTCGAGGCCGAGGCAAAAGGCTTCGGCAAGGCGATCTTCGACACCTCGAAGCCTGGCGTGTTCACCTCGGCCTTCGGCGGCACGGTCCCCGTCCTCGTCGTCTATGCCCTGGCCGAAACCTGCGAGCAGCAGAAGCCGCAGGTCCAGGCTTTCGTCAACGCGCTCTACCAGGCGATGAAATGGGTCAAGTCGGCGTCGACCGACGAAATCTACGCGCTGGTCGGCGAGAAATACTATAGCGGCCAGAACCCGGACTTCGTGAAGGCCGAGCTCGCCTTCGACAAGCAGACCTGGGAGTATGACGGCCGCATCGACAAGGCCTCTTTCGAGCGCGGCGGCAAGGTCTGGTACCGCCCCGGCACCGACATCCCGCCGGCGAAGTTCGAGGACATCGTCGATATGAGCTTTCTTGACGCCGCCCAGGCCAAGTTCAAGTAGCGCCATGACGGTCCTCGCGCACCGGGCGGTGCAGGCGGTCGAGACGGACGCAGCGCGTGTCAGGATTACCGTTCAGAATCTCGACAAGCGTTACGGCTCGGGCGCGAGCGGCGTGACGGCTGTCGACAACGTCTCTTTCGACGTGCGGCAGGGCGAGTTCGTCGCCCTGCTCGGCCCATCGGGCTGCGGTAAGAGCACCATCCTCAACATGGTCGCGGGCCTGCTGACCCGGAGCGGCGGCACCATCGCCATCGACGGCGACGAGGTCCGGCACGGCGAGGTCAATCGCAAGGTCGGCTACGTTTTCCAGCGCGATACGGTGTTCCCCTGGCGGACGGTCGAGGCCAATATCGGTTATGGGCTCGAGATCGCCGGCGTCGCCGCGGCAGAGCGCAAGAACAAGGTCACCCGAGCCATTGAGACGGCGGGTCTTGACGGTTTCGGCGCCAAGTTTCCGCGCATGCTGTCTGGCGGCATGCGCCAGCGCGTGGCGCTGATGCGGACGCTCATCATGGAGCCCGAGATCCTGCTGATGGACGAACCCTTCGGCGCGCTCGACACCCATACCAAGCTCGAAATGCACAATACTTTGCTGGAAATCTGGGAGCGCGAGCGCCAGACCGTGCTCTTCGTCACCCATGACCTCGGTGAGGCGTTGACGCTAGCCAGCCGCATCATCCTTCTTTCGGCCCGACCCGGCAGGCTGAAGGAAGATTTCGAGGTGCCGTTTCCGCGGCCCCGCGACGCCGTCTCGCTGCGCGAGACGCCCGAATTCGGGCGGCTTTACTCCCATATCTGGCACTCGCTCGGCGAGGAGTTCCGGCGGACCAAGGCGGACTGACGATGAAGCACGGCGCCGCAAAGATCCTGTTCTGGCAGATCGCCATCCTTGTGGTCGCCCTTGCCATCTGGGAATGGGGCTACAGTCTCCGCAGCGTGCCGGTGCTGCGGCCCTTCGTGCCCAGCATCCTCGATCCCTATTTTATCTCGCGCCCGTCGATGATCTGGACGAGCTTCCTCAAGCTGAGCTGTTTCGCCGATCCAGCCGGCTTTCGCGCCTGCTTCTCGCGCAACGACAACAATCTCTGGCTCGCGCTGCTGGTAACGCTCAAGAACATGTGGTGGGGCTTCCTGTTCGGAACGCTGTCTGGCGTTGCCTGCGGACTGGTGCTCGGCCGCTCGGACTACCTGTCGCGGATATTCCAGCCCTATGTCGTGGCGATGAACTCGGTGCCGCGCATCGCGCTCGTGCCACTGATCATCCTGATGTTCGGCCTCGGCGACATGTCGAAGATCGTCACCGCCTGGATCGTCGTGTTTTTCGTCGTGTTCTTCAACACATTTGAGGGCACACGCGCCGTCGACCGCGATCAGGTCGCGGCGGCGCGCCTGCTCGGCGCTTCGGAGATGACCGTGCTGCGCACCGTCGTCGTGCCCTCGGCGCTTGCATGGGTGTTCGCCTCGCTGACGCCGGCGGTGTCTTTTGCGCTGATCGGCGTCATCGTCGGCGAGTTCATCGGTGCCGAACGCGGTCTCGGCAAGCTGATCATCGAGGCCGAGGCCAGGGCCAATGCATCCGAAATGATGGTCTCGATCTTCGTCATGATGATCGTCGGCATCTTCCTCGCGACCATCGTCCGTCAGGTCCAGCGCTATCTCCTGCGCTGGCAGCCCCAGTTCGAAGCGCAGGCCTGACCACGATGACCGCGATCCGCTTCGAGAAGCGCACACTTTTCCTGTCGACCGATCCGGGCATGGTTGCCCGGCAGATCGGGGGCGAGGACATCGACCTCGCGCAAGTCGGCAGCCTGCGCGACGACGTCTCGACGGACGAGATCACGCCGTTGCCCTCGCTCGTCCATTTCGATGACGAGATCGGGCGTCACGCCCATGTCGGTTTTCGGGCTGGTGAGACCCATCCGATCCCGCTCGACGGCATTCGGAATGGCGATTTCGACGTTATCGTGGCGGGCCGGCGCTACGGCAAGGGATCCTCGCGCGAGCACTCGCCGCTGGCCGAATACACGGCCGGCATCCGGCTCGTCGTCGCCGAGAGCTTCGAGCGGATCTACCGCCAGAACTGCGACAATATCGGTCTGTTCACCTCAACCGACTACGGGCTGGTCGAGCGCATCCGCTCCGGTGAAGCGATCCCGCTCGCGGATCTGCTGAAGGACAGGGACGAACTCGCCAGCGCCATCCTGTCGGCTGGCGGCCTGCTGAAATACGGCGAGCGGCACCTGAAAGGCCTCGCGACGCGGCCCGAGATCGCCCCCGACAAGCCCCGCACGCTGGTCCAGAAGATCATCGACCGCAATATCCTGACCGGAGTGCCGCCAGATTGGGACGCCGCGCCGGGGACCGGCGGCTTCGTGCAGGCGCGGTTCCGCTTCATCCACGAGATCTATACGGCGATGGCGGCGCATATGCTGCATCGTCACTACGGCCGGCCGCTCGCGCTTCACGAGCCCGAATCGATCCTGCTGTTCGAGGACCACAACTCCTATGCCCACCGGTCGCCCACCCATGTGAAACGCGACCTGCTGCCCGCCATCCGCAGGCTATCCGAGGGGCACCGCGCCTTCGCGCGCGAATACGGGCTCAAGGACCATGGCTACCTGCTCGGCGAGGAAGGGTCCGAAGGCATCTCGCATGCGATGATGGCCGAGAGCTACGCGATGCCCGGCGAGATCTGCGTCGGCACGGATTCGCACACGCCTCACTCCGGCGCGCTCGGCTGCCTCGCCTTCGGCGTCGGCACGACCGACATGGCAAATGCCTTCATGACCGGCGCGATCCGGCTGACCGTGCCGGAGTCGCTGCTGATCCGGCTCGACGGAAAGCTGCCGCGCGGCGTGACGGCCAAGGACGCCGTGCTCAAGCTGCTGGCGGAGCCGCGCATCCGCGCCGGCCTTGGACTGGGCAAGGTGTTCGAATTCGCCGGGACGGCGATCGGGGCGATGTCGATCGACGAGCGGGCGACCTTGACCAACATGACGGCCGAGCTTGGCGGTTTCACCGGCATCGTCGCACCCGATGCAGAGACGCTGCGCTTCATCCACCAGCGCAGAGGCGTTGACGCCACCATCGAAGACTGGATGAGGAGCGATGTGGGCGCGCCTTATGCCGCTGAGATCGTGATCGACTGCGGCGCGTTGACGCCGATGCTGGCGGCTCCGGGAGATCCCGGAAACGGCATCGCGCTGGGCGACGTCACCGACAGCATCACGATCGGGATCGCTTATGGCGGCTCCTGCACCGCCGGCAAGCGCGACGATTTCGACCAGTATCACGAGGTGCTGGAGTGGGCGGCGGCGCATGGGCTTAAAGTGTCCGCGAGCGTTACCCTCTATCTCCAGTTCGGTACCCTGGCCGTGCGCCGCTACTGCGAGGAAAGGGGCTATCTCACCGCGTTCCGAAAGGTCGGCGCCGAACTGCTTAACCCCGCCTGCGGCGCCTGCGCGCAATGCGGCCCCGGCGTCTCGTCAAGTGCCGACGAGGTGACGATCAGCGCGATCAACCGCAATTTCCCGGGGCGGTCGGGACCGGGCAAAGTCTGGCTGGCCAGCCCGCCGACCGTCGCAGCAAGCGCGATCGCGGGCGAGATCCTCTCATTCGAGGATCTGAAGTCGCGATTTAAACATCGATAGCGGCAGGCGACGATCGTCTTTCGAGGCATCGAGATGGGTGCTGAGCGCCACAAGCTGACCTTGACGCCCTGCCATGACCAGACATCCGATCATGCTATCAGTATGGCTATGGTATTCCTCCTAGAGTGAATCCAACTTCCGCCATTTGAGCATCGACCGGTCCAATTTCGCGATGGCCGTATGCGCCAACTCCATGATGTAACTAGATGTTTGATCCCGGCATTTGGTGGAGTGGGTTGAGCTTGAACTTTTCTGGTTCGATCGTCCATCGTTTGCAGACGAACTCGTAGGGTGTGGCCCTCGAGGGTCTTCAGGCGCCGGCCGAAATCGTAGGCCGAGACGAAGTCCTGGAGGCGCCGTGTCGACACGGTCATCGCTTTCCTCCACGCGCCCGTTATCCGGGTTGCTGTTGTCCGTGTGTCGTGCGTCGAACGTGCCGCTGACGGCAAAGCGGCTTGTCGCATTGGAAGAAGTCGAGGGATCAAGACTGAATTCCGGAACGACCGGATCCTTCTCCGGGGGCAGCGGAGTTTTTGCGGCTCAGCGCGCTCCGGCTTTGACGAAGTTCGCCAGTTCCGGGGTCTTGGGCTGCGCGAAGAGCTCCTTCGACGGCCCGCTTTCCCAGATCTTGCCCTGATGCATGAAGATCGTCGTATCGGCGACGTTGCGAGCGAAATTCATCTCGTGCGTGACGAGGATCATCGTCATCCCGTCCCTGGCGAGCTTCTCCATGACAAGCAGCACCTCGCCGGTCAACTCGGGATCGAGCGCCGAGGTGACCTCGTCGAAGAGCATCACCTTCGGCCGCATCGCCAGCGAGCGGGCGATGGCGACGCGCTGCTGCTGGCCGCCGGAGAGATTGTCAGGATAGCTGTCGATCTTGTCGGACAGGCCGACCTGCGCCAGCACCTCCTTGGCGAGCGCGAGCGCCTGCGCCCGCGGCACGTTCTTAGTGATCCGCGGCGAGAGCATGATGTTCTGCCCGACCGTCAGATGGGGAAAGAGGTTGTAGCTCTGGAAGACGATGCCGACATCCTTACGCAGATCGCGCAGACGTTTCTGGTCCTGGTTGACGACATGGCCGGCGACCTCGATACGGCCGGACTGGAAGGCCTCCAGCCCGTTGATGCAGCGAAGCATGGTGGATTTGCCCGAGCCCGAGCGGCCGATCAGCGCCACGACCTGGCCGGTATCGACCGAGATCGAGACGCCTTTGAGGACTTCGAGCGAGCCGTAGCTCTTGTGGACATCGTCAATGCGGACGGCTGGCATTCATCACCTTTTCGAGATGGCGGCTGAGCCGGGAGAGCGGGAAGCAGATGGCGAAATAGATCGCTGCGACCAGCGTGAAAATCTGGAAGGGCTGGAAAGTCGCGTTGTTGACGAGCTGCCCAGCCCGCGACAGCTCGACGAAGCCCACGACCGAGACGATCGAAGTATTCTTCACCAGCTGGACGAGGAAACCGACCGTCGGCGGGAGCGAGATGCGCACCGCCTGCGGCAGGACGACGTAGCGATAGGTCTGCGCCGGTGTATGCGCCAGCGAGGCCGAGGCTTCCCATTGCTGGAACGGCACCGATTCGATCGAGCCGCGCCAGATCTCGGCGAGATAGGCGCTGACATAGATCGCGAGCGAGGCGGAGGCAGCGAAGAAGGGCGGCAGCTCGATGCCGAAGAGGGAAAGCCCGTAATAACTCATGAACAGCACCATGAGCACCGGGATCGACTGGATCACAAGGATGTAGCCCGACGCGAAGGCGCGCAGCGGCTTGAGCGGCGACAGGCGCATGATGGCGAACACGCCGCCGATGAGCCCGCCGATCAGAAAGGCGATCGCCGTCAGCAGGAGCGTCCAGCCGGCAGCGCGGACGATGAAGAGGATTTCGGGCCAACCGAACGTCGTCATCACGCGGCCTCCGCCTTGGCGGCGAGCCGCTCGACGCCCGATAGCCGCGGAAAGACCCGCCTGCCCAGCCACAGCAGCGACAACTTCAGGCTCAGCGCGAGCGCGAGATAGATGATGGTGACGACGATGTAGGTCTCGAAGCTGCGGAAGGTGTTCTGCTCGATGATCGCGGCGGTCCCCGACAGTTCCGGGACGGCGATGAAGGAGCAGATCGAGGAGGCCAGCAGCATCAGCACGAACTGGCTTGACAGCGCTGGCCAAACCCGTGCGAGCGCGGGCATCAGCACGACGTATTGGAAGACCTGGCGCTTGGTCAGCGCCAGCGACATCCCGGCCTCGATCTGCGAGCGGTGGATCGAGTCCACGCCCGCCCGGATGATCTCGGTCGCATAGGCGGCGAGGTTCAGCGTCATCGCTAGCAGCGCGGCCTGCGTGCCCGACATGCGCACGCCGAGCAGCGGCAGGCCGAAGAACAGCATGAAGAGCTGCACCAGGAAGGGGGTGTTGCGCATCAGCTCGACATAGGCGTCGACGACGAGCTCCACCCAACGGCCGGACAGGCTGCGCGCCGCCACTAGCAGAACGGCCAGCGCTAGCCCGAGGGCGATCGCGCCGAAGGACAGCCCGATCGTCAGCAGGACGCCGTCGAGGATGCGGTCCGCCTCGGAGAAGACCGCATCGAACTGGAATTGATACCGCATGCTCTCCCGCCGGGCTCGATGTCGCGGATGCCGGCGGAGCGCGCTCCGCCGGCCGGGTCCAGACCGCTCAGAAGGTCGGCAGCTGCGGCAGCGGCGCGCCGACCCACTTCTCGGAGATCGCGTTCAGCTCGCCGTTCTGCTTGATGTAGTAGATCGTGTTGTTGAGCCACTGCTTCAGCTCGTAGGCGTCCTTGCGGACTGTCATCGAGTTCGGCTGCATGCCGAAGTTAAACTTCAGTTCGGTCTCTGTCTCGCCGCGCGCCTTCATTGCGGCGTTGGCCTGTGCGTCGGGGCCGGCGATCGCCTCGACCTGGCCGGAGAACAGCGCCTGCATGGTGGTGGCGTCGTCCTCGAAGCGCAGGATGGTGAGGTTCAGCTCCTTCTCGCGGTTGGTGAATTCGCGTTCGACGCTGGAGCCGCGATTGACGCCGACCTTGCGGCCCTTGAGATCCTCCCACGCCTTGATCGGGGTGCTCTTCTTGGCATAGACGCCGGTCTGGAAGGCGCTGTAGGGGATCGTGAACATCACGGCCTTGGCCCGCTCGGGCGTCGGGGCGAGCGTCGCGATCAGGAAATCGACGCGGCCGGCCTCCAGCGCGGGAATGCGCGCGGGCGGCGTCAGCTGCACGATGTCGACCGGCACGCCGAGATACTTGCCGATCAGCGCGGTCACGTCCGCGTCATAGCCGATGGCGTTGCCCTGCGCGTCGACCGAGCCGTAGGGCGGTGCGCCGATCAGCACGCCGACGCGGACCTTGCCGCGCTTGACGATCTCGCTGACGGTCTGGGCCGAGGCATGCCCCGCGGCCAGCATGCCGGCGCCGAGCGCCAGCAGCGTTCCGGCGACCTTGAGTGTCTTGAAGAGGTTCATGGTGCGTTTCCCTGTTTTTTGCGGATAGCCTGGTTTTGGCGTGACCGGCTTCTTCGGCCGGCTTCGTAAACGATCGTCAGCCGGCGGTCCGTCCCTCGCGCACGAGGTTCGACAGCGATTCCCCGGCGAGACAGCGTCGGATGTTGTCGGCCATCGTCTGCTGCCGCCGCCGGATGGTGCCGTCGGTCCAGCCGGACATGTGCGGCGTCATCACGATGTTGGGGAGCTCGTGAAAAGGCAATCCTGCCGGCAGCCGATGGGCATCGCCGGCGTCGGGATAGCGATACCAGGTGTCGATCACCGCGCCGCCGATCCGCTCGCTCTTCAGCGCCTCGTAGAGCGCCGCCTCGTCGACGATCGGCCCGCGCCCGACATTGAAGACCACCGCGTCGGTGCGCATCGCCGCGAAGGCGGCGGAACCGACGAGCCCCTTGGTCTCCGGCGTCAGCGGCAGCGAGACGACGATCGCGTCGGCCGAACCCCAGAACGCGTCGAGCCGGTCGAGGGTGAAGGCGCGGTCGACCGTGTCCGAGGTGGCGACCGGGCTGCGATTGGCGACGTGGACGCGCATCTCGAAGCTCTTGGCGCGCTTCGCGATCGTCTTGCCGATATGGCCGAAGCCGAGAAGCCCGATGGTCTTGCCGGCGATCTCGCCATGGACGCGGTCCGGCGCGCCCGCCCAATAGGCCCAGTCGCCGCGGCGAAGCCTCGTGTCGGCGTCCGCGAGCGGGACATGGCGGGCGAGCCAGGCGCTCATCACATATTCGGCGATCGCAAGCTCATGGCCGAAGCAGTTACAGACATTCGCCGTTTCCGGCAGCAAAGCGAGATCGACCGCATCGTAGCCGGCGCCCGGCACATGGAAGAGCCTCAACCGCTCAGGGCGCGGAAGCGAGGCGTCGAACCTGACGCCGACGACGACGTCGGCTTCCTCATAGGCGCGCCGGTCCGCCTCGGCGTCGAGCCTGTCGGGCAGGATGAGGATCTCGGCACCCGGCCCGACGAGCCCGGCGAAGTCGCGGCTGAAGGAGGCGGCGTTTTCGCCGTGGAAGACGATGCGCATGGGGTGACGGTCTCCGGTCAGGCGCCGAGCAAGGGCTCGACGCTGCAATCCAGCAGAGAAGGGTCAATCGCCGCCTCCATCTCGTCGAACATACCGTCGACGAAGGCGATCAGCGCGTCGGAGGCTGCGACCGCGCGCTCGGGATGGCGGGTGGCGATGGCGTTCAGCACGGCGAGATGGTGGTCGATCGTCCCCTCCAGCCCGGCCGGCTGGTTCATGCGGCTGTGATAGATGAAGCCGATGCGGCGGAAGATCGTATGCAGGGGCCGCAACGTGTGTTCGAGGAACGGCTCGGCCGCCGCCGACAGCACCATCTGGTCGATGCGCCGGTCTAGGGTGTTGAAGTCGGCCAGCGTCATCCCGTCCCGCCTTTCGCGCAGCAGGCGCTCCATATGCAGCATCTGATTGCGATGGGCAGGTCCGGCGCGATCCGCCGCCAAGCCGATGACGAAGCGTTCGAGATCGCGTCGCAGCCGCAGGAGCACCCGCTCGCGGGCGAGGTCGATCGGCGCGATCTGCAGGCCGTGGCGGGGCCGGATGACGATCAGCGTGTCCGCCGCCAGCCGATTGACCGCATTGTGGATCGGCGTGCGGCCGAAGCCGGTCAGGCTCTGCAAGTCCTGCATCGCCAGGAACCGCCCGGGCTGCAGCTCGCAGGTGACAAGCATGTCCTCAATGCGCTGATAGGCAAGTTCGAAGAAATTGACGCGGTTGCGCCGGCGCGGCGTCGCCTCGCCGACTTCGACGAGTTGGGAACGGTTCGCGCGCTTCGTCATCGATCGTCCTCCCTGGTGGCGCTCTGAGCGGACTCCATCCTCGGGTCACTATAAACATGTTGTGAAATGTTACAAGCGCAACTATGGTCGCCGCCATGCGGCGCGGCGCTGATGCCGCCAAGCCGCGCGATCGACGAAGGCGCTCCCGGAGCTCGGCTCGCGAGAAGGTGCCGGTTTTTCGGGAGACATTCGTGAAGATAACCGCCATCGAGACGCTGCGGACCGAAGAGTTCGCCAATGTGCTGTGGGTGCGCGTGCATACCGACACCGGCATCATCGGCCTCGGCGAGACCTTCTACGGCGCCGGCGCCGTCGAGGCGCACCTGCATGACACGCTGGCCATGCGGCTGCTCGGCAAGAACCCGCTGCAGATCGAGGCCTTGCACAAGGAGATGACCAACCTGCCGATGGCGCAGGCCTCGACGGGCGTGGAATCGCGCGCCACGTCGGCGGTCGACATCGCGCTGTGGGACCTCTTTGGCAAGGTCTGCGGCCAACCCGTGCACCAGATGCTGGGCGGGCTCTGCCGCGACAGGCAACGCATCTACAACACCTGCGCCGGCTACGGATATGTGCGGTCCCGCAATATCAAGCCAGTGTCGACCTGGAATTTCGGCGCGTCCGAAGGCCCTTACGAGGATCTGAGCGGCTTCATGAACCGTGCCGACGCCGTCGCCGAGAGCCTGCTGGAGAGTGGCGTCACCGCGATGAAGATCTGGCCCTTCGATCCGCCCGCGATCGAGAACCAGGGGCTGTTCATCACCCCCGAGCAGATGAAGAAGGCGATCGAGCCCTTTGAAAAGATCCGCAGGGCGGTCGGCGACAGGATGGAGATCATGGTCGAGTTCCACTCGCTCTGGAACCTGCCGACCGCGATCAGGATCGCGCGCGCGCTCGAACCCTACGAGCCGAGCTGGTACGAGGACCCGATCCGGATGAACTCGCCGCAGGCGCTGGCGGAGTTCGCCCGCTCGACCACCGTTTCCGTGACGGCGAGCGAGACGCTGGGCTCGCGCTTCCCCTACAAGGACATGCTCGAACGCGACGCGATGCATGTGGTGATGGCCGATCTGTGCTGGACCGGTGGGCTGACCGAAGGCCGCAAGATCGCGGCGCTGGCCGATACCTATCACCGCCCCTTCGCGCCGCATGACTGCATCGGCCCGGTCGGCTTCGTCGCCGCGATCCACGCCTCCTTTAGCCAGCCCAACACGCTGATCCAGGAATCGGTGCGCGCCTTCTACACCGGCTGGTACAAGGAGCTCGTCAACGAAATGCCGCGCATCGAGGGCGGCTACGTCTATCCGATCGAGGCGCCGGGTCTCGGCGTCGACCTGCTGCCGGCCGTGTTCGAGCGTTCGGACCTGACCGTTCGCCGATCGAGCCTGTGAGCCGCGCCATGAGCAATCCCCTGTTCGACCTCACCGGCCGCACCGCGCTGGTCACCGGCTCCTCGCGCGGGCTCGGCCGCGCCATGGCGGAAGGGCTGGCGGCTGCCAGCGCCCGCATCCTCGTCAACGGCACCGACGCGGCCCGCGTCGACATGGCGGTCGAGGAGATGCGCCAAGCCGGCCACGACGCCGAGCCGGCCCGGTTCGACGTCACGTCGGAGAAGGAGGTCGTGGACGCCTTCGCCAGCTTCGACGAGGCCGGCATCGCCGTCGACATCCTAGTCAACAATGCCGGCATCCAGTTCCGCAAGCCGATGGTCGAGCTCGCCACCGCCGACTGGCAGCGCGTCCTCGATACCAACCTGACATCCGCCTTCGTGATCGGACGCGAGGCGGCCAAGCGCATGATCGCGCGCGGCCACGGCAAGGTCGTCAATATCGGCTCGCTCACCAGCGGGCTCGCCCGCGCCACGGTCGCGCCCTATACTGTCGCCAAGGGCGGCATCAAGATGCTGACCCAGGCGATGGCGGCCGAATGGGCCGAGCATGGCATCCAGGCCAACGCCATCGGCCCCGGCTACATGATCACAGACATGAATCAGGCTCTTATCGACAACCCGACCTTCGACACATGGGTCAAAGGTCGCACGCCGGCGCGGCGCTGGGGTCGCCCAGACGAGCTGATAGGCGCAGCGGTCTTCCTCTCTTCGCCGGCGTCGGACTACGTCAACGGCCAGATTATCTACGTCGACGGGGGCATGTCCGCGGTCTTGTAGACGATGTCCGATTACGGAGCGTGCCGCACCGCCCCTCAACCCTTATCAGATGCGCCCCTTCGATGCGCTGCAGAGCAGTTCCTCGGTTCTCGGGAGCTCGAAAACGCTGGGAGCTTTACCTTAGCTGGCTCAACTCGGACCGGGTGACGCGGGGCTCGTCTCGCATGTCCGCTTTCAGGCGTTGCGCCAACGTTCGAAAGTGGCGCAAAATATCGGTTCAGCTTTATTCGCACTGGAGACGGATGTTGAAGCCGTTCACCCTTGGTGCCGTCACCGGCCGACAGGCGCCGCCATATATCCTCGGGCAGGCTTTCGGCGATGTCCTTCGCGGTTCCGGCAACGATGTGTGGCTTGACCCAAGAGCGGAAGGGCGGTTGGCGTTGACGCCCAGGACATAGCCTTTGCCGGCATGCCGCAGCGCCATCTCGATATCGCCGACACCGTAGACACAGTCCCCCGCAACCCATGAGAAGGGCAGATCGGCCGCGAGCGCGCGCTCGATCATGGCGATCGCAAGCGCTGGCTTGGAGGCAAAGCCGATCTTCTCCGGCACATGCGCCTTTGCCATCCGTGCAGGGTACTCCGTCCACGCCTTGGGCAGATAAAGCGCCCGGTCGATGAAGGCATGCCCGTGCCGCGAGACACAGGCTGCGAACACGCCGATCTGCCAATTGGTGATCTTCCCGGCCGAGCCCGTGTATTCGCGCCCCCGCAGGAGGCCTGGCCCTGCTTCAGGAACCCAGTCTCATCGACGACCAGCACCGCACAAGATCGGCAAGTGTCTCCAACGCGTAGTCGCGGACGATGTCGCGAAGGGCATCGGCGTCCCAGTGACCGCGGCCGAGGATCGCCTGCTGGCGCCAGAGGCCGCGATCACCGGCCGCCTCGGCACGCATCCAACCCGTCTTGCGATGCTCATCGCCAAGCAGACCATCCAGGAACTGCCCCGCCGAAGCCGCCACACGGTCCTGCCTGAACAGTGGCCGCATCCGCATCTTCGCGTCCCGCAAGGACGACGCCCACAGTTCCAGCGCCGCCTCGATCGGCGAGCCCGTCATCCATGATCTCCGAATCATGGTCGCCCATCGATTCAGACATCACCCAAATCGCAACTGTGATGCTGGCTGAGAGTGAGTTAGCGAATGAACTGATCGACGTACTCGGCGCCGAGCCCGTTCTTGGCGTAATGCGCCCGGCACTTGTCGAGGCGGGTGAATACGTCGTCGTAGCCGATATTGCGGCCGTCCGGGTCAACATAGATCATCGCGCCGTTGACTTGGAACAACGTGATCATCTCATCGACATGCGGGTCGACAACTAGCGTATGGGTTTCGCCCGGCGCCTCATAGGCGTAGCTGCCTTCGGTCGCGACCCAATCATGCTCAAGGTAGCGCCATTCGCCCTTGATGACATAGGCGTGGACGGGCATCGGGTGGCGATGGCGCGAGAGCACGCCGGATTTGCGCACGCGGAGCAGATTCATCCAGTAGCCGCGGCTCACGCACAGGCAAAGCGGCCGGAACCAGACATTCTCCTCCACCGGCACCCAGATCCGCTCGTCGGTCGGGACCGCGTTGGGGATCACCAGCTCCGGCGGCGACTCCTTCGGCTGAGGGCGCTTGTAAGGCTGCCATTTCTCGCTGCCGCCTGCTGCAACCGGTCCGTTCATTTCTGCCTCCATCCCGCCGATGCGAGACCAAACGATGTCTCATAATATGGACATTTTAGCCACATTGTAATACATTTGCTGTCACCTGTGAGCGGCTGTCAAGTACGGCCTTGCCGCAACCGGATGCCTCGCGTGAGCAGGAGCGGCGGGAGCGTGACGTAAAGAAGGTCCTCGTGAGATGCCAAAACGTGCCGATCAGGCCGGGCCGATAGTAAGCGCCGGTCGCGACAGCGTTCCCGGCACGGCCGCGTTCTCGAAATTCGTCGCGGTTCTGCAAATCGTCGCCGATGCGCCCGGCAGGCTCGGCATGGCCGACCTTTGTGCGCGCACCGGCATGCCGCGGGCGACGGTCTACCGCATCGTGGCAGCCTTGCGCGCCGAGGGGTTGGTTGGCGGCGCGGACCGGCTTGCGCTCGGTCCCCGGCTGATCAGCCTCGCCTCGCGCAGTTGGGCGGAGTTCGATCTGCGCACGCTGGCACAGGACGAGATCCTGGCGTTGCGCGACCTCACGGGCGAGACGGTTCATCTCGCCGTGCCGAGCGATACGGAGATGGTCTATATCGACAAGCTCGACAGCCCGCAGGCCGTGCGTATGAGCTCGCGCATCGGCACACGCGTCATGCTGCATTCGAGCTCAGTCGGCAAAGCCTATCTCGCGGCCTTGCGGCCTGACGAGCGCGCGGAATTAGTGGACCGGCTTACGTTGTTGCGGATGACGCCGAACACGCTCACGCGGCGCGAGGAGCTCGATGCGGATATTGGGCGCACCGTCGCGCGGGGCCACGCTGTCGACAGCGAAGAGAACGAGCCGGGTACGCAATGCCTGGGTGCTGCGATCCGCGACCGCAACGGCGTGCCGGTCGGAGCGATCAGTCTCAGTATCCCGCGCTATCGCTTCGACGCGGACGCGGAGACCCGGCTGCCTCAGCTCGTCACCGCCTGCGCTGAGCGGATTTCGGCCAAGCTCGCGCTCTATTCCGGCCCGGCAGCCGATTGAATGTTCACACCACCGCGCTCACGCCGGTCGCTGGGTTGACACCTGAGGCCTCGGCGATGAGCCAGGCTTCGAATGTCGCCAAAGCCTTAAGCTTGGGGGAGGCACTCGGATACACGAGATAATAAGCCCATTCCGTCTCGGCCCGGATACGGAATGGCTCAACCAGGCGTCCGTCGCGCAGGTCATCCTGGATGAAAGAGGGCTGGGCGATCGTCACGCCCGCCTGGTCGATCGCCGCCTGATAGGACAGCGCCGAATTTTCGAACCTTATCCCTTCGGCCATCTCTAGATCGGCCTGACCCGCGGCGGCAAGCCAAGTCTCCCAATCGCGCGGTCGATGCGTCGACGAGAGCAGCGTGTGCCGCCCTAGGTCCTCCGGCTTGCGCAGCTTGCCGCTCCGAACCAGAGCTGGACTACAGACCGGCGTTACTGTCTCCCCAAACAGGCGGTGTCGCGTAACCTTCGCACCGGCCACGGTGAGCGGTCCGCAGGCGTCGGACTGGATGCAGGCTTCCACATCCCCGCGCTGGAAATCGGCCGGCTCATGCGAGGTCGTAATCTGGATCTTGATGCCGCGATGGGCCATCTGGAACCGAGCCAGCCGTGGCACTAACCAGCGCAGCGCGAAAGTCGGCGGTGCACGCAGCCGAAGCACCTGCCTGTCCACGGCATGATGCAGACGATGCGTCGCATCTGCGATGATGTCGAGCGCGTGTCGCACCGGCTCGTAGTAGGCCTCGCCATTGCTGGTCAGCATTGTGCCCTTGCGGGTGCGGCTGAAGAGCTTGACTGCCAGCCTGTCCTCTAGAAGCGCGACCTGGCGACTCACCGCGCCATGGGTCACGCACAGTTCCTCGGCTGCGCGGCTGAAGCTGGCGTGGCGCGCACAAGCCTCAAAAGCGCGCAACGCGTTCAACGGAGGTAGGCTTCTGCCCATGGCGTTTCCCCTTTGTGAGTTTTCCTCACAGCTAATTAGAATAAATCGATTGCTTGGCGGAAGCTTATCGCCAAACCTCAAGCCTAGTAACGGGGAGCCGCTACATCGTAAGCAAAACACAACGTCCGGCAAGAGGTGGTGCGAGAAGTGAAGGCGATCGTAGTGAAAGGCATGATCTCATAAAGAGAAAAGGTCGTTCGCCGTAGCCTGGTATAAATATCTCGCGCAGGCACCGCCGTGCGGAACCGCAGGGCATAACATGGCTGATAGAGCGAGCGCGGTTAGGCGACCGCAGACCTTGCATGACAAGCTCTGGGACAGTCATGTCGTCGCTGACCGAGACGACGGTACAACCGTCCTCTATATCGATCGTCATCTCGTCCATGAGGTCACGAGCCCGCAGGCCTTTTCCGGTCTCGCCCTGGCCCGGCGGCCGGTGGCGCGTCCAGACGCGACCTTTGCGGTGCCTGACCACAATGTGCCAACAGTCGACCGCAGGGCTGGCATCCGCAACGAGCTGTCGCGGCGGCAAGTCGAAGTGCTGGAGGCGAACTGCCGGACGCACAACATCCCACTCATCAGGCTCGACGACGCCCGCCAGGGCATCGTCCACGTCATCGGCCCCGAGTTGGGACTGACTCAGCCCGGCGTCACCGTGGTCTGCGGGGACAGCCATACCTCGACGCATGGAGCATTCGGCGCGCTCGCCTTCGGCATCGGCACCAGCGAGGTCGAGCACGTGCTGGCAACGCAGACGCTGGTGACCAAGCGCTCCGAGTCGATGCGCGTCACCATCGATGGCCCCCTGCCTTTCGGCTGCACGGCCAAGGACCTTGCGCTTGCGGTGGTCGGCCGGCTCGGCGTTGCCGGGGGCACGGGCTACGTCATCGAATATGCCGGCAGCACTGTACGCGGCCTCTCGATGGAGGGCCGCATGACCCTCTGCAACATGAACATCGAATGCGGCTCGGCCTCCGGCATCATCGCGCCCGACGAGAAGACCTTCGACTATGTCCGCTCGCGCGAGCATGCGCCACGCGATGCGGAATGGCAGGCCGCGCTCGAGTGGTGGCGCTCGCTGCACAGCGACGACGGCGCCGTGTTCGACGCCGAGGTGCGTATCGATGCGGCGAGCATAGCCCCGCACGTCACCTGGGGCACCTTGCCCGACCAGGTCGCCCCGATCGACGGCCGCATTCCCGATCCGGCGCGGGCGCCGACCGCGCTGCAGCGTCAGGCTCAGGAGCGCGCGCTCGCCTATATGGGGCTCGAGCCGGGGCAGCTCCTGGCCTCGATCCCGATCGACGTCGTCTTCATCGGCTCCTGCACCAATGGCCGGATCGAGGACCTACGGGCGGCGGCGGAGGTCATCATCGGGCGCAAGGCTTCCAGCCATGTCCGCGCGATGGTGGTGCCGGGCTCGGGCGCGGTCCGGGCGCAGGCTGAAGCCGAGGGGCTCGACCGCATCTTCACCGAGGCCGGCTTCGAATGGCGCGAGCCCGGCTGCTCGATGTGCCTCGGCATGAACGGCGATCTGGCCAATGCCGGCGAGCGGGTGGCCTCGACCTCGAACCGCAATTTCGAAGGTCGGCAGGGCCGCGGCGCCCGCACGCATCTGCTCAGCCCGGTCATGGCGGCCGCCGCGGCGATCGACGGGCACCTCTCCGACGTGCGCCGCCACATGCGCGGGGACAAGCTCCATGGATAAGTTCACCAGCCTGCACGGCGTCGCCGCGGTCATGCCGCAGGCCAATGTCGATACCGACCAGATCATCCCGAAGCAGTTCCTGACCACGACGGAGCGCACCGGTCTCGTCAATGGGCTGCTCTACGAGCTGCGCTACGACACGGCGGGCGCCGAGATCGCGGATTTCGTGCTGAACCGCGAGCCCTTTCGGCACGCCCGCATCCTCGTCGCGGGCGAGAATTTCGGCTGCGGCTCCAGCCGCGAGCATGCCGTCTGGGCTCTGCTCGATTTCGGCATACGCTGCATCATCGCGCCGAGCTTCGCTGCGATCTTCCGCAATAACTGCTTTAAGAACGGCGTATTGCTGATCGCCTTGCCGCCCGACGAGATCGAACGCTGCACCGCGGCGATGGAGGCGAGCGGAAGTCCCGAGCTCAACGTCGACCTGGCGGCGCAAACGATCGGCTTGCCGGACGGGGCGACCGTGTCGTTCAGCATCGACGAGAGCGACCGCACCCGCCTGCTCGAAGGGCTCGACGACATCGAGGAGACGCTGCGCCAGCGCGAGCTGATCGCGCTTTATGCCGAAAAGTCGCGCGCGAGCTTCCCCTGGCTCTGGCGCGGTCAAAGCCCCCAGGCGGCAGAGACTTGACCGTGCCGGCGCCCTCGACCCACATGTCGCAGACGCAACCGACCTCGCGTGAGGTCCATCGGGTTGTCTATCTCGACCTGGTGCCGCAGACCATGGTGGCGGCACTCGCCGGCATCGGGCAATGGCTGCGCGAAGAGGGCTCACCCGGCACGTTGCGGGCCTGCTGGCATTCGGTCATGGGCTCGCTCGACCGCATCCTGCTCTGGCACAGCTTCGCGGATGCGTCCGCCTTCGACGCGGCCGGGCTGGCGCTCTCCGCCGGCCGCAACCCGTTCGGCGTCGCCGACGTGCTGCGCGGCCTCAGCATCAACGGCTTCCGCAAGGTGCCCTTCGCGGGAGAGATACCGGAGCGCGGCGACGACCCGCTCTTTGAGGTCCGCGACTACGTGCTGAAGCTCGACGGGCTCACCGCGATGATGGAGCTCTGGCTGCCGTTGCTGCCGGCGCGGCTCGCGCTCGCGCCATGGGTGACCGCAATGTACGGACTGACCGGCGAAGCGCCGCGCATGCTGCACATCTATCCTTGGAGCGACCTGGGCCAGCGCACGGCGATCAGGGATGGAGCCCAGGCGGTCGGTTGGCCCCCGACCGACGCGCCGCGCCAGATTCTCGAACAGAAAGCGACGATCTACCGTGCTGCCGAGTTCTCGCCGCTCGGCGGACAGACGAGGTCGTCCGCATGAGCGCCGCAACCGACACCGCCCGCTTCGATCTTACCGTGCTCAGGCTGCGCCCGCGAACCATGCCGGTGGCGCTGGAACGGATGAAGACCTGGCTGGAAGGGCAGCGCTCATCCGGCGAGCTGCTCGCCTGCCTCTATTCCGATCTCGGCACGGTCAACCAGCTCCTGCTGCTGCGCCGCTTCGCCGACGCGGAACAGCTTCTCGATGCGCGCGACTGCGCCATTCGCGAGGCCGACCCGTTCGGCGTGAGCGAGTTCACGCTCGGCCTGACGATGAGCCTGATGGCGGTTCTGCCGGGACTACCGCTCGCGCAGCCTGGCGCTAATGGCCCCTTCTTCGAAATTCGCAGCGACGAGGCGAAGCCGGGCCGGCTTGGCCAGGCGCTCGCCTCATGGCAGCGGGTGGAACCGCGCCGCACGCCTCTGCTCGGCCTGTACGCGCTCGCGGCCGACGCCCCGCGGATCGTCCATATCTGGCCCTGGTCGGGACCGGACGGCAGCGCGGGTCTGCCGCTGGCCGATTCCCCGACGGATCTCGGCTCGGATTTTGCCGGAGCGAGCAACCTGGCCTGGCAGAAGGCCGAAATCTTCCGCGCAGCCGCCTTCTCGCCGCTGCGCTGAGGCGCCACAGATGACAAGGACAACTCGTGACCAGAGCATCACTCCGCAAGATCCATGACGCGGCCCGCCCGCTGGTGGTGCCGCTCGCCCACGACGCCCTCTCGGCGCGGCTGATCGAGCGCGCCGGCTTCCCCTCCTTCAACATTGGCGGCTCCTCGCTGCTCGCCGCCCGCCACGGCCTGCCCGATCTCGGCCTCGCCGGCATGGGAGAGATGGCGGCGGCGATCCAGGATATCGTCCGGTCGGTCTCGATCCCCTGCCTCGCCGATGCCGATGACGGCTATGGTGACGTCAAGAACGTCGTCCACACCATCGAGACCTATCATCGGATCGGCGTGCGTGGCATGCTGATCGAGGACCAGTCGCGCGATACCAAGCGACCGGGTGAGCAGGCGGCGCAGGCCGTCGTGCCGATCGAGCTGATCGAGCAGAAGCTGCGCATCGCCCTGGAGCAGCGGACCGATCCGGACTTCGTCGTCATCGGCCGCACCGACGCCGCCGGCACAGAAGGGCTCGACGCCGCGATCCGGCGCGCCGAGCGCTTCCTCAGGCTCGGCGTCGACGGCGTCTTCGTCGCCGGGCTGAAGAGCACGAGCGACCTCGAGCGCGCCGGCGCGGCCTTCAAGGGCCAGTGGAACATGACGGTGATGCCCGAAGGCGGACGCATCGCCTGGCACACGCCGCAGGAGCTTCACCAGATGGGCTTCTCGCAGGTTGTCTACACCAATAGCCTGATCCTGCGCGCGACCGGCGCGATGGAGCAGACGCTAGACGGGATCAAGGCGTTGAGCGCCGGCGCCGCGACGGCAATCGGCCCGGCCGAGGGGCTGGCGACGACGGCTTTCGATGACGCCGTGCAGATGCGCAAATGGCGCGAGATCGGGGAAACGGCCCGCAATTAGCGACGGGCCGGCCAAACACTAACGGGAGAGCAAGGGAGAGCATGATGAGGACATTCGCAATTCGGGCGTTGGCTGCCGGCGCGGCCATGCTGGCGGCCGTGGCGGCTTCGCCGTCCTTCGCCCAGGGGCGGCCCAAGATCACGGCGGCTCAGGCCGGCGACGGCTTCCAGTTCCTGACGCAGCAGCTGGCGATCAAGGCCGGCTTCTTCGAGAAGGAGGGCTACGATGTCGAAATCGCCGATGTCGGCTCGGGTCCGCGCGTCGTCGCGGCACTGATGGGCGGCAGCGCGGTCTATAGCGGTCTCGGCCTGATCAACCTGCTCAACGCCCGCGCCCAGGGCGGCGAGCTCGTCGCGGTCGCCTCGGAATCGAGCCTGATCGACATCCAGCTCGTGCTCTCGAATGCCGCGATCGCCAAGACCGGCATCGACCCCGCCATGCCGATCGACGAGAAGATCAAGCGGCTGAAGGACCTGCGCATCTCGATCACCTCGCCGGGCAGCAGCACCGACACGATGCTGCGCACCCTTTTGCGCGCCCGTGACATCGATCCGGACAAGGTGCTCAAGGTCATCCCGACCGGCGGCGGCTCGAACATGCTCGCGGCCATGGAGAAGGGCGCCAATGACGGTTTCGTCTGGGGCGCGCCGCAGACGCTGAACGCGGCTAATTCCGGCATCGGCAAGATCGTCATCGATCCGTTCAAGGGCGAGGTGCCGGAGGTCAAGGGGGTGCCCTATATCGTCATCACCACGACGATGGACACGATCAAGAAGAAGCCCGAGATGGTCCGGGCCACCGTCCGCGCCATGACGCGCGCGATGCAGTTCGCCCGCGAGAACCCGGAAGAGGCCAAGAAAGTCGTCCGCCCGGCCTTCGCCGAGATGGACGATACGGTCTTCAACCAGGCCTGGGACAATTACTACAAGGCCATTCCGGAGACGCCGGCGATCACGCGCGAGGAGTTCGAGCGCACCAAGACCTGGCTCAACATCACCTCCAAGAAGCCGCTCACCGTGGGCTATGACGAGTCGATCTACGGCAAGTTCGCGGACGAGGCCGCCGCCGAGCTGCTGAAGAAGAAGTGACGGGACGCGCCGTGACTGCCAATCAAGCCGCGCGCGGCCTCTCCGGAGAGCGCCAGCCCATCCTGGTCTGGCAGCTCGCCTTTGGCGTCGCTGCGCTCGCGCTATGGGAGCTTGCCGGGCGGGTCTTCGGCTCGACCTGGACCAGCCTGCCGAGCCTGATCTTCGAACGCCTGCTGCTCTGGGGCAGCACCGACCTGTTCCGTCACATTTACACGACCCTGGCCGAGGTCTTTGTCGGGCTCGCGCTCGGCACGGCTGCCGGCGTCGTGGCGGGGCTGGCGCTCGGGCGCACGCAGACGCTGGCGCTGATCCTGCGGCCGATCATCGTGACGCTCTACAGCGTGCCGCTCGTCACGATGGCGCCGCTGCTCATCCTCTGGTTCGGGTTGGAGATGGAATCGAAGATCGTGCTGGTCACGATCGTCGTCTTCTTCCTGATATTCTTCAATACCTTCGCGGGCGTGCAATCGATCGATCCGCTGCTCGTCACAACGCTCGACCTGATGGGCGCGAACACGTTCGAGCAATACCAGAAGGTGATCGCTCCGGCGGCGATGGCCTGGATATTCTCGGGCATCAAGATCGCTCTGCCCTATGCGCTCTCGGCCGCGACCACGGGCGAGCTGCTCGGCGGCAGCTACGGGCTCGGCACGCTGCTGGCGCGGGCCGGCTCGCAATTCGACATGACCGGCCTCTACACCGCGCTGATGGTGCTGCTCGCGATCGGAATCCTGCTCAGCGAAGGCCTCGCCTTCGTCGAAAATCACCTGCTGAGGTGGCGCCATGTGGCGGAGTAAATCGCAAGACACAGAGGAGCACGCGGTGTCAGGACCCGTTTCCGCCGCGCAGCCGGAGAAGATCGCCTTCTCCGGCGTCGGCAAGACCTTCTATGTCCGCGGCAAGGAGGTGCGTGCGCTCCAGCCCGTCGACCTCTCGGTTAGGACGCGCGAGTTCGTCGCGCTGGTCGGCCCCTCCGGCTGCGGCAAGTCGACCTTGCTCAACCTCGTCGCCGGCCTGCTGCAGCCGAGCGAAGGCAGCGTCACCTATGACGGCAAGCCCGTGCAGGGCCTCAACTTCCGCGTCGGCTACATGACCCAGAAGGACACGCTGCTGCCCTGGCGCAGCGCGGCCGACAATATCGGCGTCTCGCTGGAGCTGCGCTGCCGCCCGGTCTCGAAGGCGGAACGGGCCGAGCGCATCGCCGCAATGGTCGATCTCGTCGGCCTGCGCGGCTTCGAGAACCACTTCCCCGGCGAGCTTTCGGGCGGCATGCGCAAGCGTGTCGCGCTGGCGCGCACGCTGATCTACGAGCCCGAGACCTTGCTGATGGACGAGCCCTTCGGCGCGCTCGACGCCCAGCTCAAGCTGGTCATGCAGGACCAGCTCCAGCGCATCACGCAGGAGCGCAAGATGACGGTGCTCTTCGTCACCCACGATCTCGGCGAGGCGATCGCGATCGGCGACCGCGTCGTCGTCTTCAGCGGCCGACCGGGGCGCATCCGCGCCGTGAGCGACGTGACGCTGCCGCGGCCGCGCGACGTCTTCAAGATGCGCTTCTCCGGGGAGTTCAGCCGGCTCCACGAGGGACTCTGGGATGAGCTCAAGGACGAAGTCGTCAAGGGCACGGATATTTGAGATGGCGGCGCGCTCGGCAACATCGATGACTGCCGGCCGCTCCGGCGACGGTCGACCGCAAGGCAGCCTCGCCGCGCTGGCGACGAGCCTGTCCGGGCTCATCCTCATCCGCCTCCTGATCCTCGCCGGCTTCCTGCTGTTCTGGGAATATGCGTCGGGCACGCTGATCTCGAAATTCTGGGTCTCCGCGCCATCCGCGATCTTTGCCATGTTGGTGACCTGGTTCTCCGACGGCTCGATCTGGCCTCATCTCGAGGCGACGCTCGTCGCGATGGGGAGCGGCTATGTGATCGGCGTGGCGCTCGGCGTCGGCTGCGGGCTGCTGCTCGGTTTCCTGCCGCTCGTCCAACGCATCGTGATGCCCTATGTCTCGGGCCTCTACGCGCTGCCGAAGATCGCGCTCGCGCCGCTGTTCGTGATCATCCTCGGCATCGATATCCCCTCGAAGATCGCGCTGGTCGCGATCACGACGATGTTCCTGCTGCTCTACAGCACGCTCGACGGCATTCGCGACGTCGATCGCGATCTCGTTCAGACGCTGCGCCTGATGGGCGCGACGCGCAGCGAGATCATTCGCAAGGTCCTGATCCCGGCGACCCTGCCCTGGATCTTCACCGGCATGCGTGTCGCGGTGCGCTATGCCTTCACCGCCGCTGTGCTCGGCGAGCTGATCGCCGCCAACCAGGGCATCGGCTACCTGATCGAGGCCAATGCCGGGCTCTACGACGCCACCGGCGTCTTCGCCGGCGTCTTCATCATCGTCGTGCTCAGCGTCGCCATGGCCGAGCTGCTGACCCGGGCGGAAGGCAGGCGCGCGCCGCCGGCTTGACCCGAGGCGCCGCCCGCAGCTCCAAAACAAGGTTTGTTCATGATGACGGCTGTTCGAATTGCGATCCTCGGCGCCTCCGGCGCCATCGGCGTGCGCCATGTCGGCTTCCTGCAGAAGAACCCGGCGACGGAAGCCTGCGCGCTGGTCGACACGGCGCCGCAGGTCGAGGAGCTGGCGCGCCGGAACGGCATCCCGTTCTTTTCCGACTACCGCGCCATGCTCGACCAGGTCCGGCCCGATGGCGTGATCATCGCGACGCCCAACCGGCTGCACGTGTCGATGGCGCTGGACTGCATCGCGCGCGGCATCCCGGCGCTGGTCGAGAAGCCGATCGCCGACGAGATAGGCCCAGCGCTCGAACTCGCCGCCGCCGCCGAGGCGAGCGGCGTGCCCATCCTCGTCGGCCATCACCGCCGTCATTCGCCGATCGTGCGGAAGGCGGTTGAGGTGATCAAGGCCGGCGAGCTCGGTCAGGTCGTCTCGGCGGTCGCCATGCATCTCAGGCGCAAGTCGGACGCCTATTTCAAGGCGCAGTGGCGCCGCGAGGAGGGCGGGGGGCCTCTGCTGATCAACGGCATCCACGAGCTCGACACGCTGCGCGTGCTCTGCGGTGAGATCGAGGAACTCCAGGCGACGACCTCGAACGCCGCGCGCGGCTTCGCGGTCGAAGACACAGCCGCCGTCACGATGCGCTTCAGCAACGGCGCACTCGGCACGCTGACCCTGTCGGACGCGACTCAGGCCGCCTGGGCCTGGGAACTCTCCTCGGGCGAGGACGTGCGCTATGCGCAGGAACTGACCAACGCCTTCCTGATCTGCGGCGCCAAAGGTTCACTCGCACTGCCGACGCTGGACATGTGCTGGAACGAGCGCGGCGGCGGCGAGGCCGACCCGCTGCTGCGCAAGCGCCTGCCCATCGTCCCGGCCGACCCTTGGTATGTCGAGGTCGACCATTTCGCCAAGGTGATCCGCGGCGAGGAGGAGCCGTTGGTCACGCCGGCCGACGGCGTGCGCACGCTCGCCGCCATCGAGGCCGTCAAGGAATCGGCGAAGACGCGGGCTTGGGTGAATATCGATGAGCTGATCGACCGGCACCGCGCACAACCTCCACAGCGTCTCACCGGCACCGGGAACTGACATGTCCGAGACCAGCGCAGACAGGCGCATCGCCCTCGTCACCGGCGCGGCCCGCGGCATCGGCCGCGCCATCGCCGAGCGCCTCGCCCGCGACGGCATCACGCTCGTCCTTGGCGATGTCGAGCAGGCGCTGCTCGATCAGACGGTGGGCCAGTTCAATGCGGCCGGCAGCGAGGCGTACGGCCTCGTCCTCGACGTGTCGAGCGAGGACTCCGTCGCCGCCGCGATGGCCGAGATCGAGCCGCGCTTTGGCCGGCTCGACATCCTCGTCAACAATGCCGGCATCATGCCGCGCGTCGAGGGGCGCAATCCCTGCGTCGAGGAGACGCCGCTCGCGATCTGGCAGGCGACGCTGGCTGTCAATCTCACCGGCACCTTTCTGGTCTGCCGCGCCGCGATCCCGTTGCTGCGCAAGAGCAGATCGGGCCGGATCGTCAATATCGCCTCGCGAGCGGCGCGGATGAGCACGTCGGGCAACAGCCATTACTCGGCCTCCAAGGCAGGCATCGTCGGCTTCTCGCGCGTGCTCGCCAAGGAACTCGGGCCGGAGAAGATCACGGTCAACTGCATTGCGCCCTCGGCGGTCGAGAACGCCATGCACCAGGGCCTCGCCAGTGCGGAAGCGCATATCGAGCGACTGACGCAGGAGACGCCGCTGCGCCGGCTGGCGACCGGAGAGGACATCGCCAACGGCGTCGCCTTCCTGGCCTCGGATCAGGCGAGCTTCATCACCGGTTCGATCCTCGACGTGAACGGCGGCAGCTACATGGCGTGACGGTCTCGGCCTTGTCGAACCAGGATCTGAGCCCTCGCCCTGAGGACGGTCGAAGGCCCGTCTCGAAGGATGCTCCAGATGTTTCCGGAGTTTCCTGAAATATCCTTCAAGAAGGCCGCCGCCCGCCCTCCTCAGCATGAGGGCTCCGGGCTTCCAGTCAGCCACCAAATCCTCAGCGCTCCAGCCCGCGCAGGCTCCAGAGCGCGAACAGTGTGGTCAGCGCGACCAGGCCGAAGGCGATGTCGAACCGCGCCGTCAGCGCGAGCACGAGCGAGAAGCAGATCGGCCCGAAGACATAGCCCGCGAAAATCAGGAGCGTCGCGCCGGCCGTCGCCTCGGCGACGAGCCCGGCCGCAGCGCGCCGCGAAATCTCCGCGACCTGCAAGCCGTTCCAACTCGACACTGTCACGCCGGAGATGCCGGCGACGACGATCAGTGCCCAGAGCGGCCAGTCCGGCGCCGTGACCACGAGCGCGAGCGAGGTCAGCGCCGAGGCGATTGTGTTGGCGCGCAGCACCGTGATCGAACTGGCCCGGTCGGCAAGCGCGCCGAGAAAGATGCGCCCGAAGATACCGGTGAACTGCGTCACGGCGAAGATCGCCCCCGCCATTTCGAGCGAATAGTCCATCCTGATCACGAGGAACGAGACGAGGAAGGCGACCCAGCAGCCATGGCCGATGCTGAGCCAGACGCCGGCGAAGCTCAGCTTCAACAAGCTCGGCGCGCGGGCCAGCGCGCGCAGCGGCGTGCTGATATTGCCGAGAGCGAGGAAGGCGCGCAATCCGACCGCCTGCCGGACATCGCGCCTGGCATCGACCTGCCCGCGCAGCAGCTGTGTAGCCAGCACGACGATCAGCGCCGGCACGAGCACGGCGGCAAGCACCGCCGGCCAGCCGCCCCGCACGAGCGCGATCGGGAGGATCATGCCCGCCAGCACTCCACCGATCGGTACGCCGGCTTGCTTGATCGAGAAGACGAGGTTGCGCCGCGCCGCCGGCGTATAGCGGTGCAGAATATCGGTGCCCGCGGGAGTCGATGGGCCGTAGCCGAAGCCGATGAAGAAGCTCGACAGAACGGCGATCGCCGCCGTCGGCCAGGACAGCAGGACGGCGCCGACCGCCGAGATGGCGAGGCCGATCTGCGAAGCACGCACCGGCCCGAAGCGGCGCGTCAGGGGGCTGCCGATCAGCAGGAAGGTGATCGAGCCGATCGTCCCGATGCTTGCGAGGAAGCCGGCCGTGGCCTCACCCCAGCCGAGATCGTCAGCCAATGCGGGCGCCAATGTCGGGATAACACGCAGGATGTAGGCCGCGGCCATTTGCAGGCCGAGCGTCACCAGCAGTGGCGTGATCCAGACCCAGCGCGTCTCTGCTTTCGCATGCATCCTGATCTCAGCCGCTCCAGCCGCGCGGGTATTGGGTCACATCGCCCCGGGGGAAACATCTCACTATATAAAAACCCCAACGCGTCATCATGAAACCCCAACGCGTCATCCCGGAGCGGCGCGGCTTCGCCGCTTGTCCGGAATGAGGCGGGTGTCGTTCCGCGAAACGTTTCATGGCGCCCGCCCGGGGTCAGCCATTCGCGGCCTTGGCGATCTTGGCCTGCTGCAGCGGCGGCCGTGCGCCCGTCGCGAATTCCTCGGTCAGCTTGGCCCTAACGCGCATCAGCCCCGCCGCGAGCAGCCCGCCATCGACGGGAATCTCCGCGCCGGTGATGAAGCTCGACTCGTCCGAGCAGAGGAACAACACCACCTGCGCACATTCGTCCGGCCGACCGTGGCGGCCCATCGGCGTCACCATCCAGTTCGCCTCCCAATGGCCGGGGCGCGCGTCGCGCTGGAAGGTCGTGTCCCAGATCTGGCCGGGATGGATCGAGTTCACCCGGATATTCCAGTCGACGAGATCCATCGCCGCGCTCTTGGTCAGGCCACGCAGGCCCCATTTGCTGGCGGCATAGGCTACGTCGTAATGCGCGGTCATGCCGGCGGTCGAGGAGACGTTGATGATCGAGCCGCCGCCGGAATCCCGCATGAGCGGCGCCATCGCCTGGATGCCGAGCAGCGGGCCGGTGAGGTTGACCTCCATCACCCGGCGCCAGCTCTCGCCGTCGATGGCGAGCAGGCCCTTGCGGCTGATCGTGCCGGCATTGTTGACGAGCGCATCGAGACGGCCGAACTCGGCGCGCACGATCTCGGCCGCCCTGTCCCAGTCCTCGCGCCTGCTGACTTCGAGACGAATATAGCGCGCCTCGCCGCCGCCCTGCCTGATCTGCTCCGCCAGCCGCTCGCCCGCCTCGTCGGCGATGTCACAGATCACGATGGCCGCTCGCTCCTCCGAGAACAGCCGCGCCTCGACGGCACCCTGCCCGGCACTGCCGCCGGTGATGAGGATCGTCTTGCCTTTCAATCGAGCCATGTCTGCTTCCTGCCCATGCATTGGCGGCGCACCGAGGCGGCCGCGCCTCAGTCTTCCTGGAAGGCTTCCTGCCGGATGCCGCGAATGGCGGGGACGGCGACGATGATCGCCAGGATCAGCGCCACGGCCAGCAGTACGATCGAGATGGCGCTGCCGACGAAGACGCCGTAATCGCCGGCCGAGATCAGCAGCGCGCGGCGGAAATTCTCTTCCATCATCGGCCCGAGCACGAAGCCGAGTAGCAGCGGTGCGGGCTCGCAATCGAGCTTCAGCAGCACGTAGCCGACGAGGCCGAAGAAGACCATGACATAGATGTCGAATACGCTGGAGGAGACCGAGAACACGCCGATCGAGCAGAAGATCAGGATCGAGCCGAAGAGATACTTGTACGGTACCTTAAGGAACATCACCCAGATGCTGATCAGCGGCAGGTTGAGGATGACCAGGATCACGTTGCCGACCCACATCGAGGTGATCAGCCCCCAGAACAGGCTCGGCTCCTTCGTGATGATAAGCGGGCTCGGCTGGATGTTGTGCAGGATCATCGCGCCCATCATCAGCGCCATCACCGCATTGGACGGGATGCCGAGCGTCAGCAGCGGGATGAAGGAGGTCTGCGCTGCGGCGTTGTTGGCCGATTCCGGTCCGGCCAGCCCCTCGACCGCTCCCTTGCCCATTTCGGGCGCATAGCGCGAGACCTTCTTCTCGCAAGTGTAGGAAGCGAAGGAGGCGAGCGCAGCTCCTCCGCCCGGCAGCATGCCGAGCAGCGAGCCGATACCGGTGCCGCGCAACATCGGCGCGATCATGCGCTTCAGCTCGACCTTGGACGGCCAGAGCGAGCGGAACGGCACGAGGATGCGCTCCGGTAGCTTGCCACGCTCCAGGTTGCTGATGATCTCCGGCAGGCCGAACAGCCCGACCGCGACCGCGACGACGCTGAACCCTTCCGTCAATTCCGGGAAGGAGGAGGCGAAGCGCGAGGTGCCGGTGTTGATGTCGGTGCCGACGAGCCCGAGCAGGAGCCCGAGGACCACCATCGCGACCGCCTTCAGCAGCGCTCCCGAGGAGATCACGATCGCACCGACGAGGCCGACCGTCATTAGCGCGAAATTCTCGGCCGGGCCGAATTGGAAAGCGAAGTTCGACATCGGCCGCGCGAAGGCGGCGATGGCGAGAGTCGCCACCGTGCCGGCGAAGAACGAGCCGAGCGCCGAGATGGCGAGCGCGGCGCCGGCCCGGCCGCGCTTGGCCATCTGGTGGCCGTCGATGGTCGTGACGACCGACGAGGTCTCGCCCGGCAGGTTGACCAGGATCGCCGAGATTGAGCCGCCATACTGCGCGCCGTAATAGATGCCGGCGAGCATGATGAGGCCCGAGGCTGGCGCCATGCCGTAGGATCGGAAGCAACATCGCGATGGTCGCGAGCGCGCCGACACCGGGCAGCACGCCGACCAGCGTGCCGACGACGCAGCCGATCAGCGCATAGAGCAGGTTCGCCGCCGATAGCGAGACGGAAAAGCCGAGCAGCAGGTTGTTGATCAGGTCCATCTTGGCCTGACTCAGAACGATGGCCAGAGCGGCATCTGCAGCCCGAGCGCCCAGACGAAGATCACGACGCAGAGCACGCTGAGCACCACGCCCGCGCAGAAGGCCTGGAGCAGCGAATAGTCTGGCGCGGCACGGCTGGAGAGCAGGACCGCGCTGATGGTGGCGGGGACCAGCCCGATATCGTCGTAGAGCACGCCGAAAAGGCAGATCGAGCCGAGCACGAGCAGCCCGGCCTTGAGCTCGACACGATCGAGTTGACGCAGCGCCCGTTTTGCCGCCACCGAGCGGCCGGCGATCACCGCACCGACAATGGCCAGCAGGCCGCCGAGCATGAAGGGGAAATAGCCCGGCCCCATCTTCGAGGCCGTGCCGAGGTGATAGCCGGTCGCCGTGAGCGCGAAGCCCGCGCCTATGACGAGGCATGCGCCACCCAGGGCGAAATCCTTGTGATCTCTAATCTGCATGAGTCGAAGCCCGCGCGGTCATCTTGCGGAATGGCCGATCCCGGCGGGCTCCGCCGCCGGGCGATGGCCTTGTCGAAGCTGCGTGAGCGCGGCCGCTATTGCTTCTCGAGGCCGAGCGCGCCGACGATCTTGCCGTATTTCTCGCGCTCCTTGACGACGAAGGCTCCGAACTCGTCCGGCGTCATCGGCTGCGGCGCGAAGCCGCCCTTGGCGAGCTGCACCTTGGCCACATCCGTCGCGAGCGCCTTGCGGACGTCCTCGGAGACCTGCTTGACGATGGCGTCCGACGTGGCGGCCGGAGCCCAGAGCCCGAACCAGGTCAGATTCTCGGCGCCCGGCGCGCCGGCCTCGGCGACGGTCGGCACATCGGGCAGCAACGGCGAGCGCTGGGCGCCCGTCACCGCGAGCGCCCGCAGGCCGCCCTGCTGGACCTGGGCGATCGAGGTCGGGATCGTGACGTAGTTGATCGGCACGCGCCCGGCGACGACGTCGAGCAGTCCTTCGGCGCCGCCCTTGTAGGGCACATGTGTCATCTTCATTCCGGTGACGTTCTGCAGCAGCTCGCCGCCGATATGGTCCTGCGTGCCGACGGCGGTCGAGGCCCAGCTGAACTTGCCCGGCGTCGCCTTTACCAGCGTGACGAGCTCCGTCAGCGTCTTGGCAGGAACTCCGGGGTGGACCGCAACGACATAGGCAGCCGAGGCGGAGAGCGTGATCGGCCGCAGGTCCTTGGCCGGATCGAAGCCGAGATTTTTGTAGAGATACTCGTTGACGGTCATGACGCCGCCATAGCCGGCGAAGAGCGTGTAGCCGTCCGGCTTGGAGCGGGCGACGAACTGGGCGCCGATATTGCCGCCGCCACCGGGCTTGTTCTCGACAATAGCGGTCTGGCCCCAGAGCGCGCTCAGTCGCTCGGCGACGATCCGAGCGACGAGGTCCGTGCCGCCGCCGGGCGGGTTGGGCACAATCAGCCGGACAGTGCGGGTCGGATACTGCTCGGCCTGTGCGGCCAACGGCGTACCGGCCGCGACCGCGGCGAGCAACAGCATGGCTTGACGACGATTCACCTCGGATCTCCTTCCCTCGTTGTTCTTGTCATGGCCGGCGGACCGGCCGAGCGATAATAGCGCGCTCCCCTGGCTGAGGTGTGTGTGGGGGTTTGCGAAGTATATTTATCTTTTAATCGGAATGATAAGGTTGTCAGCCGCCGGTTTCATTGAATTCGAATGTTATCTGAACTTGAAATCGACGCTGTTAGCTGCCAACCCTTGAATAAGATCAGATCGCATATTGATAAATCCGTGGAGCATGGACGAATTGCAGTCAATCGATTATTTGTGCCCGGTTGTGAATTGATCTCACATCAGGCCCAGCGCAATGACTGACAGACTCCCGTCCCTCAACGCACTGCGCGCCTTCGAGGCGACGGCCCGGCATCGCAGCTTCACCCACGCCGCTGCCGAGCTCGGCGTGACCCATGGTGCGGTCAGCCGCCAGGTCGCGGCATTGGAGCAGAGGGTTCAGCTCAAGCTCTTCGTACGCGCCCAGCGTGGCATCGAGCTGACGGCGGTTGGTGAGAGATATTTCCGCACCTTGAGAGATGCCTTCGACATCATCCTGAAGGGCACACTCGATCTGGCGCCGCGATCGAGCAAGGACGAGTTGCGCCTGTCGGTGCCACCGACCTTCGCGATGCGCTGGCTCGTGCCGCGGCTGGTCCGGCTCCGGGCGCGGAACCATGGCGTCAATGTCCGTGTCGTGACCTCGCACGCACCCTGTAATTTCGTCGATCGCGATATCGACGCCTATATCCAATCCGAGGCGTGCGAGCTCGTGCGCGTCGACTATCCAGCGCAGATTCGCGTCTCCCGTCTGTTCGGGGAAGTGCTGATGCCGGTCTGCAGTCCGGCCCTGTTATCGCGCCAGCGCATCCGCTATCCGCGCGACTTGGAGGAACCTGCGCTGTTGTCCTCGCTGCACCGGCCGAGCGATTGGCCGACCTGGCTTGCCGCCGCGGGGGTCTCGGATCTCGACAACGACAATGGCATTGCCTTCGAGAATTCAGCGCTGTCCTATCAAGCAGCGATCGATCAGGCCGGTGTCGCCGTCGCGCAATTTGCCTTCATCGAAGGCGACATCCTAAACGGCCGGCTGGTCGAGCCGTTCAACATTCGGGCGAATTCGCCTTGGTCGCATTTCCTGGTCTATCCGGTGGACCGGCCGAAGCCGCGTGCGGTCGAGCTGTTCGAGCGCTGGATCCTGGAAGAGGCAGCCCGATATCAGTGAAGTGACACATGCCGACCGAAGCATCGCTCAACCGCGCAACGAGACCCGGCATAAAGGTGAAACCCGAGCTTAGCCCACGTGCTCGATCAGAGAAGCGGACACCCAAAGCGCAGCCATCTCAGGTCGGGAGCGATTAAGCATTGCGTGGCCCAAAAGGGATGTCGGGGCCGATCTCCTCGATAATGCGGCAAGTCGTGTAAGCCATCGTTTTGGCGGCCTGGTTGCGCAAAATCTCAAGCGCCTTTCGCCCGCCGCAATTCCGGCAACCGAAGCGCCATAGAGCGGCGCGTCCGCCCAGTGCCAGCGCCTTGACCATATCGGAGCCGTGCCGAAACGTACGCCCTATCAGTCTGTTGAAGAAGGTACTCGTTCGGGCGTGTTGGCATGATTGCTTGGCTCTGATGGATTCGGAGCGCGATGCATGCGGGGCGAGGCAGGCCAGCCTCGACCTCTCCTCCAGCCTCGCCTGGTCTTCTTCACAGGGGCCGGCTTCGACGAGACGGACGAGATCACCGGCGATGGCTCCGCCGAACCGCGCGACGACGGCGCGATCGGGATCTCCTTCGCCTGTCACAATGGCGACGAGCTCGTCCTCAAGGCCAAACCAGAACCTTCTTCAACAGCCTGTTAGCTAGAGACAGTCATCCAGCGGCAGCGGCGCGTGCCGCCGGAAGGCGACGATCACCGCCTCTTCCTCGATCGACAGCACCGTCGACCTCGGCTCCTTCGGGCCGGCCGGCACATCGGCGACCGAGACCCGCTTCCTCCACTTCGCGACCGTCTCCGGGTTGATGCCGTAGCGCGTCGCGAGGTGTCTCGGGCTCGCCTGACCATGCCGTATCGCCCGACGGACCGCCGCTGTCGTCGGGGCGCTCCCGTGGTGAACCTGGCCCATAGCGCATCCTTCCACTCGCGCAAAAAGACTGCGCCCTCAAAACCCGGGATCATACAGCTTAAATGAGTGACTATGTCAGCTGACCAGCCGCTTTCTTAATCTCACCTGCGGTCAACTCTCTTTGCCTCGGGACTTTCCCTCTTATTTCAGGATGGGGCCGGCATGTTCGTCCGTTGCAATGAGCTCGCGGCCGTTCTCCGTGACCAGAACAGTCGAAGAATGCGCAATGGAAAATCGCTCCGGATCGAGCAAATTAGTCACCATGTGAAATATCATGCCGGGTTTCATCTCAGCGCGATTGCCCGCCATGAATTCTAGGCCGCCTCGCTGAACCCAGTTAGGCGAGAATGCAAACCCAACAGTGTAACCGACACGACCAGCAAGGAGATTCCCTATGCCGTGCTTCTCGAGAGTCGTCTTCTGGATCGAGTACGGCGCCTCTGCAGCTACGCCTGGGCCGACTTGATTCACGCCTGCAGCGTGGGCCTCGGCGATGCCGCCAGCAATCTTTCGCTGTTCCGCCGTGGGCTCGATTATAACTGATCGGTAGATGGGGGAATGATACCGATTGAATGCGCCAGAGAATTCCAGCGTTGTCGGCGCGCCGGCTTCGATAGGCTCATGTCGCCACGAGGAGTGGAGCCGAGCGGTGTGGTCGCCCGTCTGGACGATCGGCCACGTGGTCGGCCACTCGCTGCCATGCTCGATCAGGTCCTTGACAATATTCGCGGCGACGTAGCTATCAAGCGCACCCACGCGAATGCGCTGAACTGCGCGCTTTAAGCTGGCTATCGTCATTTTTGCAGCGTGACGGTGATTCTCGATTTCCCACGCCGACTTGATTAATCTCATGTCTTGGATTGCGTCGCCGACATCCATGACATCCGCGCCAAGTACTGCTCTGAAGCTCTCAAACTGGCGCCAGGAAATGAAGAGCCCATTTTCCTCGATGCCGATCAGCGTGCCAAGCAGGGACTGATCCCGAGCGATACCAGCTGCGATTTCGAGGCCCGATGCAAGCTGGTCATCATAGTAGGGAACAAATTCCGATATTGGGCTGGCGTCGCAAATGCGAAGATAGTTGGCCTTATCCATCCATCTCGTGACCAAGGTCATTTTTCCCTGGCGAGTGAAAATGATGCTCTGACTAGCAGTCAAGGCTCTGGTATAGTATCCACTAAAGTAATATATGCTCTCAGGCGTCGTGAAAATGCAGACGCTAAGATTCATTTGTTCCATCAATTGGAGAAGAGACTGGCACCTATCGAGCAGCTCGGTACGCGGAATTTCGCCGAATTTAACAGTCGTCTCAACAGATTCGGTCGGGGCAAAATTCATGATATTCTCTCTTGATGATCTTCAATCAAGCAACAGGCTTCCGTCGTAGAGAGAGAAGCCTGTTGTGTTTCCTCATTTATGCGGGAATCATTTATTTGCGGACCAGGCGTTCCAAGCCGTTGTCACGGCAGGCAGATTTTCTCCCCACCATTTGGAATCTTGCATAAAGCCCTTGTCTGACCATTTTGGATTGGTCGGCAGCTTGAGGGCGCTCTGTTCCGGAATAAAGCTGAAGGCCTTAGTATTGGTTGGGCCATAGGGAATTAACGTGGCGAACCGCGCCTGGGTTTCTGGCGACATCGCGTAATCAATGAATGCGTACGCGCTGTCGAGATTCTTTGCTCCCTTTAGGATCGAGTAGCCCATCGGCGCCTTCATATGTTGATTCCACTCGATCGCGAAATCGCCGCCGGAATCGATCAAGCCCTGGATTCGGCCATTGGAAACCGCAGTCAGATCCACTTCGCCGGTCGAAAGCAAATTCTCTGAAATTGCATCCGTGCCATAGAACGATTGCACTTGGGCACGTATCTTTGAGAGGGACGCCAGCGCACGGGGCACGTCCATGGGATAAATGGCAGACATAGGCACGCCATCGGCGAGGAGAGCGAATTCCAGGTCAGGCGTGTTAAGTCCGAGACCAGAGATCGCTCGCGCTGCTGGAAAGTTCTTCGTGTCCCAGAATTCCTGCCAACTTGACGGGGCAGGCTTTTTTGAAAAAATAGACTTCCTGTACCCAAGTACGCGTGCGTACACCATTCGCCGAACTATTTCAGTCCTTGCCGAATCCTTGCCAATATCGGCTATCGTAAATTTCTTGAATCTAGAGTAATCAACACTATCTAATGCTTTGTTAGAAACAAGAGTTTCCAGCAGTCCCTCGCCGGTATCGACAACATCGACAAGTGGCTGGCCTTGCTTCACCGAGGCGATGAGGGGAGCCATCGCGGAGGGAGTTTTTTCGACTGCGATCCCAGTCTCTTTCGAGAAAGGGGCGAAAACCGCGTTTTCCATCGCATCACCGAAAACGCCGCCAGTTGTAGTGCGAATGACAAGCTTTCTTTCGCTCGCGGTCGCTCGCCCCCCGATTGCGAAGGTGGAGATCGCTGCGGCAGCGCTCGATAGTACCGCTCGACGATTCACATTGAGGCCGAGTCGGCAATGGTCATCGAATGACATGTCAATCCTCATGGTTAGCGTTGCTGCGATTGTTCGCGCCGATGCTTTTGCGGCATTTCTGTATATCGAAGATCGTATACGAAGATATGCAGGTCGAAGCTTTGTTGTCAATCGCGCGAATTCGCCTGCTCGACCTCAGGATTCACGGCCGCGGGAAAGCGCTTGACACAAAACAATATTAAAGAATGTATACGATCTCCGATATACCATAAACGACGCGCACGGGTGTGTCGGCAGGGAGAGGTGGTAATGCGGAGCAATAAGTCGCTGTCAGGCCAGTTTTCGGCCCCATCGGCGTCGGTTCGGATAGAGGACGTTTGGAAAACGCTCGGAGGAACTCGTGTCCTATGCGGCGTCAATCTCTTTGTAAATGCCGGAGAATTTGTAACTCTGCTGGGCCCTTCGGGATCAGGAAAGACGTCCACACTTATGGCTGTGGCGGGCTTCATCGTGCCTGATCGCGGTAGAATAGTCGTGGGCGAGCGCGATGTGACACGTATCGGCCCCGGTCGAGATCGGGACATGGGAATCGTGTTTCAAAACTATGCGCTTTTCCCTCATATGAGCGTGGAGAAGAACATCGCTTACCCCCTCGCCGTACGCGGGTTGTCTCGGGGCGAGATTGCGGAAAAGGTCGCCCGCGCCCTCGCGCTGGTTCAACTCGACGGACTGGCTGATAGGAAGCCGGCGCGGTTGTCGGGTGGTCAACAGCAGAGGGTGGCGCTTGCGCGTGCGTTGGTTTTCGAGCCTTCCGTGCTGCTGATGGACGAGCCGATGGGTGCGCTTGACGTGCGGCTCAAGCAGGAATTGCAGTGGGAGATCCGTGAACTGCAGCGCAAGCTCGGCGCCACGGTCATATATGTGACGCACGATCAGGACGAGGCGATGGTGCTTTCCGACCGGATCGCATTAATGAAGGATGGTCGCCTGGAGCAATTCGGCACTCCTCAGGAGCTTTACCGTACCCCGACCTCGCTCTTCGCCGCCCGTTTCCTGGGCGAGTCGAATCTCATCTTCGGCCTCTATGAGGCCGGTCGGCAAGCAGCACTCCTGATTGAAGGCACGGGCGTACGAATTGGCCTCGAGTCGGAGCGGCTTGGCTTCAGGCAAAACGAGCCTTGCGCAGCGCTGCTAAGGCCCGAAGCGCTGTCTGTTCTGCCGACGGCAAAGAAGAGGGCATCTTCCGCGGCAGCCGCGGCGGGGGACATGATCAGCATGGCCGGCACGATCATCGAAGCGGTCTTCGTCGGACAGGCCGTCAGGTATCAGGTCGATGTCCCGCAGTTGGGTCAGCATTTGACCGTCCAACAGCCGGTTCGAGCAAAGGTCGAGCAGCTTTCGTCTGGCGATTGCGCATCGGTCCAATGGTGCCCGGCGGACATGCACCTGCTTCCTAAGGGGTGAACAAGATGGCTAGCCTTTCTTCCGCTTCGCCGGTCAATCGAAGTGGCTGGCTCGCTCGCGTGGACCGAGAGCATCTGGGTCTTTGGTTGGTGCTGGGCTTTCTAGGCCTCTTCTTTCTCTATCCGATCGCCAGGATCTTGGTGCTCAGTCTGAATGAAGGCGGACGTTTGTCCGTTGGACAGTTTTCGCGCCTTCTCAGCGAGCCCACTACCACACAAGTGCTTCTGCAGACCATTCAGACATCGGTGGCAGTCTCTCTCATCTGCCTCGTGATCGGCTATCCAGCCGCTGCGCGCCTGGCGGGTTTGAGCGGATGGAAGGCGACGCTTGCGAACCTGATGATCCTCTTTCCCTTCTTGACCAGCAGCCTGGTTCGCACCTTCGTCTTCATCGTCCTGTTGGGCAGGCGGGGGGTCGTCAATCAGGCTCTGGAGTTCCTGGGTATTCCTGGCGGGCCTTTCAAGCTCCTATTCAACCAGATCGGTGTGCTGATTGGCATGACTTATGTGCTGCTACCTTACATGTTGCTGTCGCTCGTCGGCAGCATGAAGAGGATCGATCCCGCGCTGCTGCGGGCGGCACGAAGCCTAGGCGCCAGTTCTTTAACTGTATTCTGGACTATTTATCTACCATTGAGCCTACCAGGCCTTGCTGCTGGTTTCGTCATCACCACTATTCTCGGGTTCGGATATTTCGTCACCCCGGCTCTAATGGGTGGGCCGGGCGATATGATGATCGCCCAGCTCGTCGAACAGCAGATTTCAGTTACATACAATCTAAGCGGAGCGGCGGCGCTGGCTGTCCTCATGATCGTCGTGGTCGCAGGTTCTTACGCGGCTGCGAGCCGCTGGCTCGGCCTGTCGCGTTTGATGAGGCCTGACTCATGATCGAGAGCGAAGGTCGCGGCTTCCGCGCGATGCAGAATGGTTACCTGATCCTGGTCTTGGGTCTCTTGGTGCTCCCCCTGTTGGCATTGGTGCCGATGTCGTTTAGCCCCACGGCAACCGTTGTCGCCTGGCCGAGTTCCTGGTCGCCGCGTTGGTTCCAGTCGGTCGCAACGTCACCAGAATGGCAGCGTGCCCTCGGGTGGAGCCTGCTGACAGCCACGTTCGCGAGCGTGATTGCAACGACAACGGGCTACATGGGAGCGGCGGCGATTGTGCGGGCAGGCGCTCGGGGCAGTGCGGCGTTACAACTTCTGATCCTGTCGCCGATGATGGTGCCTCAGGTGGTCGTCGCCCTGTCGACCTATGTCCTAGCCACCTCGCTGGGTTTGCATGGACATTGGATCATGCTCGCCATCGGGCAATCCCTACTTGGCCTGCCTGTCGCTGCGATGATCATCGCAGCGAGCCTGCGGGGCATTCACGAGAGCGTAATCCGCGCGGGTATCAGTCTCGGTGGATCACGATCACAGGTCTTCTGGCGCATCGTGTTCCCGATGGCCCTGCATGGCATCCTCTCTGCTGCTGCGCTGAGTTTCCTCATTGCCTTCGACGAGCTGCTCATCGCGGTCTTCCTGGCGACGCCAAATCTCCAGACACTTCCAGTCAAGATCTACGAATCGGTTCATTACGAACTGAATCCAGCCATTGCCGTCATTAGCGTCATCCTGACTGCCATTCTCTGTGTGGGATTCATCGTCAATCAACTTGTCAAATGGACGACAGCCCAGGTCCAGAATTCCTAGCAGGCTGTTGAAGAAGGTTCTCGTTCGGGCGTTGTTGGCATGATTGCTTGGCTCTGATGGATTCGGAGCGGCCTGGGATCATTCGGTGTTCTCGAAGAGACCACGCCATCGCATCCGGCGCGGGCCATGGCGGCGTTTCCATGTCCCGAAGATCTTCTCGATCCTGGCGCGGACGCGGTGGATCGGCTGGTTCCAGGCCAGGGGGCGGGCCTGGACTTCGGCCTGGTCGCGTCCCCACATGCCGGTTGCCACGCCGCACGGTGTTCCGCCCCTGGCACGGACCGCGTCACCAGAATGCGGACCGCGACAGGCCCTGTCGGCGAACACCTCTCCGGGATCGTCCGGCAGAGCATCCGGGCCGGCACGTCCATCGTTGACGTTGGCCGGGGTGACCGGGATCTTCTCGACCGAGGCGCTGGTGGCATCCGCGCCGACATGGGGCTTGAAGCCATGGACCGCCGGCTTGCCCTTGTGCTTCACCCATCGGCCATCATCGTCCTTCTCGCTCGACGAGGCGATGACCGTGGCGTCGACCATCGTGCACGGTCTTGACCGTGACCGCCCTGGCCTTGAGCTGGGCCGTCACGGCCTCGAACAAGCTCCGGTCGAGGCTGTGCTCGACCAGCTTGCCGCGATAGCGCACGAAGGCGGCGCGCTCCGGCGTCGCCTCAGAGCGTGACAGCCCGCGGAAGCGGCGGAACGAGCCGCGGTCGTCGAGCGCCTCGGCCAGCTTCACGTCGGACAGATCATGCCAGACCGACAGCAACAGCGCCTTGAACATCGCCAATGGAGGCCAGGCCGGCTCGCCTTTTGCCGCCGGATAGAGAGGGCCGAGCAGCTCCGCGACAGGATGCCAGTCGATCAGGCCGTCGAGCTCGTCCAGCGACGACTTCGGGCCGACGTGATCATCGATATCCTGGCTCGGTGGCACGAGCAGGCAGCGGCGATCACGATCATGACGCCCCATGCGTTGCGCCTGCGCCGTGAGCCCATCGACGATTGTGCCCGCTACGACAGCCTCAGGAGAGCCGTGGGTGCACTTCCTTGCTCCACTTACGGAAGCAAACTTGCCAAACCGAGAGACACTCTTTTGTGGGCGAGCTTAAAGCCTACAGCCCTTGGTTCTCATCTGGAGTGCGATGCAAGGTAGCAAGCGATGCTCGTACGGGTGCCAGATTGCCAGATTCTCCGCAATGCTAGGATGAATGCATCAACAAATCGCCCATTTTTCGTTAGATCGCTGTAAATCTGGGGCATTTGCAGCCAAGCCTCCGGCGTTAACCTGGCCCGGTGAGCTTGCGCCTTCAGTTGCGACCAGTTGGGGTCGTTCGGCGCAATGGGCTGCCCGCTTTCGGTTTCACCGTAGCAGTAGCGGCACCAGAGCGCGCTCACCAGCGCGAGCCCCTCGATCGGCGTACCGGCCCGCAAGGCATCGCGCAGCGTCGGTAGGATGAATTTCGGCTGCCGGTTTGAGCCGTCCAGGCAGAGCCGGCGGATGGTGTCGCCGACCTTCGGATTGGCGAAGCGGCGCTCGACCGTGCGCTTGTAGCCGGTGAGATCGGTATCGGGCACCGGTGTCACGACAGGGATGACCTCGTCATCGAGCAGGGTCGAGAGGAAGCGGGCTAGCAGGGCATCCTGCATCGCTTCATGGACGAAATGGATGTCGAGCAGGCCGGCGGGATAGGCGATCGCCGCATGCCCGCCATTGAGGATGCGGATTTTCATCAGTTCGAAGGGCGCGACATCGGCGACGAACTGCACGCCGACCTCTTCCAGCCGTGGGCGGCCAGCCGGGAAATGATCCTCCAGCACCCATTGCCGGAAATCCTCGCAAAGGACCGGACGGCGGTCCGCGATGCCGAAATCATCGCGCAACGCCTGGCGTTCACGCTCCGAGGTGGCCGGCGTGATACGGTCGACCATGCCGTTCGGAAAGGCAACGCTTTCGCGAATCCAGCGTGCGTTGCCGCGATCGATTAGATCGACGAGCCCGGCGATGGCATCCGCCGTGACATGGCCGTTGCCCGGCAGGTTGTCGCAGGACATCACCGTGAAGGGCGGCAGGCCGACCGCGCGTCGTCTGAGGAGTCCGGCTGCGATCAGGCCGAAGGCAGTCTTCGGGGCGGCGAGGCGGTCAGCCGCATCGGTGACGATATCGGGATGGTCGGGATCGAAGACCTGCGTCGCCGGGTCGATATAATAGCCGCCCTCAGTGACGGTCAGCGAGACGATCCGCGTGCGGGGATCGACGAGGCGCTCGATGATCGCGGCGCTTCCGCCGGGGACCACGAAATCGATCATCGCGCCGGTGACGCGCGCCTGCGATCTCTCGGCCTCCTGCGTCACGACCGTGGTCAGGAAATCCTGCGCGGCGAGGTCGCGGCCCATCTCAACGTCGCTTTCGCGCACGCCGGTGCCGATGATCGCCCAGTCATGGTCGAGCCCGCGTTCGAACAATTCGTCGAGATAGGCGGCCTGATGGGCGCGGTGGAAATTGCCGACGCCGATATGGACGATGCTTGGGCTCAGCTCTTCCCGCCGGTAGCCGGGAACCCCGACCGGCGGCCCGAACTGTCCGAGAGTCGCAAGCGACAGGCGCACCGCCATGGCTCAGCTCTTCCTTGCGGCGAGGAGTTGCAAGGCGAGATCGGGGCGGTCGCTGGTGATCTGCGTGATCGGCTGGCCCAACCAGAAATCGAGATCGCGCACCGTGTTGGGAACCCAGGCGCCGAGCTTGCCGCGCCCGACGATGCCGACAGCGCGGTCGACGCAGAGCCGCAGCAGCGACTGCTCGACGGCGATGATGCAGCCGAGATCGACGAAGCGCTGCAAGGTGCGATCGACGCCGCCGAAGGCCTCGCAGGATCGGCGATCGACCGAGGCAAGCCGGCGCATATGCGGCGCCCGCGCCCGAATCTCCTCGATCACCTCCGGCACGAAGCAGGTCAGCACGACGCGCGAGGCCATCTCGCGGGCCTCCACGAGGGCGATCACCTTGTCGAGCAGGCCGGGATAGGGATTGCCGAAGGCATCCATCTTCATCTCGATCTCGAGCTCGATCCCGGTCGGGCCGAAGACATCGAGCACCTCCCGAAGCGTCGGGATGGTCTCGCCCAGTGTGTCGTCCAGCGTCACCTTGGCGAGCGCTGCGCGGGAGAGATTCGCGACCGGCCCCTTATGATCGGTGGTGCGCTCCAGCAGCGGATCGTGAATCACCATGATCTCCCCGTCGCTAGACAGGTGCACGTCGAGTTCGACGGCATCCACGCCGAGGCCGCAGACGTTGCGGAAGCCGCTCAGGCTGTTTTCCGCCCAGATATTGCGCGCGCCGCGATGGCCGATGATCCGCATGTCGAAAAGCCTTGCTTGCCCGTGGGCGGGCTATTTGCCGCTATCCACCAGCCCCTTCACGAACCAGCGCTGGAGGATGAGGATGACGATGGTCGGCGGCAGCATCGTCAGGAAGGCCGCGTTCATCAGGAGATGCCAGGTCGGCAGCGAATCGCTCTGCGGCATCAGTTTCTTTAGGCCGATCACCGCATTGGCCATGGCGGGCTCGGTGGTGAGCAGCAGCGGCCAGAGATACTGGTTCCAGCCCATCAGGAAGAGGATGATCGCCAGCGCCACGATGTTCGAGCGCGAGAGCGGCAGCAGGATCAGGCGGAAGAACTGCCAGGGCGTGGCCCCGTCGATGCGCGCGGCCTCGCAGAGTTCGTCGGGGATGGTCAGGAAGAACTGGCGGAACAGGAAGGTCGCGGTCGCCGAGGCGATCAGCGGCAGTATCAGGCCGGAATAGGTGTTGACCAGGTTCCAGTCGAGATCGACCAGCGCCCCGATGCCGAGCCAGGAGCCGATAATGTTCAGCGGCAGAGCGACATTCGCGGCGGATTCGTAGGTCGGCACGATGCGCACCTCGATCGGTAGCATCAGCGACATGAAGATCAGCCAGAAGGCGGTCATCCGGAAGGGGAAGCGGAAATAGGTGACGGCGAACGCGGCGATCACCGAGACCGCGAGCTTCCCGATGGTGATGCCGGTGGCGATGATGAAGGAGTTGAGCAGGAGCCGGCCGAAATTGGCGTTGCTCAGCACCGTCTGCATGTTCGTGACGAATTGGCTGCCCGGCAGCCAGGACATCGGCACGCGCATGATCTCCTGCTGCGTGAGCGAGCCGGTGACGAAGACGAAATAGATCGGCAGACAGACGAGCGCCGCGCCCACCAGCAGAATGAGGTGGCAGAGAGCATCGATGACGGGGGTGCGCTCGTTCATCGCCGACCTAGATGCTGTAGTTCACGCGGCGCTCCACAAAGCGGAACTGCGCGAAGGTCAGGAGCAGGGCGAGCGCCATAAGCACGACGGATTGCGCGGCCGACGAGCCCAGGTCGAGCGTGACGAAGCCGTCCTGATAGACCTTGTAGACGAGGATCGAGGTGGCGCCGGCCGGGCCGCCGCGGGTGGTCGCGTCGACGATGGCGAAGGTCTCGAACAGTCCGTAGACGAAGTTGATGACGATCAGGAAGAACAGCGTCGGCGCGATCATCGGAAGCGAGATGCGCAGGAAGCGCTGGATCGGCCCCGCGCCGTCCAGATAGGCGGATTCGAGGATCGACTGCGGCACCGACATCAGCGCCGCGACGAGGAAGATGTAGTTGTAGCAGATGTGCTTCCACGAGGCGGCCATGACCACCAGCGCGAGCGCATGCCAGGAATTGCGGTTCGGATCCCAGTCCAGCCCCATCCCCTGCAGCATATGGGCGACGGGGCCGACGCGGGGATTGAACAGGAAGGCGAGCATGATGCCGGCGATCGCGGGTGCGATGGCATAGGGCAGGAGAAGCACGGTGCGATAGGCGCCGCGGCCGCGCAGGATATGGTTCGACGCGAAGGCCAGCAACAGCGCGAGCGACAGGGTCAGCACGTTCTGCGCGATTGTGAAGATCAGCGTGACCTGCGCCGACGACCAGTAGACGTTGCTGCGGAAGAGCCGCTCGAAATTCTGGAAGCCGACCCATTGGGTCGTGGCGCCGAACGGGTCGGTCAATTGGAAGGCCTGGATCAGCGCCCTGATCGAGGGGATGAAGAAGAACAGCAGCAGGATGAAGAGCTGCGGCGCGAGCAGCCAGAAGGGCAGGCGCCATTCCTTGAAATGCGCGCGCTTGAGCCCGCTTTCCGCCTGACCGTCGCTGGCGCCTTTCAGGAAAAGGCGCCGCAGCGGCGAGCGAAGGCGTGGACCGCCCCCGCCAGCCACTGCCGGAAGGCCGGCCGGCTTATTTCTTGCCAGCATTGAGCTGCTCGTAGCGGCGCAGCGCCTCGTTGCCGCGCGACACCGCATCGTCGAGCGCCTGTTGCACCGGCTTCTTGCCGAGGAAGGCGGCCGAGACTTCCTCCATGATCGCGACGTTGATCTGGTTGCTGTTGCCGATGCGGAAGCCCAACGAATTGTCGCTGGGCGTGCCGCGCATCAGCTGGAGCACGGCGATCTCGCGGGTCGGGTTCTTCTGATAGTAGCCCTGCGCCTTGGCGGCGTCATAGGCAGCGGTCGTGACCGGGACATAACCCGTCGCCTGGTGCCACCAGACCTGCGTGTCGGTCTTGGCGAGGAAATCGTAGAAGGCGGCGACCGCCTTGTACTTCTCCGGCGTATGACCCTTCAGGGTCCAGAGCGCGGCGCCGCCGATGACGCTGTTCCGGGGAGTGACGCCCTGCTCATAGGGGATTTCCGTCGCGCTCCAGTCGAACTTGGCGGCCGCGACGACGGCGGCATGCGAGGCGGTCGAGGCGATGATGCTCGAGCATTCGCCGGAGGTGAAGAGCTGGATCGGGATGATGCCCTGGCCGGCGAGCTGCATCACGCCCGACGAGACGAGGCGCTTCATGCGCTCGACCTGACCGACGAGTTTGCCCTTGTTGAAGACGAAATTGGTATCGAGCCCGTCCATGCCGTTGCGCTTGGTCGCATACGGGATGTCGTTCACGGCGCTGTAGTTCTCGAGGAAGCTCCACTCGTAGTCGCCGGGGAGCACCATCGCGCATTTCGAGACGCCCTTGGCCTTGATCGCGTCGAGCTGCGGCTCGAGTTCCTGCCAGGTCGCGCCGGGCTTGTCGAAGCCGGCGGCTTTGAAATGATCGCGGTTGTAGAACAGGATCGGCGTCGAGGAGTTGAACGGCATCGCCTGCAGCTTGCCGTTGATGGCGAAGTAGCTGACGACCGGGGCGATGAATTTCGAGGTGTCGAGCGGCATGCCCTGCTCGGCCATCAGTTCGTTCGTCGGCACGATGGCGCCGGAATTGACCATCGTTAGGAAGGACCGCTCGTTCGATTGGACAATCTCGGGCTGGCGCTTGGCGCGATAGGCCGCGATCGTGCCGTTCAGGACCTCGTCATAGGTGCCCTTGGCGATCGACTTGACGACGTAGTCCTTCTGCGAGTCGTTGAACTTCTTGACGACCTCGTCGACGCGCTCGCCGAGCGCGCCGCTCATCGCGTGCCAGAGTTCGATTTCGGTTGCCGCCTGTACGGCGGACATCTCCGTCAGGAGCAGGGCGCCTGCGCCCGCCATAGCAGCATAGAAAGGTCGCATGTCAAAGCCTCCCTCGTTCGTCTTTTGTGAGCATATGCTCTTTGTTGAAGCATATGCTCGCATACTGGCTTGTTATGTCAACCGCCGGTGACGGGTGCGTGACAGCCGCGCGCAATCGCTCGCGTGCAGGGCGGATGGACGAGTTGGTGAGTAGGATCAGTCCGCGAGCAGGGCGCGGGCGGTGTCCTCGTCCGTGACGAGCCCGTTGACGATCTTGCCGGTCAGGGCGGCGCGCAGCGGCACGACCTTGGCCGGGCCCTGGCCAATGCAGATGCGCAAGCGGGCCCTGCCCGGTTCCGGTGGCACGCTGGTGACGCGGAGGTTGGTGCCGCGATCGAGGAAGTGGCCTTCGGCATCGAAGACCCAGCCGGTCACCTCGCCTACGGCTCCATGGCGGACCATGTCGAGCAGTTCGCTCCGATTCATGAAGCCGTCGCGGTAGAGCACGGCGTCCTCGCCGATCTGGCTGATTCCCATGACCCAGAGATCGGCCTCGCCGGCGATGGCGCGGATGCGCCGGATCGAATCGATCTCGATGAGCTGAGCTCGCTCCTCGGGGCTCGAGACGTAGAGCGGCAGCGGCATCGGAAAATGCTGGGCCTTGGTGATCTCTGCGAGTTTGACCAGCGTGTCGAAGGGGCTGGCCGAACCGTCCGGCGAGATGGTGCCGACCAGCGAAACCAGCCGGTGCAGCGGGCAGGACATCGAGGGGACGCGCTCGATGCTGGCGCGCATCGAGCGGCCGGTGCCGAGCGCCATGACCAGCGACTTGCGCGAGCGTAGCCAGCGCTCGATCAGCACGCCGCCGAGTGCGGCCACGCCGGCGGCGCCGGTTTCCGGCGAGCCGTCGGACGGGGCGATATCGCAATGCAGCAATTCGAACCGGCCCCGCAGCCTGGCGGCAAGATCCATGCAGGTGCTGATAGGGTGGTTCATCCGGAAGCTGATCAGGCCCTCGCTGCGGCAGAGCGAAACGAGCCGCTGCGCCGCCGGGCGCGAGATGTTCAGGATCTGTGCGATGTCGTCCTGCGTGCGTCCGGCGATGTAGTAGAGCCAGCCGGCCCGGGCGGCGTCGTCGAGGCGGGTGCTGTCGTTCTCGGCCATCGCGGTCAGTGGGGCGTCGGTGCGAGCGCGATCTCCCGCCAGGATTCGAAAAGCCGATCGGCTCCGGCCGCGAGAAGCGCTTGGCGCTGGTTGAGCACGGTGAAATGGCTGCCGGCGGCAAGGCCATAGGCAGTCATGCCAGCCGCCTTGGCCGCCGTCACGCCACTGACGCTATCCTCGATCACCAGGCAGCGTTCGCATGCGACGCCGCGCTCGCTCGCCGCCAGCAAAAAAAGGTCGGGCGCGGGCTTGCCGCGCTTCACGCGCGTGGTGCTGAAGATCCGGCCCTCGAACAGGTCCCAGAGTCCGGCCTTGCGCAGGCAGAACTCGATGCGCTCCTCGTCGCTGGACGAGGCGACGCAATAGTCGCTTGCGAAGGATTCGACGGCGTCGCGGACGCCCTCGATCGGCTGGAGGTCGCTACTGAACGCTGCGAAAAGCTGGATGCGCCAGTCTCGCGCGAAGTTGGCCGAGGCCGGACGGCCGGTCATTCTCTCGTAATCCTCGATCACTGCGCTGGCCGGACGCCCGAGATAGCGGCGCATGACCGTCTCCAGATCATAGCTCTCGTCGAAAGGCGAGAGGATATCGACCAGGGTCCGGCAGCTGATGGCTTCGCTGTCGACGAGCACGCCGTCGCAGTCGAGGATGACGAGGTCGAAGGTTGGGTGCGGAGCAAGCATCGGGCAACAGTAATTTTGAAGGAATGCTTACATGAAGAGCATTTGCCCGATGATCTGTCAAACGTCGCCTTGGTCATCGCAGCGTGCGTGCCGGACGGTCACGGAGGCTATCGGACCAGGCCCGAGATCGCGCTCGCCGGGATCGATCGGGCGCGCGCGGCCGGCCCGCGCTTCGGCTGCGTGCTGGCCGATGCCGGCCATGGCCTCTCCGCGCCGTTCCGGCAGGGCCTGAGCGAGCGTGGCCTTTCCTGGGCCGTCGGCATAGGGGCGCGCCAGAAGGTCTGCCCGGTCGACGTGGCCCTCGTCTTTCCCGTCGCCGGGCGCGGCCGCCCGCGCAAGAACCATGTGCCCGACGCGAAGTCGGTCTCGGCCGAGAAGACGCTGGCGACCGTGCCCTGGCGCACGCCGAGCTGATGGAGGCAGCCGCCCCCCCTATTCGCCTGAAGTGTTTGTCGGGCGCAGGGTTGCGCTCGCCAGATCGCAGAGAGCAGTCCAATGACAAAGTTGTCAGGCAACCTGATTTATTGTAAGCCCTCGATCTCAGTTCATTCGCCGGTGGCGAAGGGTTCGCATGCATCAGATAACAGGCGCGACGCGCATCTTCGGGATCATCGCTGATCCCATCGCCCATGTGAAAACGCCGCAGGTGATCAACGCCCTCCTCGACAAGCGGGGCGTCGACGGCGTACTGGTGCCGTTTCATGCGGCGCCGGCCGATCTTCCTGCGTCCTTCACGGCGTTTCGCGGCTTCCATAACCTCGCGGGCTGGATCGTAACTGTCCCGCACAAGTCAGCCGCCTTATTGCTCTGTGATGAGGTGACGCCGCAGGCTGCGCGGATCGGCGCCGTGAATTGCGTGCGCCGCGAGAGCGATGGCCGTCTTGTCGGCGCCATGCTCGACGGCATCGGGTTCGTCGATGGGCTGCGAGGGGAGAAGATCGAGCCTTCCGGGACGTCCGTCTACCTCGCCGGGGCAGGGGGCGCCGCATCCGCGATTGCCTTCGCATTGTGCGAGGCCGGAATCGCCCGCCTCGCCATCGCCAATCGGGACGTGGCCAGGCGAGACGAACTCGTGGCGCGGCTTGCTCGTCATTACCCCGATTGCACGGTCGCGGCGGGCGGGCCGGCCAGCCAAGCTGACATCGTGATCAACGGTACATCGCTTGGCCTGCGGCCGGACGATCCGGCTCCGATCAATGCAGATGACTTGTCGCCCCATCAGGTCGTCGCCGAGGTGATCATGAAGCCGGCGATGACGCCGCTGCTCGCTTCCGCGCAGGCGAGGGGCTGCCGGATCCATCTCGGCAGCCATATGCTGGAGGCCCAGGCCGCCGCGATGATCGCGCATATGACGGCTGGCGCCTGCCGATGAGCCAAGGCTTCGACTTCGTGATCGTGGGCGGCGGCACGGCCGGTTGCGTGCTGGCGAACCGCCTGTCAGCCAATGGCCGCTACACGGTGCTGCTGCTCGAGGCAGGCGGCGAGCCGCGCAGCATGTGGATTTCCATTCCCGCCGGCTTCAGCAAGATGCTGGTCGACGAGACCTACAACTGGCGCTTTGCGACAGAGCCCGAGGAGGCGACTCGCAACCGCGTGATCGCCATTCCGCGCGGCCGCGGTCTCGGCGGGTCGACGCTGATCAACGGCATGATCTACGTCCGTGGCCAGGCCAGCGACTATGACGGCTGGGCGCAGACAGGCTGCCGGGGCTGGAGCTTCGACGAGGTTCTGCCCTATTTTCGTAAGCTCGAGTCTTACGCCGGGCCTGCTGGCGAATGGCGCGGCAGCGGCGGCCCCCTGCCGGTCATGGAGGTGCGCGAGCGCCCCGCGATCGCCGAAGCCTTCATCGCCGCGGCCCGCGAAAGCGGCTTCGAGAACAATGCGGACTATAACGGCGCGCGCCAGGACGGCTTCGGCTACTACCAGGTCAATCAGCGCGGCGGTCGACGCGTTTCGGCGGAAAAGGCGTATCTGGAACCCGCCCGCCGCCGTCGAAATCTTTCGGTCGTCACGGGCGCATCTGCGACGAAGCTCGTGATGGAGGGCGACCGGGTCGCCGCCGTGGAATATCGGCGCGGCAGCGAGTCGCTGACGGTGCGCGCGCGCTGCGAAGTGATCCTGTCGGCCGGCGCCATCCAGTCCCCACAGCTTCTCGAATGCTCCGGGATCGGCAATCCAGATGTGCTGGGCCGGGCCGGCATCGTTGCCAGAGTCGAACTGCCGGCCGTGGGCGAGAACTACATCGACCATTTCTGCACGCGCATGAACTGGCGGGTGAGGCTACCCGTCACACTGAACGAGCTCACCCGCGGGCCGCGTCTCGGCCTGGCTGTCGCCCAGTATTATCTCAGCCGCACCGGCATCCTGACGCTCGGCACCGGGCTGGCCTACGGGTTCGTTCGCACGCGGCCGGGGCTCAGCGGCCCCGACGTCCAGTACTTCTTCATGCACGCCAGCTACGCCAACGCCGCCGAGCGCAAGCTTGACCGGAAACCCGGGATGACGATCGGGGTCACGCAGTTGCGTCCGGAATCGCGCGGCACGATCCACGTCACCTCGCCCGACCCGCTCGCTCAGCCGGCAATCCGGCCAAACTTCCTGGCGAGCCAGACCGATCGCGACTGCATGGTCGCCGGCATGTGCATCGCCCGGGACATCGTCGGCCAGCCCGCGTTGGCTCGCTATCGCGACGTTGAGACGAGCCCTGGATCGAACTGCGAAAGCTACGAGGATTGGCTGGATTTCGCCCGCTCGAACGGGCAGACGATCTATCATGCCTCGGGAACCTGCAGCATGGGCCGCGGCGGCGTCGTCGATTCCGAACTGAGGGTGCACAAGCTGCGCGGCCTGCGCGTGGTCGATGCATCCGTGATGCCGACGATCGTATCCGGCAACACGCAAGCCGCCGTGCTGATGATCGCGGAGAAGGCGTCCGATATGATCCTGGAGGCAGCACGCGAGATCGAGACGCCGGCGGCCAGCCGTCTTGCAACGGCTGTCAACCTTCGATAATTTGTCAGGCAACCTGATAAGAAAAATTGGCTTGGCGGAGGGGTTCGCGAGTTGGCGGAGACCAGGCGGGTGGCCGCTCCCGGGAAACAGAGAGGCAGAGGATGAGCGTGCAGGCGATGGAGCGTGAGCCAACTCCGGTGGTGGCGGGCAGCAAGGCTTCTGCCATGCCAATGACGTCTGGTTGTGGCGGGGCCGGCCTCGGGGTCGAGGTCAGGATCGACAGGGTCAGCCGAAATTACGGGCAGGTGCAGGCGGTCGCCGACGTCTCGCTGACCGTGGCGCCTGGAGAATTCGTTTCGCTTCTCGGCCCCTCGGGCTCCGGGAAGACGACGCTGCTGATGATGCTCGCGGGCTTCGAGGAGCCCGATTCCGGGACGATCGCCATCGCGGGGCGCGATGTCACGCATGTCGCGCCGAACAAGCGCGACATTGCCATGGTCTTCCAGCGCTATGCGCTATTCCCGCATATGACGGTGGCGGAGAACATCGCCTTTCCGCTGCGGATGCGGGGCATCTCGCGTGCGGAACAGCAGGTGCTCGTCACCCGGGCGCTCGACATGGTCCAGCTCGCCGGATACGGCGACAGGCGGCCCTCGGCCCTGTCAGGCGGCCAGCAGCAGCGCGTCGCGCTGGCGCGCGCGATCGTGTTCGATCCGCCGGTGATCCTGATGGACGAGCCTCTGGGCGCGCTCGACAAGAAGCTGCGCCAGCACATGCAAATCGAATTGAAGCAACTGCAACGCCGGCTTGGCGCGACCGTGATCTACGTCACTCATGATCAGGAGGAGGCGTTGACCATGTCGGATCGGGTCGCGGTGATGAGCCAGGGCGGCCTCAGCCAGCTCGGCTCGCCGCGCGAGCTCTATGACGACCCCGCCAACCCCTTCGTCGCCGATTTCCTCGGCGAGATGAACTTCCTCCAGGCGACGGTCGACGAGGCCTCCGACGGCTTCTGCCGCGCCAGAGGACCCGCGATGAGCGCCGTCGCGCGGCTTGCCCGCGGGCAGGCCGTGCCGCGAAAGGGCGAGGCGGTGCGCATCGCCGTCCGTCCCGAGGCGATGAGCCTTCACGCAGGGGAGGTGGGTCTGCAGCCCGGTGCGCCGCAACTGGCCGCGACGGTCAGGCACACGGTGTTCAACGGCGCGAGCCTGCACTTCCATCTCGACATCGACGGCGGTGGCAGCCTGGTCGCCGCGCTGAATCCTGCCGCGGCTCCCGATTTCGCAACGGGCCAGCGCGTCGTCGCAACCTGGGCTCCGGAGGCCGCGATTACCTTCCACGGCGCGTCATGAGCGTCGCGACCACATCCCCTGCCGATCTGGCGCCTCCCGCGGTTCGCAAAACCGGATCGCGCCGCTCACGCGGACAGCTTTCGCTCGGTCTTTCGCTGCTGTTGCTGGCGCCGCTGATCCTGCTGCTGGGCTGGGCCTTCTTCCTGCCGATCGGACGGCTGATCCTGACCAGCTTCACCGAGCCGACCTTCGGCTTCGCGCGCTATGCGCGGATCTGGAACGAGCCGCTTTATATCCAGGTGTTCGTCCGGACGCTCTGGATTGCTGGCGCCTGCACCTTCCTCGCGCTCCTCATCGGCTATCCCGTTGCCCTGCTGATGGCTCGCAGAGGCGGCTGGTTCGCGAAGCTCGCGACGATTTGCGTCCTTGTTCCGCTCTGGACCTCGGTGCTGATCCGCTCCTACGCTTGGATCATCTTGCTGGAGCGCAACGGCCTGATCAATGGCTGGCTGCTTTCACTCGGTCTGACCGACAAACCGCTGCGCATGCTCTATACCGATGGCGCCGTGCTGATGGCGATGACGCATGTCCTGCTGCCCTTCATGGTGCTGCCGGTCGCGACCGCACTGAAAAGCATTCCGGAGGACCTGCCGCGGGCGGCGCTCAATCTCGGCGCCAGCCGCTGGAACGTGTTCTGGAGCGTGACGCTGCCGCTCAGCCTGCCCGGTGTCTTTGCCGGCTGCCTGATCGTCTTCGTCATGTCGCTGGGCTTCTATGTCACGCCAGCGCTGCTCGGCGGCCCGCGCACGCTGATGATCGCGACGCTCATCGGCCAGCAGGCGCTCGAGCTTCTCGATTGGCCTTTCGCCGGAGCTCTTTCTTTCGTGCTCCTCGTGCTGTCGCTGGGCGTCACGATCGTCTTCAAGCGCCTTCTTAAGCTCGACAGGGTGATTGCTCATGACTAGCCCGCGCCAGAATTCGTGGCCCCTGATGGTGCTCGGCGGCGTCATCCTGGTCTTTCTGATTCTGCCGACTGTCCTCGTCGTGCCGATGTCGTTCAGCCCGACGAACTATCTCCAGTTGCCGCCCACGGGCTTCTCGACCCGCTGGTATGCCGCCTATTTTTCCGACCCGGCCTGGATCGACGCCACGCTTTTCTCACTTCAGATCGCGGCGATGACGACTGTCGCGAGCGCGGTGATCGGCACGATGGCCTCGGTCGCCCTGGTGCGCGGGCGGGTGCCGGGGCAGGAAACCCTTACGGCGCTGATGCTGGCGCCCCTGATCGTCCCGCATGTGGTGGTGGCGATCGCCGTCTATTTCCAGCTCTCGCCACTCGGCCTCATCGGCACGCGCCTCGCCTTCGTGCTCGTGCATACGGCGCTGGCTGTGCCCTATGTGCTGCTGGTTGTGACGGCCGCGCTGCAGCGCGTGCCTTCGTCCTACGAGATGGCTGGGCTCAATCTGGGCGCCTCGCGCTTCGATTGCTTTCGGCTGATCACCCTGCCGCTGATCATGCCGGCGGTTGCGGCGGGCTCGATCTTCGCCTTCCTCGCCTCCTTCGACGAGACGGTCGTCTCCTTCTTCATCTCGGGTGTCGAGCACAAGACCATCACGCGCAAGCTGATGGAGGATATCGAGTTTAACCTTTCGCCGCTGATCGCTGCGGCCTCGACCATCTTCGTCGTCGCGACGGTGCTGCTGATGTGGGGCGGCACGTTGGTCAAGGGCGGTGACGGTGCGAAGGCGGCCTGAGGTTTTTGGCTCGGCTTGCCTCGTCTGACAAAGAAAGAGCGCTGCATCGGTGCCGCGCTCTTTCCATTGAGGGAATGCGGTTTCGGACGTTCAGCCCAGCAGGCCCTCGGCTCTGAGATCGGCGAGGCTGTTTTTCAGTGCGCTCAGCGTCCTGTCGAGATCGGCCTCGTCATGGACGGCGCTGCAGGGGCCACCGGGCCAGGCCGACAGGTCGACGCCATGCAGACGCATCGCCAGCCGGAATTTCACGTTGAGCGGTCCGTTGCGAGCGACCCGCAGGTCGCTCGCCGGCATGGCCTCGGCATCAAAGGTGTCGGGCGACAGCGGCAGGCCGTTCGGATTAAGGAAGAAGTGGAAGCCGGTGAAGCTGCCATAGCTGCTCCAGGGCAGCCCTTCCTCGACGAAGATCGCCCTGGCGCCATCGCGGACCCTGGCGGCGTAGGCCTGTGTGGCGGCGATCAGCCTACCGTCCTTGAGCAGCTCCAGCGTGGCGATGCCGGCGGCGGCCGAGAGCGGATTGGCGTTGAAAGTGCCCTGGTGGCCGATCTTCTCGAATTTCTTCAGCTGCGCCGTCTCGGGGTCGAGATGGTCGAGCAGATCCTGCCGCCCGACGACGGCTCCGCCCGGCAGGCCACCAGCGAGGATCTTGGCGAGCGTCGTCAGGTCGGGCGTGATGCCGAGCGCCTGCTGCGCCCCGCCCGGCGCGACACGGAACCCCGTGACGACCTCGTCGAAGATCAGAACGATGCCGCTCTGCCCGGTCAGGTCACGGAGCCGCTGGACGAAGGCGCGGCGCAGCGGCACCTGTCCGTAGATCGAGCCTGTTGGCTCGACGATCGCGGCCGCGATGTCGCTACCATGTTCGGTGATGACACGACTGAGATCGGCCTCGTCGTTCGGTTCGACGAGCACGACGCTCTCGGCGAGTTGGTCGAGAACGCCCGGGGTCGGCGTTCCGTCGTAATGGTTGACCACGCCGAAGGCGGCATGGTCGTGCCAGCCGTGGAAATGGCCGCGCAGCCTGAGGATCAAGCGCCGGCCCGTGGCCGCCCGCGCTATCCGGAAGGCCATGAGGCTCGACTCGGTGCCGGAGCCGGTGAAACGCACCCGCTCGGCCGAGGGAACCATCTCGCGGATCAGCTCGGCCCAGCGTAGCTCCAGCTCGTGATTTGCACCGTAATGCGTGCCCCGTGCCAGTTGCTCGGCGATGCGCTCATTCACCTGCGGATGGGCATGGCCGAGGATCAGTGCTCCATGCCCGCCCTGATAGTCGACATATTCGCGGCCATCGACGTCCCATTTTCGCGAGCCCTTGGCCTGGGTCACGAAGATCGGATGAGGCAGGATGTAACGCACGTCATGCGTCACGCCGCCCGGGAAGATGTCCTTGGCTTTCTCGAAGGCCGACGCGGATCCGGGCGTCGCGGCGACATATTCGCCGATGATGTCGAGATTGGGCATGGAACCTCCGGTTCACGCTGCGAGATAGCGGTCCACAGCATCGCGCGTCTTGTAGTAAGCCCCGATCCCGGGAAGGAACCATGGATTGCCCGTGTAGGTCGGCCTGGTCGGGAAGGGGATGCCGTCATGCCCGCATTGGCGGTCGCTGCCGCCCAGGATCTTCTGGGCCGCCTTGTAGCCAAGATAGGACATGATGGCGACGCCGTTGCCCTGGCAGCCGGCGACATAGAGCACGCCGTCATGCTCCCCGAGATGAGGCACGGCGTCGAAGGTGAATGCGACCAGCCCCTTCCAGCAATGCGTCACCCGATAGGGAGCGATCTCGGGCCAGACGTCGCGCATGAAGCGATGCAGGATCGGCGTCGCTTCCGCCTCGTCGATGTCGCGGAACTTCGCCCGGCCCGCGAAGATGATCCGTCGGCCGTCTGGCGACAGACGGAAGGCATAGAGCGAGCGCTTGGTGTCGCCGCACATGCGGTTGGTCGGCAGCAGCGAACGCGCGAGATCCGGCGGCAACTCCTCGGTCGCAGCCATGTAGGCGGTCACCGGGACCAGCCGCCGCCTCACATAAGGGAAGACGCTGCCGTTGAATGCGCTCGTATAGGCGTTGGTCGCGAGCAACACCTTGTCGGCCTTCACCTCGCCGCGCCTGGTCTTCACGGTGAATGACCTGGGCCGCCCGTCGATCGAGAGGACTTCGGCTCGGCCGTGGACCGTAGCGCCCGCGGCTTCGGCCAGATCGCGCACTGCACGGTGCAGCTTGGCTGGATGCATGCCGCTGACCTGCTCGATGACGTAGCCGCCATAGTAGAAATCGCTGCCGACCTCTGTCCGCTGCTGCTCGCGCGGGACCATGCGCACGTCGTAGCCATAGGCGTTGCGGAGATAGTCGGCGCGGGCTTCCAGGGTCTTGTAGGCCTTTGGCGCATGGGCTCCGATGAAGCGGCCCGTCGGCTGGTAATCGACGTCCAGCTCGTTCTCGGCGATGAGGCGCTTCATGTAGTCGAAGGACTCGAAGGCGGTGGCCCTGACCGCATCGGCCCAATCCTTGCCGAGGCGCTTGTCGAGATCGGCCGGCACCTTCAGGCCGCCGCTCAGCATGCCGTGATTGCGCGTGCTGGCGCCGAAGCCCGGATCGCCCGCCTCTATCACGGCGACTGAAAGCCCGGCCTGTGCCAGCACCCGCGCGGCATGGAGGCCGCAATAGCCGCTCCCGACGATGGCGACATCCACCCGCTGCGGCAGCGCCGCATCGCGAGGGGCGAGCGGGGCCGCCTCCCACCAGAAGGGCAGGGGCTTCCAGTCGGGATGAGGGGTCTGGCTCATGGAGGCCAAGCTGTTGGAGGCAGGAGCGGAAGGCCGGCCGCGGCACGGCCTTCCGCATTCGGATGCCGTCAGGCGGAGAGCCAGCGGTTCCAGCGCTCCAGCGCCATGGCGCGATTCTTTTCGAGCCAGTCGGCGTCCGGAATGATGATCTGTTCGACGATCTCGGGCTTGGCGCCGAGCTCGGCCTTTTCCTCCTCGGTCAGCAGCTCCTGGCCCTTCTTGTTCGATGTGGAATAGCCCATCTCACGCGAAAAGGCGGCGTGGTTCTCGGGGTTGCCCATGTAGAAGTCGATGAAGGCGCGCGCGGCGTTGGGGTGCGGCGCATTCTTCAGGATGGTCCAGGCCCCGAAATCCGCGACCGCGTTGCTCCAGCTCCAATCCAAGGCGACGCCGGCCTTCTTCGTGGCGTAGGCGGTGCCGCTCCACATCAGGCTCATCACGGCATCGCCCTGACGCATCACCTGCTGGCTCTGCGCGCCGGTCTTCCACCAGACGGCGACATGCGGCTTGATGGCATCGAGCTTGGCGAAGGCGCGGTCGAGATCGAGCGGAAACAGCTTGTCGGCGGGGACGCCGTCGGCGATCAGCGCCACGATCAGATTGGCCCAGGGGCTGCCGGTATTCGGCAGTGCGCGCGGACCGGGAAAGGCCTTCACATCCCAGAAATCGGCCCAGGTCTGGGGCTTCTTGTCCTTGAAGGTCTGCGGATCGAAAGCGAGCACCTGGCCACCAGTGAGATAGAGCACGCCATACCCGCCGCAGGCTCGCGGAATGCCCTGGGAAGCGACGTTGGGCATCGCGGCGCAATCACCGAGGTTCTCGACCAGATGCGAGAGCTTGGAGAGCTCGTAATATTGCGGGGAGATGATGTCCCATTCGACATTGCCGGATGTCTGCATCGCGGTCGCCTTGGCCATCATGTCGCCATAGGAGGCGGCGACCGGAACGACCTTGACGCCCGTGGCTTTGGTGAAGGGATCGAAGAAGTTCTTCTTGAGCGCCGCCTCGAAGACACCGCCGGTCGTGCGGATCACCAGCGTGCCTTCGAGCTTACCGCCGGCGGCCTGCGCTGCGGCCGGCGCGGCGTGAAACGCGCCGGCGGCGATTGTGCCCATCCCGCCCAGCAGCACCTGACGACGATCGATCCTCATGGCTCACCTCTGTTTTTCGGGCGCCCGGGAAGGGCGCCGCACCTCGTATAGTTAGCAGGTTGCCAGACAAATATCGCAGGGATTATGATTGTGCAACCTGTTCCGTGAATTTCCGTGCCGACGAAAGACGCCCATGGCGAAAGCGAATGTTCTGACTGAGGATTTCCGCGCCGCGCCGCTCTGGTGGGACGAGGCGCCGCTGGTCCGTGCCGATGCCGCGCCGCCAGCGGAGTGCGACGTGGTGGTGGTCGGGGCGGGGTATTGCGGCCTTTCCGCCGCGCGCGTGCTGGCGCAGGCCGGGCGCTCTGTGGTGGTGGTTGAGGCTCAGGACCCTGGATACGGCGCGAGCACACGTAATCACGGCCATGTCGCCGGCGCGGGCAAGCTGCCGCTCGATATCGACGCGCGCTACGGAGCGGAGCGTGCGGGCCTGATCCGCGAGGATGCGCGGCGGGCGGCCACCTATCTGCGGGATCTGCTGCGCGACGAGGTCCACGATGTCGACTACGTCCAGAACGGGCGTTTCGTCGGAGCGCACAGCAAGGCCACCTTCAACGAACTAATGCGACGCGGCGAGGCGTGGCGTCGCGACATGGGTCTGACGGTGGCCACCATCCCGCGCGAGCGACAGCGCTCCGAAATCGGCAGCGATTTCTATTTCGGCGGCATCACGCTGGCCGAGGGCGGCGCGCTGCAGCCTGCGAAGCTCCATCGCGCGATGCGGCGGCTGGCGGAGGAGGCGGGCGCCGTCCTGTGTGGGCGCAGCCCCGTCGCCACGATCGAGCGGCAGGGCGGAGGCTTCGTCACAGCCTCGGCGCGCGGCACGGTGCGCTCGCGGCATGTCGTGGTCGCAACCAATGCCTATGCCAGTCCCGCGACGCCCTATCTTCAGCGTCGCCTCGTTCCGGTGACCGCCTATATGGTTGCGACCGAACCGCTGCCGGAGGATCTGGCGCGCGAGCTCCTGCCGAACAATCGCACAGGGGGCGATACCAAGCGTGCCCTGTTCGCGTTCCGCCGTTCGCCGGATGGCCGGCGCATCGTCTTCGCCGGGCGCGCCAAGTTCCGCGACATTCCGGAGGCGGAGTCATCCCGGATCCTGCACGGCTTCATGTCCAAGGTCTGGCCGCAGCTGCTTCCTTACCGGATCTCGCATGGCTGGAAGGGGCTGGTGGGCTTCACCTTCGATTTCATGCCGCATATGGGAGAGTATGACGGCGTCCAATATGCCGCCGGCTGCCAGGGGGCGGGGGTCGCGCTGATGAGCTGGCTCGGGCGCGAGATCGGACTTAAGATCCTCGGCGCTCAGGAGCGGCCGTCCGGCTTCGACGGCCTGCGTTTTCCGACCATGCCCGCCTATAGCGGGCGGCCATGGTTCCTGCCGATGGTCGGCGGATATTACACGTTCCGCGACGGCGTCGATCGTCTGGTTTCGGGAAGAATGCCGTGAATGGCCGCGGATCAAAGATTGGTCCGTTGCCAGGGCAAGTGTAAGCATAACGAGACATATCGGCAGTTTGGATGAGCCATTCCATGGACACGATCTTGGCCAGGGCGCCGTCGCTGGCGGACACGGTCGCCAACCGGCTGCGGCGCGAGATCAGCGAGGACCGATACAAGTCGGGCGAAAAGCTTCCGACCGAGCGCGAGCTGTCAGAGACCTATGGCGTCAGCCGGGCGATCATTCGCGAGGCGCTGGGGCGACTGAAGCAGGACGGTCTCGTCCGTTCGCGGCAGGGGGCAGGAGCCTTCGTGGCGGAGGGCGCCACGCCGGTCTTCCGACTATCGGTGCTCGATCTGGGTGACGCCGCCGAGATCCAGAATGTCGTCGAACTTCTGGTCGCGTTCGAATCCGCGGCATCGGCGCTCGCGGCGACGCGCAGGACGAAACCGCAGTTGGCGATGATCACCGCTCAGTTCGAGGCCATGGAGCGGGCCATCGTCGAAGAACGCTCGGGCGTTGATGAGGATGTCGCTTTCCACCGCGCCATCGTCGATGCGACCGCCAATCCCGTTTTCCGCGACATGTTCGATTTTCTTGACACCCGGGTGAGAGGCTTCATCGGGGCCGCGCGCACGAATTCGGCGAGGCGCAGCCTTTCGCGCCAGGTCCAGGACGAGCACCGCGCGATCCTCGACGCCATCAAGGCGAAGGATGGCGAAGCGGCGAGAAGTGCCGCCGCCACCCATCTGCAGAACGCGATCAAGCGGCTGACGCAACAGCGCAATGGCGCCTAGCAGGCTGTTGGAGAAGGTTCTGGTCTGGCCTTGAGGACGAGTTCGTCGCCATTGTGACAGGCGAAGGAGATCCCGATCGCGCCGTCGTCGCGCGGTTCGGCGGAGCCATCGCCGGTGATCTCGTCCGTCTCGTCGAAGCCGGCCCCTGTGAAGAAGACCAGGCGAGGCTGGAGGAGAGGTCGAGGCTGGCCTGCCTCGGCCCGAAGGCGATCTCGCCACGGTTGCCGGCTCCGATGACGATGGCGGCGGGCGCGACCAGGTCGAGATGGCCGCGATCCCGCGGACCGGCCTCGACGATCAGCCAACGGCCGCCCGGCGTGCGGCTCGATCATGCGCAGCGCCGCCGCCCGCCCGGCATGCCCGTCGGCTTGCGTCAGGCCGGCGTCGGCCAGAAGGCCATGGCGGTTCTCCATCGGCCCATGCCCCACGAAGCAGGGCTTGGCCTCCCTGCCCGCCCCCTCCAGGGCCGTCGCCGAGCGGGCGCAGAGCACCACCCCGGCGCCTTGCGCCGCCAGGGCTGCGGCCGGGGCGAAACCAATGCCTCTGCTTGCACCCGTGACGAGCGCTCGCCTGCCGTCGAGGCGGAAATTCGGCAGCGGTGGCAGTGAGGGCCAGGCCGCGTCGGTCACGGTGCCGCTTCGGCGTAGGGCACGTTGACGCCGCCGAAACGGCGAAGCCGGATATTCGCCTGTTCGGCATGGCCGGCGAAACCCTCCAGCATGCACAGGCGCGAACAGTAGGAGCCGATGGTCGCGCTGGCCTCGTCGGTAAGAACACGCTGATAGGTGCAGGTCTTGAGGAACTTGCCGACCCAGAGACCGCCGGTGTAGCGGGCCGCTCCCAGGGTCGGCAGAGTGTGGTTGGTGCCGATAACCTTGTCGCCATAGGCAACGTTGGTGCGCTGGCCGAGGAAGAGCGCGCCGTAATTTGTCATCCGCCGCAGGAAGAAATCCGGGTCCCGCGTCATCACCTGCACGTGCTCGGAGGCGATGCGGTCCGCCTCCTTGACCATCTCCTCATCGTCCTCGCAAACGATCACCTGGCCGTAGTCTGCCCAGGCCTTGCGCGCGATCTCGGTGGTCGGCAGCACACCGAGCAGGCGCTCGATTTCCGCCATCGTCTCGCGAGCGAGCTTTTCCGAGCTGGTCAGCAGGATGGCCGGCGAGTTCGGGCCGTGCTCGGCCTGGCCCAGCAGGTCGGTGGCGCAGATCTCCCCGTCGACGGTCTCGTCAGCAATCACGAGGGTTTCGGTAGGGCCGGCGAAGAGGTCGATGCCGACCCGGCCGAAAAGCTGGCGCTTGGCTTCGGCGACGAACGCATTACCGGGCCCGACCAGCATGTCGACCGGCGCCATGCTCTGCGTCCCCAAAGCCATCGCGCCGATAGCCTGGACGCCTCCCAGAGCATAGATCTCGTCGGCGCCGGCGAGGTGCTGGGCCGCTACGATTGCCGGGGCCGGCCTGCCCTTGAACGGCGGGGCGCAGGTGGCGATGCGCGTCACGCCTGCGACCTTGGCCGTGATCACCGACATATGCGCCGAGGCGAGCAGCGGGTATTTCCCTCCCGGCACGTAGCAACCCACGGCGTTGACCGGAATGTTCCTGTGGCCCAGCACGACGCCTGGCAGCGTCTCGACCTCGAGATCGGTGATCGTGGCGCGCTGGTAACCTGCGAAGTTTCGCACCTGCTCCTGGGCGAACCGGATGTCATCCAGGGCACGGGAGTCGAGCTCGTTGAGGCACTCCCGGATTTCCTTGTCGGTCAAGCGGAAATCCTCGCGCGACCAGCCGTCGAAGCGCTGTGAATACTCTCGCACGGCCGCATCGCCGCGCGCCGCGATGTCGTCGAGGATCGTCTCGACCGTCTCGCGCACCTTCCGGTCGGCGTCCCGGGCGACGGCCGCGTCGATGCCCTGCTTCAGAATTCTCGCCATCGTTCCTCGTCCTCGCCGTTCTAGGCCGCCGCTGCCGCGCGCATGTCTCGACAGGCGCTCGCCAGAATCTCGACGGCCTCGGAGACATGGTTCTCGTCGATGATCAGCGGGGGAAGCAGGCGGATCACATTGTGTCCAGCCGGCGCGGTCAGCAGACCCCGTTCCCGCAACGCCGCCATCAGGCTGCGGTTCTCGACCTTGCAACCGAGGCCGAGGAGCAGGCCCTGTCCGCGCACGTCGAGCAGGATGTCGTCGAACTCGGCGACAAGCGCCTCCAGTCTGGCGCGCAACATTCCTCCCATTCGCGTCACGCGGCCGTTCGAGCCGTCGGCGTCGAGCAGGTCGCCGTCGAGCAGAAGATCCATCACAGCATTTCCGACGGCACTTGCGAGAGGCGCCCCGCCCAAGGTCGAGCCATGGCTGCCAGGCGTGACGAGATCGGCGACTTTCGCGTTCGCGAGCACTGCGCCTATCGGATAGCCGGCGCCGATGCCCTTCGCCGCCGCCAGGATGTCGGGAACGACGCCGGCATGCTCATGGGCGAAGAGTTTTCCGGTCCGGCCGAAACCGGTCTGAACCTCGTCGAGCACCAGCAGCAGGCCAAGACGGTCGCAGAGTTCCCTGATCTCGGCCAGCATCGGCACGGTGAAAGGCCTGATGCCGCCTTCGCCCTGGATCGGCTCGAGCAGGATTGCGCCGGTCTCCGGGCCTATCGCCACGCGAAGCGCGCCCATGTCGCCGAACGGGACCTTGTCGAAGCCTGGAATGACCGGCTCGAAGCCCTGAGTGAGCTTGGGCTGTCCGCCAGCGGCGATCGCGGCCATCGAGCGGCCGTGGAAAGCGTCGGCAAAGGAGATCACCCGCCAGCGCTGCGAGCCCGGCTGGTTCCGGAAGTAGCGCCGCACCAGCTTGAGGGCGAAGTCGATCGCCTCGCCGCCGGAGTTGGTGAAGAAGACGGCGTCAGCGAAACTGGCCTCGCAGATGCGGTCGGCCAGGCGTTCCTGCTCAGGAATGCGAACGATGTTGGAGGCGTGCCAGAGCTTGCCGGCCTGCTCGCACAGCGCCTTTACGAGCGCCGGGTGGCAATGTCCGAATGCGTTGACCGCGACCCCGCCGAGGAAATCGAGATAGCGGCGGTCCTCCCGATCGAAAAGGTAGCAGCCTTCGCCGCGCTCGGCTTCGAGATCTGTACGCGGAAACGCCTTCATCAGGTGGGGTGTCATCATGCTCGCCTAATTCATCAGGTTGCCTGACAACTATGAGATCATGTTCCGCGACGCAATCGCTTTCTTTCCGCGCGGCAGACCAGTGTGGCCTGGAGCGGTCGCCGCGCCTGTCCGCTCACGCGAAACGCGAAGGTGAAAGAGGCGTCAGGTCGATGCGCGGCGGCTTGCCGCCGACGAGGTCGTCGATGATCTCGGCCGTTTGCGTGCGCCGGTCAGCCTGAAATGGGTTCGCAAGCACATCCGGCCCAGCGAGCGGTATGATGCTGGAGGGGCTAAGGCAGCCCGAATTTCCGGAAGAGGCGCCGCTGCCCGGCGGCTCAGGATCGAGCAGTGTCACCGCATGACAGCGTCGGCCCAGATGCCACGCGATCAGCGTGCCGACGATGCCGCCCCGATCACAACGATCTTCCGTCGCGCTGACAAGCCTGTCCTTTGGGCAGATGCTTGCCTTGAAATACCAAACGCGATATTTGTCTGGCAACCCGGTTATTAGATCAATAAGCGCTTAAGCGAGCCGGGCTTGGTCACTGGGCGATCAGGGAGGGCAGGATGGATCTCGACAGGCGACAGATCGTGAAGGGCCTTGGAGCGGGCGCTCTCTCAGCGCTGGCGGCGCCCGGTCTTGCACAGAGCAAGCTGGAGGACACGCTCGTCGTCAGAACGACCGGCGGGGCCTTCGAACAGGCCCTCAAGAAAAACTTCTTCGATCCTTTCACCGCCGCTACCGGCGTCAAGATTCTGCCTGTCAGCACGTCCTATGGCGAGATGATCGCCAAGACCGTCGCCATGCACGCCGCCGGCAAGGCTGAATGGGACATCATCTCCCCGCAATATTACGAGCTCGCCAAGCTGTCGGACTATCTGGTCGATCTCGGCGATTGTGCCGCTCTGCCGCATGTCGCGAGCGACGGCACCGAGGCCGCCTGCGGGCGCTACGGCGTGCAGTATCTCACCGGGGCACTGGTGCTGAGCTACATGCCCGAGGCCTTTCCGAGCGGAAAGCCGCAGAGCTGGGCCGATTTCTGGGATGTGAAACGCTTCCCCGGCCGTCGTGCCCTGCCGAGCTACGGCAATCCCTGGGCCAATACACTGCTGCTGGCCCTGCTGGCCGACGGCGTGCCCGGCGACAAGCTCTTTCCGCTCGATCTGGACCGCGCTTTCGCGAAGCTCGACGAAATCAAGCCACATGTCACGGTCTGGTGGAAGACCGGCGCTCAGAGCCAGCAGATCCTGCGCTCGGGAGAGGTAGCGGCCACGATGATGTGGAGCGGAACCGCCTTCGCCGCCAAGCGGGCCGGCGTGCCGCTGGAATGGACCTTCAACCAAGCCATCGCCGACCAGGGCTCCTGGGCGATCCTGAAGCGCGCGCCGCATCCGAACGCCGCCCGCGCCTTCATCGACTTCTACATGCGTAATCCGGAAAGCCACGCCGCCTTCGCCCGCGAGATGGGCTATGCAACGACAAACCGCGCCGCGCAGGCCTTGCTGACGGCGCAGGAGCGACGCGAACTCGTGCCCGAGACACGCCCGATCGCGATCGACGCCGACTGGGTCGAGACGAATCGGGCGGCCACGCTCGATCGCTGGAACAAATGGATCGCAGCCTGAGAGGTTCGATCATGACGCGCGACGTGCTGACGGCCGACTTCAAGGCGTCTCCGTTCTGGTGGGAGGACGCGCCGCTGGCCCCTGCCAATGCCTCAGTGCCGGTGCGGGCCGATGTCGCCGTCGTCGGAGGCGGGTATTGCGGCATGATGGCGGCGACAGCGCTGGCGCGCTCTGGCGCCAGTGTCGTCGTCCTCGAAGCGGAGGATCCAGGTTTTGGCGCCAGCACCCGCAACCACGGCCATGTCGGCGGCATCGGCAAGCTGCCGGTCCAGCTCGAGAAAACGATCGGGCGCGAACGCGCGGCGCTGATGAAGGAGGATGCCGTGCGCGCGCGGCGCTTCCTGACCGGTCTCATCGCCGACGAGAAGCTGGACGTCGACTATGTGGAGTGCGGCCGCTTCATGGGGGCGCATAGTCCAGCCGCCTATCAGTCCTACGAGCGCCGGGCCGAGAGCTTCCGCACCGAGCTCGGCCTTACGGTCCGGCTGATTGCGCGCGATGAGCAGCGCAGCGAGATCGGCAGCGACTTCTACCATGGCGGCATCGTCGCGAAGGAGGCCGGGTCGCTGCAGCCGGCGAAGCTCTACCGCGAGATCCGGCGTCTCGCGGAGGAGGCCGGCGCCGTCATCTGCGGCCGAGCCCGCGTCACCGGGCTGGAGAAGGGCCATGGCGGCTATCGGCTGACCACGGCACGCGGCACGCTCCACGCCGAGCAGGTCGTCGTCGCGACCAACGCCTATACCGACCGCCTGAGCCCGTTCATCCGCAAGCGTCTCGTTCCCGTCACCGCCTATATGGTCGCGACCGAAGCGATGCCGCTGCAGCTCGCCGAGAAGTTGATGCCGACCAACCGGACCGGCGGCGACACCAAGCGGGCGCTCTACGCTTTCCGGCGTTCTCCGGACGGACGCCGCATCGTCTTCGCCGGCCGGGCGAAATTCCGCGACATCGACGAACGCTCGGCCGCACGCATTCTGCACGGCTTCATGTGCGGGGTCTGGCCGCAGATGCGTGACGTCCAGATCAGCCATTGCTGGAAGGGCTTCGTCGCCTTCACACTCGACAACATCCCGCATATGGGCAGCGAGGACGGGCTGCACTATGTCGCCGGCTGCAACGGCAGCGGCGTGATGATGATGAGCTATCTCGGCCATCAGCTCGGCCTCAAGCTGGCCGGCCGGCAGGACAGGCCCTGCGCCATCGACGGCCTGCCTTTCCCCGCCATCCCAGTACCCGGCTACAGCGGCGACCCGTGGTTCCTGCCGGTCGTCGGCGGCTACTATACGCTGCGCGACCGGCTCGACCGCGTCTTCGCCGCCTGAGGCGGCCCGTTTCCCGACAGATGGAGCTAAAATGGCGCCCAATCCGCTGCGCGATCGCCTGAAGGGTCTGTTCTCGGTCGTCGTCACGCCGTTCGATCGCGCCGGCGCCTTCTCGCCGGAGGCCTTCGAGACGATCCTGCGCTGGCATCTCGCGCAAGGCTCGGTCGGGCTCGTCATCGCAGCCGACAACGGCGAGGCCTCGCTGCTGAGCCTCGACGAGCGGCGGCGCATGGCCGAGATCGCCGTGCGTGTCGCCGCCGGCCGTTTGCCGGTGGTGATGGGAGCGATCGGCACGCATGCCTTCACCGCGGCCGAGACCGCGCGTATGGTCGCGGCCGGCGCAGAAGCCGGCTGCGACGCCGCGCTCGTCGCCCCGGCGCCCTATATCCACAGCGGCACGCGATCGGAGATCGTCACGCGCTACCGCGAGATCCACCGCGCCTGCCCCCTGCCGATGATCGCCTACAACAATCCGCGCCATTTCGGTGTGCCGCTGGAGGGCGATACGCTTCAGGCTCTGCTCGACGAGATCGAACTCGTCGGCGTCAAACAGTCCTCCCGCGATTTCCTGACGATCACGAACGAGATCGCGCGCTTTTCGGACAGGCTCGCGATGTTCATGGGCTGCGGTTATCTCCTGATGCCGGGCCTCGCTTTGGGGGCGGCCGGCATCATGTCGACCGGCATCGACCTGTTCGGCCCGGCTTGTGCACGCCTGCCGGAGATGGCGCGTGCGGCCTGGACGGACGAGACGCGGGCGATGCATCTGCGCATTGCGCGGGCCTACGCCTTCCTGCTCGCGACGGGCACGGCGCCGGCTCCGCTGAAGGCGGCGCTCAATCTCGTGGGGTTGCCCGCGGGGGATCCTCGGCCTCCCGCGCAACCGCTTGTGGGCGACGACCTGCAAAGACTCGTCGCCCTGTTGGACGAACTGGGAGTCGAGCGCGCAGCATCGGGCGAGCGCCATCATGCTGCTTGAAGGCGCCGCAGCGGTGGTCACCGGTGGTGGCACCGGGGTAGGGGCCGCGACCGCGCTGAGGCTGGCGCGCAAGGGCGTCAATGTCGTCGTGAACTACAGCCGCAGCGCGGCGGAGGCGCACACGACCGCCGAGGCCTGCAAGGCAGTAGGCGTGGAAGCGCTGGCCGTGCAGGCCGACGTGTCACGCGGCGAGGATTGCACGGCTCTCGTCGCCGCAGCGGCCGTTCGTTGGGGGCGCCTCGACATTCTGGTGAATTCTGCCGGGACGACGCGGTTCATACCGCATGAGGACCTCGACGCCGTGATGCCGGAGGTCTTCGAGGCGATCTCAACTTGCGAGGGCCTTCCAGATGAGCCGCGCCGCCGCGCCGTTATTGCGGAAGACGGCGCAGGGCGCCATCGTCAACCTCTCCTCCGTATCGGGCATGGTCGGCGACGGCAGCTCCATTCCCTATGCCGCTTCGAAGGGCGCGCTCAACACGATGACGCGTTCGCTGGCGCGTCTGCTCGCGCCGGAGATAAGGTCAACGCGGTCTGTCCGGACTGCATCGCCGGCCGCTGGATGCGCGATGGCGTCGGCAAGGCCTATGAGCGGATCATGGACGATGCGCGGCGGAAATCCGCGATCGGCCGGGTCGGCCGGCCGGACGATATCGCTGCGGCGATCTTGTGGCTGATCGAGGGTGCAGCTTTCATCACTGGAGACGCCATCGTCGTCGATGGTGAAATTCATCTGGGCAAGGGCACATGAGCGAGAACGACGGCTCCGGCGCAGGGATGACTCCCGAGGACGAGCTCGCCTTCCTGCTGGCAAGGGCCGGCATCCGGCTGACGCCCGAGCAGTTCGACGGCGTAGCTGCGGAGTGGCAGGGCTTTCGCACCCATGTCGATCTGGTGAACCAGGCTTTCGACCCGGCGGACGAGCCCGCGACGATCTTCGACGTCACGCGATGAACGGCTCCCTTTCGATCGTGGAGGCGGGCCGGCGGCTGCGCAGCGGCACCACCAGCGCCCTGGCGCTGACCGAGCGGGCTCTGGGCGAGATCGAGGCGCGAGATGGAGAGATCAGCGCCTTCGTCCGCATCGAGCCTCATGCGGCCCGGGCCGCGGCTGCACAGGCCGACCGGGAACTGGCTTCGGGGCACGATCGCGGGCCGCTTCATGGCATTCCCTATGCGATCAAGGACATCTACGACGTCGCTGGTCTGCCCACGACCTGCCACTCCCGCCTGCGCATGGACCACGTCGCCGACAGCGACAGCGCGGTGGTCGAGCGCCTGCGTGCGGGCGGAGCCGTCCTGCTCGGGAAGCTCGCGACCCATGAATTCGCCTTCGGCGGCCCGAGCTTCGACCTGCCATTTCCGCCGGCGCGCAATCCGCGGAACATAGCTCATATTCCCGGCGGATCGTCGTCCGGCTCAGCGGCGGCTGTCGCGGCCGGTTATGTCCGCTTCGCGCCCGGTTCCTGCACGGGCGGATCGATCCGCGGGCCGGCCGCCTGGTGCGGTGTCGTCGGGTTGAAACCGACCTATGGCCGCGTTTCGCGCCGTGGCGTCTTCCCGTTGGCCTGGAGCCTCGACCATTGTGGCCCGCTTGCTGCCAGCGTCGAGGACGCCGCGCTCGTATTACAGACGATGGCAGGCCATGATCCCCTCGACCCGGCGAGCGCGGACGTGCCGGTTCCCGACTTCGCCTCGGGGCTGGGTCGCGGTGTTTCCGGCCTGAGAATTGGCGTTCCGCGCGCCTTCTTCGACAGGCACCCGCTTCTCTCCGGCGAAATCGCGGCGGCGATCGACGGCGCGCTGGATCGACTGCGCGAGGCGGGAGCGATGGTTAGCGACATCGTCCTGCCCGATCTTAAACTGTTCGGTGCTTGCGGCCGGGTCCTGATGATGGCCGAGCTATTTGCCATCCATCGCGAAAATCTCAGCGCTCGTCCTGGCGCCTATGGCACGCTGACGCTCAACCGTTTTGCTCTGGGAGCGACGTTGACGGCCTCGGACTACCTCAACGCACAACGTCTCAGACGTCGCCTCAAGGCTGGGGTCGATGGCGCCTTCCAGCAGATCGACATCGTTCTCACGGCGATATCGCTTGATACAGCACCCGCCTTCATGCCGCCCCCCAATCCAGCGGCATGGGCGCTGCAGGCGAACGCGTTTAACGTCACGGGCCACCCCGCGATCAGTGTTCCGGTTGGGCTATCATCAAGCGGCATGCCATTGGCGGTCCAGCTCGTTGCTCCGCATTTTGATGAGGTGACGCTGCTCATTGCTGCGACTGCGCTGCATCTGTAGCCCCTTTCGGGGCTTGTCTGCGGAAGCCTTCCGCAACCCGGAACCGGACGATCTTTGTGTAGGAGCCTCGATCTGCTCTGTGAAGCGCGACAAAGGCAGGCGGTTCCCGCCGATGCGACCGTGTACGAGTCCCTTGGCAACCATGACGAAGGTCCGCTTATGGGCGAGATTCACGATGGGAGCGCCGCGACGCAGCGGCGGTCCGTCGAGCGATACAGCCTGCTAGCGCCGCGTGCCCGTTTAGTTGAACATTGCGTTTCTCTGCGTGGCTACGCTCCACCCTCTGCCGGAAGCGTTTCAAATTCCGAAGAGATCAGTGCCCCGGCGGCGGGTTTCGTTCTTCGTCAGACTGAACACGCCTATGTGGGCAAGGGGCAACTCATCGGTAATATCGGAACACAGCTTTAATCCATCCAGCTATCTGGAAATACGCCGCCAGGAGACGCGTTCACGCTCCAGTTGAGAGGCGATATTTGAAGGGTCGCACGTGCCGTCCATACGGAGGTTTTCGGACCGAGCCGAAGGGTCCGCGTGCGAATGGTCTCCTAAACTCAGGTTTATCCAGCTAAACCTGCGTGAAATGGCGGCTGGCCTAAACTGCGGATGAATTGTGCGGACGCGCCGTCGCCATCCAATGGCCGCGTCGGGTTCAATCACGTCCCGACCAGAAGGAGGCCCACGACGATGAAAATCCGCATTCTGGCAATCGCTGCTCTGGTCACATCGGCAATGTCCTTTCCCTACGTTGCGATCTCGCAGACGTCCCTCGCGCCGGTCGATCCCGGCGCGACGAAGGGTGGCTGGAATCTCGAAGCTGTCACTGCCAAATACCAGTCCGACGGTTACACGCGTATCGAGGTTTCGGTCGGCTCCCGGCGCGCCGAGGTTGACGCGATCAAGGGATCGTCCAAGGTTGAGGAGGTCTATGATCTGACCACCGGCGAGATCGTGAAGTCGGAAACGCGGCCGCTCAGAGCGGGCGAGAACACCGCGCCGGGCGTGTTCGTCGACCAGAGGGGCGGCGGCAACCATGACGGCATCGGCCACGATGGCGATAGCAACGGAAATCACAGCGGCAGGAACGATCATCGCAACGGCGAAAACCGCCACCAGAATTAATCGCGATCATCATATGGCTGTGGGAACGCCGGCCTTGCCGAGCCGGCGCTCCCCGCTTATTTCTGGGCCGAGGCTACCGAGATGAACCGTCGCCGTTTCCTGATTGCCGCCGCGACTGCCGTCACTCTTTCCGCTATCGATGCCCGGGCCGACGATGATCGCGTCGAGGAATGGGTCGAGTTTCTGGAGAAGGCTGGCTACAGCGATGTCTCCTACCGCCGCACTCTGCTCGGCCGCGTCCAAATCAGCGCACGTATTGCCCAGGACAGGCGTGAGATCGTTCTCAATCCCAGGACGGGCGAAATCCTGCGCGACATTCTAACGGACCCAACTGGCAAAATGCGAGCCTTCGGCGGGCCTCTGCCAGGCGGCAGTCATGGCGGAGACACGCGCGGAAGGGGCGAAGACCGCGATCACGGAGGGCATCGCGGTGAGGACTGACATGGCCTCCTCATGACACGTGTGATTGCCCTCATAGCAATTCTCGCCCTTCAGATCGCAAGCGCGCTGTTCTTCGTTTCCGACATCCTGTCATCGTACGTGTCGTTCACGACACAACCGCCTTCCTGGCAGATGCGGGAATTGACTGAGATCGCTGCCGCCGCGGGGCTGATCTGCGGAGTGATTTTCGGTGCAGCGGCACTCTGGCACTCCCACCGGCAGCGGCGCCGCGCCGAGGAGCGGCTGCGCCTCGCTTCGGGCGCGTTCATGGAGTTGCTCAAGGAACGCTTTGCAGCCTGGAAGGTGACTCCGGCCGAGGCCGACGTCGCCTTTCTCGCCATAAAGGGCCTTTCGATCGCTGAGATCGCAGCGCTGCGGAACACGTCGGAGGGCACGGTTAAGGCGCAGACCAACGCCATATACCGTAAGGCGGGCGTGAGCGGACGGCCGCAGCTTCTCGCGCTGTTCATCGAGGATCTCATGAGCGAAGACGGCAGTATCCGCGCGCGCCTTGCCGCCCCCCGACCTTCGCCGCTTCTGCCGCAGCTTAAGCAGGCCAGCATGGTATTGGAACACGACACGTCCCCGCCCGCAGCCGAAGCACTGCAATCGCGTCGGCGGTAATGCGCGATCATGACCTTCAGCCATGTCGGCGATGTCGCCATCGCCGGTAGCGATTATGACCTGCCGATCGCCCCGAACCTGGCGAAGGACATGATCCCAGACCTGCCGAACCGGCGCTGGATGGCCCATATCGCCTAAGTCGCCATCACGGCAGGCTTCGCTTACGTCGCCGTTATCCTCCGACGCCTGGTCGGGCAAGGTCATCGCCTATCGGTTTGGCCAACCAAGCGCGCGGACCGCGCGTATTTCGGTGCGGCTCGCCAGTTCGCTAGACGGTGTGCCGGCGCGACATGAATCCGCGGCGCACCTCAAGCAGGACCGCAGTAATCACCGCCGCGCCTGACAGACCTTAGTCTGCTAGCCAAGATCTCGCAGCTGTGGCTCGCCCAAGGAATTTGGGGGTCCCAGCAGCTGGCGAGCCACCCTATCGCGGAACAAGTCGGAGTGGCGCGTCGCGACAGAGTCGGCCTCGTCAGGCAATCTGCCTTCGATCGCCCTGAAGAGATCGCGGTGATCGGAGACGATCTGCGCGATGTGCGCCTCGAACTGGTCCGTGGTGTTATCGCCGACTTCGAAGCATTGCCGCGACAAACGCATCGCCTCGAGCTGCAGGTCCGAATAGGTCTGCTCTAGGAACGAGGAGTCCGCCGCGATCGCAATCTCCTTGTGAAAGCGGAAGTTCGACGCGTTCATGAACGCGTCGTTGCCGTTCTCGATGCTCTTCTCGAAGGCCAACATCTCCGACCTGATCCGCTCAAGTTGCAAAGGGGTGCGCCGGATCGCGGCCAGGCGGTGGAGCGAGCGGGATAGCAGACGGTTCGCCTCGAAGAACGGTCTGAGCTGACCGACCTCGAACGAGGATACGCGGATCTGGCGGCCGTCCCTCTGGAGGAGCCCCTCGGATACGAGGCGGATGACGGCTTCCCTGACGGGGGTGCGCGAGACCCCCAACTCGCTCACGATGCGCGCCTCATCAAACACAGAGCCCGGCACGAGGTCGAGCGTGAGGATCCTCTGACGCAAGTCGTCATAGACCCGGTCCCCGTTCCTAACGGCTCCGTCTGCAGCAAGCGCCAGGCTCATCCACGATCCTCCTACTGCCCTTTGGATACCGGATCAGGCCTTGGATTGACAATGTGTCCATTTTGGATATTTACTGTATCCAACAGAGGGATGATCATGAGCTGGACCGTCGGTGTCGACGTCGGAGGCACGTTCACGGACTTCTACGCCGTAGAAGCCGGCACCCAGGACGTCGTGGTTCACAAGCGCCCATCCACCCCGGACGACCCCTCCCGCGCCATTTTGGCCGGCCTCGCCGAGCTTGCGGAGAAATCAGATGTGGAAGTCTGCGGGATCGCCCGCCTGGCGCACGGCACCACTGTGGCCACCAACGCTCTGATCGAGCGCAGCGGCGGGCAGGTCGCGATGATCACGACCAAGGGCTTCCGTGACCTCCTCGAAATCGGACGTCAGGTCCGCCCCAAAATCTACGACTTGAAGGCTGACGCCCCAGCGCCTGTCGTGGCGAGGAAGAACCGCTTCGAGATCGCGGAGCGCGTCGGGCCCCGCGGCGAGGTCGTGACGGCTCTGACGGACGACGAGATCGTAGCGGCGGTCGACGCCGTCGCCGCCAGTGGCGCCGACTGCTGCGCCGTCGGCCTGCTGTTCTCGTTCCTCAACCCCGATCACGAGCGGCGGATCGGCGCTGCCTTACGCGAACGACTGCCGAACTTTTACGTCTCGCTGTCGAGTGAAGTCCAGCCGGAGTTCCGAGAGTACGAGCGCTTCTCGACCACCGTCCTCAACGCCTATCTCCAGCCGAAGGTGACGCGCTACATGGAGCGTCTCGGAGCGACCCTCCAGGAGCACGCGCCGGGCGTTGCGATCGGCATCAGCCAGTCCGCCGGCGGCCTCATGGCGATCGAGCGCGCCGGGGAGCTTCCGATCCGAACCGCCTTATCAGGGCCGGCGGCAGGCGTCGTCGGCGCCGTCGCCGTCGCCGCGCGCTCGGGCGAGGCCAACCTGATCACCCTCGACATCGGCGGGACCAGCACCGACGTCTGCCTGATCGAGGACGGCGCGGCGGCGATGACCTACGGGCGCGACATCGCCGAGTTCCCGGTCCGCCTGCCATCGATCGACATCAACACCGTCGGAGCCGGGGGCGGATCGATCGCCCAGGTCGGCCGCGACGGCCTGATGAAGGTCGGGCCCGAGAGCGCGGGGGCCGTTCCAGGGCCAGCCTGCTACGGTCGCGGCGGCACGCTGCCGACGGTGTCCGATGCGAACGCCTTTCTCGGCCGCCTCCCCGCGACGCTCGTCGGCGGCGGCATGGCGCTCGATCGGGAAGCCGCAGAGCGCGCGATCGCGCCCTTGGCGGCGAGTCTCGGCCTTGCGATGAAGGAGACCGCGCTTGGGATCATCCGCATCTGCGTGTCCAACATGGTCCGCGCGATCCGCGCGATCTCCGTCGAGCGAGGTTACGACCCGCGCGACTTCGCGCTGATGCCGTTCGGCGGCGCGGGTGGCCTCCACGCCGCCGCCGTCGCCGAGGAGCTCTCGATCCGCAGGATCCTGGTGCCCCTTTCCCCAGGGATTCTCTGCGCCGAGGGCGTCGCGATGTCCGACATCCAGGAGAGCTTCGTCACGACGTGCCGGATGCAGCTCGTCGAGGACGAGGAGCCGATCGAGGCGGCGATCGCCGATCTCGTCGCACAGGCAAGGCGTTGGAGCGAGGGGGCCGGCCAGTTGGAGCTCGGCGCCTCCCTCGACATGCGCTACGTCGGGCAGAACTACGAAATATCGATCCCTGTTGGCGATGGTCTCGGGCTGCCATCGCCCGCCGAACTGCGACAGCGTTTCCTGGCGGCACACGCCGCGAAATACGGCCACGCCGATCCGACCGCAGCGATCGAACTCGTCAACATCCGCATGAGGGCGAAGCTGCCCCAGTCGAAGACCTCGGCGCCTCGCCTCCGCGGCCGCCAGACCGAAACGCAAGCCCAGCAGGCCGAAGCCTGGTTCCGCCCTGAAGCACCGGACGCGACGCTGATCGTGGACCGCTCGGGGCTCGAGATCGGCGCCATCCTGCAAGGGCCGGCCATCATCACGCAGTTCGACTCCACGACGGTCGTGCCGCCGAACTGGACGGCCCGGGTCGACGACGCCCTGAACATCATCATGGAGCACCAGCCGTGAGCTGCGCCGGTCTCGACCCGATCACCCTCGAGATCCTCTGGAACGGGCTGCGCTCGACGACCGACGAGTGCTTCCTGACGATCCAACGCTCCGCCTTCTCGACCAATATCAAGGAGCGCCACGACCACTCCGTCGCGGTCCTCGATGCGCGAGGCCGGCTCGTCGTCCAAGCCGAGCACGCCCTGCCGATCCACCTCGCCTCCATGAGCGGGCTCGTCGAGATCCTCCAAGATCGCTTCGCGGACGACATCGAGCCGGGCGACATCTTCGTCGGCAACGACCCCCATGTCGCCGGCGGTACGCACCTACCCGACATCAACCTGGCCGCTCCCGTCTTCGCCGAGGGCAAGCTGGTGGGCTTCGTCTGCAACATCGCCCATCACGCCGACGTCGGCGGAGCCGCTCGCGGCTCAATGTCTGGAGGCCTGACGGAGATCTACCAGGAGGGCCTGCGCATCCCGGTGGTGCGGCTCTTTAGGGACGGGAAGCCAGTCCGCGACATCCTCGACATCCTGCTGCTCAACATGCGCCTGCCCACCGAGCGTAAGGGCGACCTTAACGCCCAGATCGCCGCGTGCCGGCTCGGGGTGGACCGCATCGGTGGCCTTTGCGAGCGATACGGAGTGCGCCTTCTCGAAAGCAGCTTCGACGAGATCATCGAGCGCAGCCGCGGCCGGATGCGCGATGCCATCGCAGGATTGCCTGACGGCGAGTGGTCCCATTCCGACATGATGGACGATGACGGCGTCGGGACGTCAGACGTCGCCATCTCGCTGACGGTGCGCAAGCGCGGCAGCGAGGCGGTCTTCGACTTCTCCGGATCCGCTCCGCAGGTGCCCGGCAACATCAACCTGACGCTGAACGCCGTCCGCTCCTCGGTCTGCTACGCGTTGAAGGCGCTACTCGACCCCTCGATGCCGAACAACGAGGGCGTGGTCCAGGCGTTCGAGATCGTCGCCCCGCAGGGCGCCATCGTGAACTGCCTTGCCCCGGCGGCGGTCGCGCTTCGCGCGAACACCTGCCAACGGGTCATCGACGTCGTCCTCGGGGCCCTGGCTCCCTTGCTTCCGGAGCGTGCGATCGGATGCGCCAACGGAGCGAACACCTCCATGGTCTTCGCCGGCACAGACCCCCACACCGGTCAGCCGTACGTCTACCTTGAGACGCTTGGCGGCGGCATGGGGGCCCGGAACGATCGCGACGGCAAGGACGGCGTCCAGGTCCACATCACCAACACCTCGAACCTGCCCGTCGAGGCGATCGAGATGGAGTACCCGCTACGCGTCGAGGAGTACTCCCTCGTTCCCGACTCCGGCGGCGCCGGCGCCTTCCGCGGCGGCCTCGGCCTCCGGCGGGTCGTCCGACCGGTCGACCACGCCTGCGAGTTCTCCGGCGTCGGCGAGCGCTTCAGGCATGCGCCCCCCGGCGTCTTCGGAGGAGAGCCGGGCAAGCCGGGCCGTTTTCAACTCCACCGGTCAGACGGCGGCGCCGAAAGCCTGCCGAGCAAGCTCACCGGCATGACGCTGACACCGGACTCAGCTGTCTCGGTGGAGACGCCCGGAGCCGGCGGCTACGGACCTGCCGCGGCGCGGCTCGCCGCGCTCGTCGAGGACGACATCGCGTCCGGCAAGACTTCGGCAGGCTTCGCCTCCCGTCACCATCGCCGCTCTGCCATGTCGGTAGCCGACCGGGCGATCGCCGCGAACGAACTGGAGAAGGCGTCATGAAGGCCGCGGGTCAGACCTACCAGGGCATCATCTCGGCAACGCCGACACCGCTCGACGCTTCCGGTAACGTCGATGCCGCCGCGGTTCGCAAGCTCGCCACCCATCTCGTCGCGGAAGGGGCAGACGGCCTTTGCCCCATCGGCGGGACCGGCGAATACGTCTCCCTGACATCACGCCAGCGCCGCCAGATGCTCGATGCCACACTGGAGGCTGCCGGCGGCCGCGTGCCGGTCATCCCAGGCGTCCTGTCGGCGGGCTTCGGAGAGTGCGTCGAGACCAGCCGCGCTTTCGCGAGCGCCGGCGCGAGCGCATTGCTGGTCGTCACGCCCTATTATGCCCGCCCCACCCAAGAAGGCATCGTCGACTACTTCAAGAAGCTATCCGACGCCGTCGATGCCGACCTGATGCTGTACGAGATCCCGTACCGCACGGGCGTCGCGCTGAGGCCGGAGACGGTGGACGCCCTCGCGCGCCAGACCCGCGTCGCCGCGATGAAGGCGTGCAACCAGGACCTCTCGGTCCAACTGCGCGCCATGGAACTGGCCGGCGCGGAAATCTCGATCCTGACGGGTGAGGAGAACGTCTTCCCTCTTCACGTCGCGATGGGCGCGCGGGGAGGCCTCCTTGCGACGTCGTGCCTCTTCCCGCGGATATGGTCCGAGCTCTACCGGCTGGCCTCGTCTGGCCGCCTGAACGAGGCGAAGACCCTTCACGCGGCGATCATGCCGACCGTGAACCTGCTTTACCGCGAGCATAACCCCGGGCCGATCAAGGCCGCCCTGACCATGTCCGGCTTCCCGTCGGGCGAGGTGATCGCGCCGCTGCTCCCCATCACCGAAGAGACCCGCCGGCTGGTCGCGGAAGCCCTGCCGGCGACGTTCGAGCGAGAGCGTTCCCTTTCCTCGACGAAGTCCAGCGCTGCCTGACGCCTACCCAGAGAAGAGTAGGCACCATAAAGAAGGGGATCCCGTCATGTCAGAATTCGAGAACAAGCACGGCCTCTACCGCCCGTCCCGGCGCAAGCTGTTGACCACGCTCGGCGGCGGCGCCGTCGCCGCGCCGTTCGTCCTGCGCGGCGGACTGGCCCAGGCCCAGTCGAAGAACCTGGTGTTCGTGACCTGGGGCGGCACCTACCGCGCCTCCGTCGAGGAGGGCCTCATCAAGCCCTTCACGAAGGAGACCGGCATCAACGTCACGGTGATCGACACGCCCGACCTCGCCAAGGTCAAGGCGCAGGTCACGACCGGAAACGTCGAATGGGACGTTTTCGACGCGCCCGGGGCGCTCGGCACGAGCGGATCGAGGGAGGGATATTGGGAGCCGCTGCCGGCGAGCCTCTTCGACGCCTCCGACCTGTCGATCCCGGCGACGAAGGACCTCGTGCCGTTCTACACCTTCGCCGGCGGCATCGCCTACGATCCCAAGCGCTATCCCGAGGGCAAGTACCCCAAGAACTTCGCGGAGTACTTCGACGCGAAGGCCTTCCCGGGCCGCAGGACGTTCCGCAACCGGCCGAGCGAAACGCTCGAAGCCGCGCTGCTCGCCGATGGCGTTCCGCCCTCGAAGCTCTATCCCCTCGACGTGGATCGCGCCTTCAAGGCTCTGGACCGGATCAAGCCCAGCGTCGCGAAATGGGTCGACTCCACGCCCCAGACGATCACGCTGCTTCAGACCGGCGAGGTCGACTTCAGCTACTCCTACGCATCGCGCGTCAAGACGACGGGCGCGACCGGAGCCGGCATGGCGTTCTCCTTCGCGCAGACGCTCAACGGCCTGGAATATCTCACCGTCCTGAAGAACGCGCCGAACAAGGAGAACGCGCTGAAGTTCGTCTCCTACGCCCTGCAGCCCAAGGCCCAGGCGGCGGTGATGGAGCTGCTCGGTAACACGCCGGTCAGCAAGAAGGCCCTGCCCATGGTCTCGGCCGACACACGCAAGTGGCTGCCGAACATGGAGTCCGACCAGAACCTGGTGATGAACGAGCAGTGGTGGGCGGAAAATTTCGAGAAGCTGAGTCGCCGCTTCAAGGAGTGGGTGCTCACCTGAGCCCCCGCCGCGCGCCGACCAGGACAGCGGACTGAAAATCGATGACGCGTTCGGACGACTCCAGGGGAGCGGCCACCTTCGTGCTGCCAGCGGCCATCGTGTCGCTGGCGATCGCGGCGGTTCCCATCCTCTTCATCGTGTGGACGAGCCTGGGCGGCGCAAGCCTGTCGCTGGACGCGTTTCAGGCGCTGCTGGAGAGCCGCCTCTTTCAGCGCTCGCTCTACACGACGCTAGAGATCAGCATCCTCGCGTCGCTGATCAGCCTCCTGCTCGGCTATACGGTCGCCCTGCACCTCGTCCGCCAGCCGCCACGACACCGCGCGGTCTACATGGTGCTGGTCCTGCTGCCGTTCTGGACCAGCATCCTCGTCAAGAGCTACGCCTTCACGGTCATCCTCGGCCGCGAGGGCGTCATCAACCTCGCGCTCAGCTGGATATTCGGAACTCAGATCGCCCTGCCGATGATCCTGAACCGCGTAGGCGTAATGGTGGGCATGACGAACTATCTCACGCCCTTCATCGTCTTCCCGGTCCTGGCGAGCCTTCTGGCGATCGATCCCGCGCTCTACCGCGCCGCCGACATCATGGGCGCCCGCCCGATCCGCACCTTCTTCACGATCACGCTGCCCCTCAGCCTGCCGGGCGTCGCCGCCGGGGTCTCGAGCGTAGCCGTCATGTCGCTCGGCTTCTTCGTCATCCCGGCGCTCCTCGGCGGCCGGCAGGATGTCATGCTGGCGAACCTCGTCGATTTCTACACGCGCGAGACGCTCGACTGGAACATGGCCGCGGCGATCGGCGTCCTGCTGCTCGGCATGGTCGTGCTGCTGTCGGGACCGGCGCTCTGGATGCGGCGCAACCAGCTCGCCGGAAAGGCCTGACCTTCATGTCCGAGGCCTTCGACCACAAGGATCCGCTGAAGCGCCGCTATCGGATCGCGGGCACGTCTCTGGCGGTCCTGGTCTACGCGTTCCTGCTGGTGCCGAGCCTGATCGTCATCCCCGTTTCGTTCGGCACGCAGCACGAGATCCGCTTTCCTCCGCGCGAGTTCTCGCTCGAGCTCTACCGGCTCTTCTTCTCGTCACCGGCCTGGACGGGGCCGCTGCTGCAAAGCGCGAAGATCGCTTTGATGACCACCGCCCTCGCGCTCGTCACCGCGGTTCCCGCCGCCTATGGCATCGTGCGCTACGAATTTCCCGGCAAGAAGGTCATCACGCTCCTGATGATGAGCCCGCTCGTCATCCCCGCGATCGTGATGGCGCTCGGGCTCTACCTCTACTTCTCGTATCTTCGGGTCACCGGCACGACGCTCGCGCTCGTGCTCGGGCACACGATTTACGTCACGCCCTTCGTCCTGGTGATGGTCGCGGCGGGGGTGCAGAAGCTCGATCCCAACCTCGAGTTCGGCGCCACCCTCATGGGCGCCGGCCGCTACCGCATGTTCTTCACGGTCGTTCTCCCGCAGCTCGTCCCGTCGATCCTGGCCGGGGGCCTTTTCGCCTTCCTCATCTCCTTCGACGAGGTCGTCATCTCCTGGTTCCTCGTTTCGGCCACCACCACGACGCTGCCAGTCAAGATGTACTCCTCGATCCAATGGGAGATCTCTCCCGTCATCGCAGCCGTCTCGACCATGCTCACGGCGCTTTCCTTCATCGTCTGCCTGCTCACGGCGGCGCTCCAGCGCCGCGACGCATCGTCTCGCTGACGCATGCCAACCAAGGTTCGACCCGCCATGTCCGCTCCCGCCCGTATCGAGGAAGATGTCCCGGCCCTGCGCGAGCGGATCGCGCTGGCGAACAGGTTCGCATGGATCGTCGTCTCTGGCCTGACCGCGATCTGCTACCGCGAGCGCGGCGAGAAGGCGCTGAACGACATCTGGGCCGCGCTGCTCTCTTCGGAGCAGAAGATCCGCTTCCGGGCCGCCCTGGTGAAGCTCGGCATCGAGAACGATCCGCCGGCCCTGGCGGCAGCCAAGTACCATTACTTCTCCAACTCGATCGGGGGGCTGAACATGCAGCTCATCGAGGAGAGCCCGAGGAAGGTCTGGATCCGCTACCTCTCGCCGTGGGGCACCTATCCGGGCATCGCCGCGCTGACGGTGCCCACCTCGGTCCGCCGGACCATCCTGTCGACCTGGCATCCCCGCAACGGCCACCTGCTCGGCTGTCCGCGGCTCGGCTGGGTCGCCACGAAATTCGTCGCCGAGGGCCACCCTTACGACGAGGGGTACTTCCAGGAATACGATCACGACCTCGCGCCGGAAGAGCGCTTCCGCTCGGAGCATGTCGAGCGGACTCCGGAATTCGATCCCGAACGGGCTCCCAAGCTCGACCCCGCGATCTGGCCCGAAGCACGCTGGCTGAAGGGCGGCTATAGCTACGGCGTCGACTACGTCCAGCACGTCATCGAGATCATGCACCGGCTGTTCGGCGCTCCGGCGGCGCGCAACCTCGTCGCCACGGGGATGCGCCTGCTCGCGGTTCAGTTCGGACCAGATCTCGCCAAAGCGAGCGGCGAAGAGGGCTCCAGCCCGAAAGCGATCGCCGACAGCTTCCGCGCGATCCTGAGTTCGTTCCGCAACGACTGCGAGGTCGAGGCGTCGGGCGACCGCGCGGTTCTCCGGCTGCGCGGCTTCCTGCCCTTCGCGCACGACGCCGACGAGGGACTGCGCCAGTCGGTCTTCGCCCTCTTCGCCATGATGACGCGCCTGCGCAACGGCCATGTCTCGATCGCACGGAGCTTCGACGGCGCCAGCGGGACCGAGCAATGGACGCTCACCGACAAGAAGCGCTGGCTCTGGTGACACCGATGACGACCGGCAAGCGGACCCACTGGTTTTCAGACGAGGAGACCGTCCCGCTCCTCCTGGAGCGCTGCGCCAAGGAGCGTCCCGCGCACGTCTTCTGCCGGCAGGGCAGCGAGGAGATCACCTGCGCCGACCTGAACGGGCGGGTCAACCGGGCGGCGAACGGCCTCAGGGCGCTCGGGGTCCGGAAGGGCGCCCATGTCGCGGTCATGCTCGGCCACCATCTCGACTATGTCGCGCTCTTCTTCGCCCTGATGAAGCTCGGGGCGGTCCAGGTTCCGATCAACAGCAATCTCAAGGGCCAGGGCCTGGCCTATATAATTGATCATTCCGCGCCGGCGCTGATCATCGCCGACGGCGAGTTCTCGGAAGCGCTGGACCCGATCCTCGGCGAGCGCGGTGGGATCGCCCAGATCTGGCGGGGCCGAGTCCGGGGCGACGGCGGTGACTTTACGCCGATCGAAGCGATCTTGAACCACGCAGACAATACGAACCCCGCAGCGGATCTCCGCGACGACGACCTTCGGATCATCCTCTACACCTCGGGCACGACCGGCCCGGCGAAGGGCGTCGAGATGACCGACCGGATGGTAAGGGCCTCGGCGCTCGGTTCGATCTGGATCGGCAACATCCAGCCCGGCAGCGTCCTGCACTTCTGGGATCCGATCTACCATGTCTTCGGCACGGAGGTCCTCGTCCTCTCGCTGATGGTGCCCGTGACGCTCGGCTTCGTGCCCCGCTTCAGCGCCTCCAGGTTCTGGGAGGAGGTGCGCGGCTCCGGCGCCACCCACATCCACTTCGTGGGCGGCGTGCTGCAATTGCTGCTCAAGCAGCCACCCTCGGCGCTCGACCGCAGCCACGGCGCGAGGATCGCCTGGGGCGGCGGCTGCCCGGTCGGCGTCTGGCGCGAGTTCGAGGAGCGCTTCGGCGTCGAGATCCGCGAGGGCTACGGCATGACCGAGACCTCGAGCTTCAGTGTGATCAACACCGAGGGCAAGCTCGGCTCCATCGGAAAGGCCGTCGACTTTTTCTCGGTCGAGATCGTCGACGACGCCGGCAACGTCACCGCGCCGCGCGAGGTCGGCGAGATCCGCGTCGCCGAGAACGAGCGCGGCACGATGGTCGCCCGGTATCACAAAGATCCCGAAACGACCGCCAGGACGATCCGGGACGGCTGGCTCTACACGGGCGACCTCGCCTGGCGCGATGAGGACGGCTTCATGTTCTTCCTCGGCCGCAAGAAGGACAGCCTCAGGCGACGGGGCGAGAACATCTCGGCGTGGGAGGTCGAGAGGGTGATCAACGACCATCCGGCCGTCGAGGAATCCGCCCTCATCGGGGTGACGAACGAATTGGCGGACGAGGACCTGAAGCTCTTCGTCAAGCTGAAGCCCGGCCAGCGCCTCGGGGCGGAAGAGCTGCTCCGCTGGTGCGAGCCGCGCATGGCCGCCTTCCAGATCCCCCGCTTCGTCGCCTTCGTCGACGACTTCAGGAAGACACCCACCCAGCGCATCCAGAAGCAGTTCCTCTCGAAGGACGTCGCCGACGGCTGCTTCGACCGCGAACGCACGGTCGCCAAGGCCTGAGACCCGAGGACCAGATGCAGCTCGACAGCAAGACCGCGATCGTCACCGGCGCCGCCCAAGGGATAGGCGCGGCGATCGCGAGGGAATTCATCGCCCAGGGGGCGAACGTCGTGATCGCCGACGTGCAGGACCAGCGTGGCGCGCAGCTCGCAGCCGAACTCGGCGAGCGCTGCCGCTACAGTCATTGCGACGTCGGTGACGCCGAGGACGTGAATCGCCTGATCGAGACGACCTGCGACCGCTTCGGCGGGATCGACATCGCCGTCAGCAACGCCGGCATCAACCAGAACGCAGAGATCCTCGACATCACGGAGGCCGACTTCGACCGCGTCCTGCGGGTCAACCTCAAGGGGGGGTTCCTGGTCGGCCAGGCGACGGCCCGGAAGATGGTCGCACAGGGACGCCGTGGCGCGATCATCAACATGAGCTCGATCAACGCCATCGTCTGCAGCCCTCACATCGTGCCTTACGCGGTCAGCAAGGGCGGCCTGAACCAGCTGACCGCCGTCATGGCGCTCGGCCTCGCCAAGCACGGGATCCGCGTCAACGGCATTGGCCCCGGCAGCGTCGAGACGGAACTCCTCGCCCAGATCGTCAATACCGACCCCGACGCGCTGAAAAACATCCTCTCCAGGACGCCCATGGGCCGCCTCGGGCAGCCAGACGAGATCGCGCGGATCGCCGTGTTCCTCGCGAGCGACGCCTCGAGCTACATGACCGGGCAGACCATCTACGCGGATGGCGGCCGTCTTCCCCTGGCCTACACGGTCCCGGTGCCGGCATGACCAACACGACGACGTCACCCGGCGAGGGCAAGCCGATGATCCGCCTTCAGGGCGTCAGCAAGGCCTATGGCGGCTTCACCGCCCTGCGAGAGACCGACCTCTTAGTGCGCAGAGGGGAGTTCCTGACACTCCTCGGTCCAAGCGGCTCCGGCAAGAGCACGATCCTGAACCTGATCTCTGGGGCGATCGCGGCCAGCACCGGCACGATCGACATCGACGGGCGCGAGGTCACCGAGGTGCCGGCGCGCGAACGCGGGATCGGCATGGTCTTCCAGAACTACGCTCTGATGCCGCATCTCAGCGTCTTCGACAACGTCGCCTATCCACTCCGGATACGCGGCGTCCCGAGGGCGCAGATCGCGGAGAAGGTGCGCGACGTACTCGCCCGCGTCGGGCTCACCGGGTTCGAGGCCCGGAAGCCCCGCCAACTCTCCGGCGGCCAGCAGCAGCGCGTCGGCATCGCGCGCTGCATCGTCTACTCGCCGAAGATCATCCTGATGGACGAGCCGCTGGGCGCGCTCGACAAGAACATGCGTGACCAGATGCAGGAGGAGATCAAGCGCCTCCACACCGAGCTCGGGACCACGATCGTCTACGTCACCCACGACCAGGAGGAGGCCCTCAACCTGTCCGACACCGTCTGCCTGATGGAGACGGGCAAGGTCTCTCAAATCGGCACGCCGGAGCAGCTCTACTTCGCGCCGGCCAACCTGTTCGCCGCCGAGTTCATCGGCGAGTCCAACCTCTTCGACGTCACCGAGGCCGAAGGCGGACTGCTGAAGAGCGCGGACGGCGCGACGTTCAGGCCTTCCGCCGGCTCCACAGCCGGCAGCCGTAAGGTCCTGGTGAGACCAGAGAAGCTGCGGATCGTCAGTGAAGACCAGGTATCGCTCGACGGGGTCAACGCGCTCTCCGGCCAAATCGACCACGTCTCATTCGTAGGCGGCATGACCCGTATCACCGTGAGGACCACGGGCGGTTCGAGCTTCGTCGCGAAGAGAATCTCCGAGCGCGCGGCCTTGCGTGCGAAGCCAGGAGACACGCTGCACGTCTCGTGGGACCCCGACGACGTCATCCTCCTCGGCGGCTAGAGGCAAATGGGCGAAGCGTTTCTCAATGCGCTGAGGGAGATCCCCGATACGCTCCTCGCGGAAGAGCGAAGCGATATGGAGCCGCATCTGGTCGACTGGCGCAGGCGCCATTTCGGCAGCGCGCTCGCGGTCGTGTTCCCCGCATCGACGCAGGCGGTCTCGGAGATCGTGAAGCTGTGCGGGCAGCATGGCGTCCCTATTTTCCCGCAAGGCGGGAACACCTCCGTCTGCGGCGGCTCGGTCCCCGACGAAAGCGGCCGAGGGATCGTCCTAAACCTCCGGCGCATGAACCGGATCACGGCGGTCGACGCAGACGACAACTCGATCCAGGTCGAAGCGGGATGCGTCCTCGCGAACGTGCAAGACGCCGCACGAGCGGCCGGCCGTCTGTTCCCGATGAGCCTCGGTGCCGAGGGGTCCTGCCAGATCGGCGGCAACCTCGCGACCAATGCGGGCGGAACCGCGGTCCTCCGCTACGGGAACATGCGCGATCTCGTGCTCGGCATCGAGGCCGTCATGCCAGACGGGACGATCTGGAACGGCCTGCGCGCGCTGCGCAAGAACAACAGCGGCTACGACCTGAAGAGCCTCCTGATCGGATCGGAGGGCACGCTCGGGATCATCACCGCGGCGGTGCTCAAGCTGTTCCCGGCGCCCCCCCACACCGTCACGGCCCTCATAGCCGTGCCGTCGATCGAGGACGCGGCTGACCTCGCCGTCCATGTGCAATCGGGGATGCTCGGGCTCGTCTCGGCGATGGAGCTGATCTCCACGTCGGAGCTCGACCTCGTCATCCGCTACGTCGCGGACGCCGTGCGGCCGCTGGAGACGCGAGCGCCCTGGTACGTGCTCGCCGAACTGGCGGGCGTCGACGAAGCCGCGGCGATGGCTGAGCGGTTAACATCCCTTCTAGAGGCGCCCCTGACGGCCGGCACCGTCACTGACGCCACCATCGCGACGAGCGAGCGGCAGCGGCAGAATCTCTGGCGCCTCCGCCATCACGTCACTCAAGCCAACGTCCAGGAGGGCATGGGGATCACGCACGACATCGCAGTCCCCCCTGCGCGCATCCCCGATTTCGTCCGCCGCGCGGAGGCCGTCTTGGCGGAGCGCTTCCCGGAGGCGACGCCGGTCGTCGTCGGGCATCTCGGGGACGGCAACCTGCACTACATCGCGATGTTCTCGCATGCCATCTGGTCAGCCGTCGCCGATAAACCCAGCCTAACGGCGGAGGTCAACCACCTCCTCTACGACATCGCCGCCGAGCTGGGGGGCACCTTCAGCGCGGAGCACGGGATCGGCTCCATCCACGTCGGGGAGATGGAAAGGTACAAGCCAGCCGAAGAGCTGGCCCTCATGGTCTCCGTGAAGCGTCTACTGGACCCGCAGGGGATCATGAATCCCGGCCGCGTCCTCTCCGCCGCCCCGTTCTGAAGGCCACGAGCGCACCCGCCAAGAGCGAGCCGACACCCGGCACATCCATCAACTGCGCCCGGTCTCGGTCCCACGGAACTTGGCTCCGATCCGGCGATCTGTCTCCAAGATCTGATCGTTAGGAGACCTGTGCGCGGTTAAGCATGGACGACGCTATTGATATCTGATTCCATTGGGCTTTCCGGAATGGCGGCGATGGGGTATCGTTCGATCGGCCAGGAGCAGCTTGGCTTTGTGATGGGCGCGCGGAGTTCGTCGTCGCTGGACGAGCTCGCGGGCCTGATCGACTGGAAGCCGATCGCGGAGCTGCCCGGGCCGCTCTATCCGGCGGCCAAGGGAGAACCCGCCTGGGCTCCATTGGCGACGTTCAAGGCGCTGCCGCTGTCGGTCTGGCATGATCTGTCCGATGTGAAGCTGGCCGAGGCGCTCGACGACCGCGCCTCGTTCCGCCGCTTCCGCGGGCTGTCACGCTCTGAGGCGACGCCGGAGCGCGCCGCCTTCGTGCGCTATCGCGGCA